>DASRZY010000001.1:0-4500 GCA_035685905.1 Syntrophales bacterium
TGAGACCGGCTGCGCCATTGGTGAGCCCCGGGTACATGATGAGGGGGTAGTTGGCGGCCTGGAAGAATTCGTAGCATCCCTGCGCGACGCTGTTGGGCATGCCCTGGCCGCCCGACTCGACGCTGCGCATGCAGTTGAGCCAGCCGCCCTCGCAGAACTTCTTGTAGGCGTCGTGGAAACAGGCGGGAACCTTGACCCGTCCCTTTTCCAGCTTGCAGCCTTCCTTGTCGCCCTTGTCATAGGTGGGCAGGAGCACCTCGACGGCCAGCTTCTCGGCCTCGTTGAGCATCATGTCCACCGTTTCCCTGTTGTAATCGGCGTACTTCTCGGTCTCGAAGAGCTTTTCGACCCCGATCTGCTCATAGAGCACAAACTTCTGATCCCTCGTGTTCACCAGCATGTTACCCATAAAATGCCTCCCCTGTCTGATGGAGTTCTTTTTTTAAACGGACCGGAGTCCTTTTATGAATACCTCGAGACCGCCCCGGATCTGGGTGCGGACCCGTTCTTCCCGTGTCTCCTCCCTGCCCGAGAACAGGTGAAGGGCAATGATCCCGTTGAGAAGCCCCCAGAGGGCGTTGCGGCAGACCCGGATGTCGAGGCCCTTCGGGTATTCCCCGCGCTCCACACCCATCTGCAGGATCTGCTCGATGACGATGACGGTCTGGTTGGTGGATCTGACAATGTGATCGTTGATGTTGGGTGTGAAATTGACTGGATTGTGCTGGATCATGAAGTTCATGAAGATCCGGAACAGCTCTCTGTCGCTGAAGAAAAAAGCCGCATAGACCTCGGCGTACTGGCGGAGATTGTCCGATGCGCTTTTCGCCGAGTCCAGCACGGTTTCCGCCCGCTCGTGGAACTTGTCGATGTCGCGAAGAAGGATCTGGGCGTAGATCTCTTCCTTGCTCTTGAAGTAGAGGTAGATCGCCCCCTTGCTCAACTCGGCTCGCCGGGCGATGCTGTCCACCGTGACGGAGCGGAATCCCTTCTCGAAGAATTCCTTTCTCGCCGCCCGGAGGATGGCATTGCGCCGCTGCTCTCTCTCCCGCTCTCTCCTGCGTTCCAAGCCCAAGGTATCTCCCTCTGGAGCAAGCCCCGAATGAATTTCGGGAGTAAATGAATTATGGTCATTAAATGACTGTTGGTCACGTATACACCTCGCTTACCCCCCCTGTCAAGGAAAAAAATTTTAAATTTTCCTCAACTCGGGAACTGCTCATGCGGGGAGACGGTGAACCCGTCAAGCGTCAATCTTACCTGTTGACGTTTCCCGCTCCCCTGTGTTATCAACCACAAGATTTAACTGTTTTTCAGATCGATTCTTGCTCAGGCGCGGGCATCGTCCCGGGGACTATTCATCCGCGGAAATGGGGCCGGCCTTCAAGAAAGAGGAGGATATTGTGACCCTGGAAGACGTGAAAAATATTCTGGAGGCCGAGGTTCTGGTAGGCGGTGAACAACTGGGAAAATCGGTGAAGACCGCCTTCGCCGCAGACCTCATGAGCGACGTGCTTGCTTTTGCCAAGCCGGACAGCCTCCTGCTGACGGGGCTCACGAATCCCCAGGTCGTCCGAACGGCCGATATCCTCGATATCACAGCGATTATCATGGTACGCGGGAAGAAACCGTCGGAGGAGACGATCAAGCTGGCCGAGGAGCTGAAAATCCCCATTCTCTCGACGCGCTACATCCTGTTCGAGACGTCGGGCCGCCTGCATGCCAAGGGAATCACGGGATGCATTGAAAAGGTCGGCGGCGAGATGTAGTAATGGGCAAGCCGCTGAAATTCGAGAAGTCTTTCGATGTGGAAGGCGGGAGCTTTCAGAACGCCGGGAACGTGTCGGGTCAGATCAAGAGCATACTGAAGGATCTGGGCGTTTCGACGGACATTGTCCGGAGGGTGGCCATCATCTGCTACGAATCGGAGATCAACATCGTCTCCTATGCCAAGAAGGGGCAGATTACCCTGGCCGTAACGGATGAGGCGGTGAAAATCGAGACAAAGGACGAAGGCCCGGGGATCCCGGATATCGAGCTGGCCATGAAGGAAGGTTACTCCACGGCCACGGCCGCCGTCCGGGAGATGGGGTTCGGAGCCGGCATGGGTCTGGCGAACATGAAAAAATACTCCGATCATCTCATGATCACCTCCGAGGTGGGCGTCGGGACGTGCGTGACGATGACGGTGATGAATTTCCAGAAACTCCTTCACCCCGACCACCCGCCGGTGACACTGTAGAGAGGCCGAATTCAACGCCGGCCGCATATTAAAATGATGAAACGTCCTTTCATTTGCCTGTTTATCTGCCAGGTTGCAAGGCCTGCACAGCTCACTCCTTGATTTCCCTCATCCCTGAAGGGAGAGGAAAGCCGGGGATCGGGTCTTTACCCGCGGACGGACGTTTTTGAAGCTTGAGAGGATCGACATGCAGCTTGAAACACTCGTCCGCGAATTGAACCTCAAGGTTGCCTGCGCCGAGGGCAGCCTCAAAAGGGAGGTCAAGGGGGGCTACGTCGGGGATCTGCTGAGCGACGTCATGGCCAACAGCAAGGAAGGGGACATCTGGATCACGCGCCAGGTGCACCAGAACATCGTTGCCGTGGCGAGCCTCAAGGACCTCGCGGGGATCATCCTCATCCAGGGAAGCGAACCCGCCAACGATACGGCCGCCAAGGCCAACTCGGAAGGCATCCCGATCCTCGTTACGGACCTGCCGGCCTTCGAAATCGTCGGCCTAATATATGAATTGATCAAGCCGTGAAATTGTAGTAAAGGAACGGGCCGGAAACGGACGTTCCTTTTTTTTGCGGGTTTCGCGATGGCGGCCCGCTGCAGGCAGTGATCCGGGGAGGGCGGGAACAGCCCGCAAGGGGTTCCGCTGATGATCAGGGAGTTCCGCTGTGATTTCCACGTTCACACCTGTCTTTCACCTTGCGCCGACCTCGACATGTACCCCCGTGCCGTCGTCGCGATGTCCCTTGCCCGCCGCCTCGACATCATCGCCATCTGCGATCACAACTCTTCGGAAAATGTTCAGTATGTTATCAAGTGTGCCGAGGGGACGGGGCTTACCGTCCTTGCCGGCATGGAGATCACGAGCAGCGAAGAGGTGCACGTCCTCGCGCTCTTTGACAAGCTGGAGAATCTGACCCCCTTGCAGGACCTCGTCTACCGGCACCTTCCCGGGAAAAACGACGAGGACATTTTCGGCTGCCAGGCCATCGTCAACGAACACGATGAAGTGGAGGGGTTGAGCGAGAGACTCCTCATCGGGGCGACCACGCTTCCCCTTCAGCAGATCGTCGGCGACATCCGCCGGCTCGGCGGGCTCGCCATCGCTGCCCACATCGACCGGGAGAGCTTCGGCATCCTCGGGCAGTTGGGGTTCATCCCCGAGGGCCTTGCGCTGGATGCCCTCGAGATATCCCGCAGGACAGGACTTGCCGAAGCACGGCGCCGCTGGCCCGAACTCGCGCAGAGCGCCTTCGTCGAATCCTCCGATTCCCACGTCATCACCGACATTGGAAAGGGAATCACCCGGGCATTCTTGGAGGAGGCCTCGACGGCGGAGTTGAGGATGGCCTTCGGGAAGAAGAACGGCCGTTATATCCTGGAGTGAGAACGTGCTCGAGCTGGCGCTTCACATCCTGGACATCGTCGAGAACTCCGTCCGCGCCGGGGCGACCCTCGTTGAGATCCTTGTGCGGGAAGACCGGTTGAAGGATCTCTTCCTGATGCGCATCACGGACAACGGGGGCGGGATGACCCCTGAAGAGCGCGAAAAGGCCCTGGACCCGTTTTACACGACGAAGAAAGTCCGCCGGGTGGGCCTGGGACTTCCCATGCTTTCCGACGCGGCGCAAAGGACGGGCGGAAAGATGTCCCTGCAATCGAAACCGGGGGCGGGGACAGTGGTCGAGGCCGTTTTCGGCCTGAACCACATCGACCGGCAGCCCATGGGGGACATCGTGATGACACTGATCACGATCATCGTGGGAAACCCCGGGATCGATCTCATATACAGGCACGAGGTGGACGGCAGGGCCTACCTGCTGGACACGAGAGAGTTCAAAAAAGCACTGGAGGATGTCCCGCTGAACCACCCTGAAGTCACAGGATTTCTCCGTGAGCACATCACGGAGGGGCTGGCAGACATCGGGGCGTCGGCATGACACCCTCAGAGAGGAGACAGATTTCATGAAAAACGGCAACAGCGATCTCAAGGATTTCAGCGCCGAACAGCTGGCGAAGCTCGACGCGATCATCGCCCGTTTCAAGGGAAAGCCCGGCGGGCTCATCCCCGTCCTGGAGGAGGCCCAGGTCACGCTGGATTACCTCCCCGTCCCGATCCAGAAGAGGATCGCCGAAGGGCTGAATCTGCCGCTGGCACAGGTCTACGGCGTCGTCACCTTCTATTCCTTCTTCACGATGAAACCGCGCGGGCGCCACACGGTGAGGGTCTGCCTGGGAACGGCCTGCTATGTCCGCGGCGGCAA
>DASRZY010000002.1:0-8859 GCA_035685905.1 Syntrophales bacterium
AAGTTGACCTTTTCCTTTCCGCCCCAGAGGGAATCGGTGATCATCTTGTTGATGAAGTACGAACCGATGGAGGTGACGATCATGAGGACGCGCATGACGAAGATCCAGACGAGAAGCTCGGCCTGGTACTGGGGCAGGCAGGCCAGCACGATGAAGCTGATCAGGGCCACGCCCGTCACGCCGTAGGTTTCGAAGCCGTCCGCCGTGGGGCCGACGCTGTCGCCCGCGTTGTCGCCCGTGCAGTCGGCGATGACGCCGGGGTTGCGGGGGTCGTCTTCTTTGATGGTGAAGACGATCTTCATGAGGTCGGAGCCGATGTCGGCGATCTTGGTGAAGATACCGCCGCAGATACGGAGAGCGGAGGCGCCGAGCGACTCGCCGATGGCAAAGCCGATGAAGGCAGCACCCGCCACTTCGCGGGGCATGAAGACCAGGATGATGAGCATCATGATGAGCTCAACGCAGACCAGGAGCACGCCGATGCTCATGCCGGCCGTGAGCGGGATGTCGAGCAGCTTCATGGGCTTGCCTTCAAGCGAGGCAAAGGCCATGCGGGCATTGGCCAGGGTGTTCATGCGGATGCCGAACCAGGCCACGCCGTAGGAACCGAGGATGCCGACGACGGTCCAGGAAAGGATCAGGAGGACATCGCCCATGCCCATGTGCTGCAGGAAGCCGAAATAGTAGAAAATACAGGCGCCGATAAAGACAAACAGGATGAAAAGTAATTTGCCCTGCTGAATGAGGTACGTGCTGCAGGTCTGGAAAATGATCTCCGCCACGTCGAGCATGGATTTGTGTGCCGGGATCTTCTTGACCTTGGCGTACATGAAGTAGCCAAAACCCATCCCCAGAAAACAGATCACGAAACCGATCTCAAGAAGCTGGTTCTGAGCGGCTGAAAGCGGTGGAATGACCAAATCTGCTTCGCTTGCGAACAGGGGCGTCGCAAAGAGCAGAACGATAAGCGCCAAGGATACGGCGCTTAGGACACGTTTGACTCTCTCGCTAATCATCTCTCCATCTCCTCCCATATCAATAAAGTTTCAAAAAGTACCGAAATGAGACCAACCATTAAAGCCGCCGTCACATAGCAAATATTGGCACTTTTGTCAAAGATTTTATTGGCTGCTCCGATTCGCTGGGGAATCCGGATGCCGCAGTGGGGTACCCGGCTGAAACGACGACGGAGCGGAGGGAGGGAGGAACGGCGTAAAACTTGAAATGTGTAATTATTCTGGCGGGTTCTCAGTATCCAAATCGGATTTTCGGTCGCGGGTGTTGAAACGGTTCATGGCCGACCGGGCTCCTGAACCGAGGATCTCGCGGACGGCATCACAGGCTTTCTGGACCACCTCGGCCAACTGCTCCAGGTCCGCCTTCGGGAAAGGCTGCAGGACGTAGCGCTCCACGTCCTCTTTGAAGGAAGGCTTGCCGATGCCCAGCCGCACCCGCGTGAAATTTGCCACACCGAGATGCTCGATCAGCGACCGGATTCCCTTGTGACCCCCATCGCCTCCACCGACCTTGACTCGCACGGTCCCGAAAGGCAGGTCCAGATCATCGTGGACAACCAGGAGGTCATCGGCGGTTTTCTGATAGAAATCGAGAACCTGCCTGAGGGACATCCCGCTGAGATTCATGAAGGTTTGCGGTTTTGCAATCAGCACGCGATGCTCGGCAATCCTGCCGTCGCCCAGCAGGGCCTCGAATTTTTTCTTCTGGACGGCAATGCCCGATTCCTCCGCAAGAGCGTCCACCACGAGAAATCCCATGTTGTGGCGCGTCAGGCGGTACTGGTCCCCCGGGTTGCCCAGGCCGGCGATAATTTTCATGGTCTGTCCGGTCTATTCAGTCTATTCCGTCTTTTCCGTCAGGAGTCGGAGCTGAGTCCAATACCCTCACGATGCTGCTTATACCTTGTCCCTTCGACCGCGTGCAATAAAAAACCCCGCTTCGCGGATGGAAACGGGGTTTTTCGATAAGACCGATTAAAGGGAAGGGGATTATTCCTCTTCCTTTGCGCCCTTCTTGCCGACCAGCTCCGGTTCCTTCGTTGCCTCTTCTTCTCCTTCTGCTGCTGCTGCGGGAGCTGCCTCCTCGCCTACGCCGCCCCTCTTGGCCAATACCGTAACAATATTGATGTTGCCGGCATCCAGGATCTCGATGCCCTCGGCCAACTTGAGATCGCGCACGTGAATCGAGGTTCCGATCGCCAACTCCGTCACATCGACGTCGATGTGCCTGGGCATTTGACCGGGCAGGACGGATATCTTGACATCCCTCTTGAACTGCTGGAGCTCGCCGCCTTTTTCCACGCCGATGGCATCGCCCACGATGTGAATCGGCACGTTCCGGGTCAGCTTGCGGTCCATCCGGATCTCGTAGAAATCGGCGTGGACGATTGTTTTCGTCACCGTGTTCTTCTGCAGCTCCTTCAGGACGGAAATCTTCTCGGCTTTCTTCCCTGCTTCGTCGATGACGATCTTGATGAACCCCGTTTCGCCCTTTTCGGCCCGGACGATCTTGATCAGGTCCGCAGCACTCACGTAAAGCATGGTTGACTCGGCCCCTGATCCGTATAGCACGGCAGGAACGAGCCCCTCGGCCCGCAGTCTCCTGGCAGGCCCCTTACCCGATTCCTTGCGAATATTCGCTTTCAACTCTATTGCTTCCATTCAAACCTCCAGTAATAACAGGCTCCAGTCAACAGGCTGCAGGCAACAGGCTTCGAAGGAGAAAAGAATCCCTCAGTCCTGGCACCTCTCAACTCCGAGGCCGGATGCCTAAATAAACAAAGAGCTCACCGAGTCGTTGTAGTAGATGCGTCGAACCGCCTCGCTCAGAAATCCCGAGACGGGCAGGACGGTGATTTTCTTTTTACAGGCCTTCGCCCGCTCGTGCAGCGGGATGGTGTCCGTCACGATGATCTCCTTGAGGTTCGAGTCGTCGATCCGGTCGATGGCCGGCCCCGACAGCACGGAGTGGGTGCAGCAGGCAACGACCTCCGTGGCCCCTTCGGCCTCCAGGGCAGCCGCGGCCTGGACCATGGTGCCGGCGGTGTCGATCATGTCGTCGAGGATGATGACCCGCTTGTCCTTCACGTTGCCGATGATGTTCATGACCTGGGACTCGTTGGGCCCCTCGCGCCGCTTGTCGATGATCGCCAGGGTTGCGTCCAGTCGCTTGGCAAATGCCCTGGCGCGCTCGACGCCCCCCGTGTCGGGGGAGACGACGACCAGGTTGTTCGCGAAATTGCTCGCCATGTATTTCAGCAGGATGGGTGTGGCAAAGAGGTTGTCCACGGGGATGTTGAAGAAGCCCTGGATCTGGCCGGCGTGCAGATCCACCGAGAGCACCCGGTTCGCCCCGGCCGACGTGATGAGATCGGCCACAAGCTTTGCCGAGATGGGGGCCCGCGGGGCGACTTTGCGGTCCTGCCGCGCGTAGCCGTAATAGGGGATCACGGCCGTGACCCGGTCGGCCGATGCGCGCTTCATGGCGTCGATGAGGATCAGCAGCTCCATCACGTGGTCGTTTACGGGCGGGCACGTGGACTGGATGATGAAGACGTCCATGCCGCGGACGTTCTCATTGATCTCCACTCTCGTCTCGCCGTCGCTGAAGGTGGCCACGTTGGCCTTGCCGAGGGCAATGCCGAGCTTTGTGCAGATGTCTTCCGCCAGCTTCTTGTTCGAATTTCCCGAGAAGATGCGCATTCGTTCGAGCATGTCTGTTCACCCTGGGGTTGGATCCGGGTTGTTATGAAGAATGATGGCTGGGGCGGGAGGATTCGAACCTCCGAATGCGGGAGCCAAAGTCCCGTGGCTTACCGCTTGCCGACGCCCCATCCTCGACGTTTGCCTTGGTGATGCGGGGGAAGGCATCCGATGGTCGCGGGATCAAATTGTTTGAGCCCGGAACACCGCATACGCGTACGATGTCCTCAGTGCGCCTTCAGCCTTGATCGCGTCCGGTTCGTTATCAAAGAGTCCGAAGACCGTGGGCCCGCTCCCCGACATGAGCGACCCGATGGCGCCCTGCCTCAGGAGAAACCCCTTCAGCTCTGCAAGCACGGGATACTGCCTCACCGTGACCGTTTCCAAATCGTTTGACAATGCCGCGGCGAGATCACGTACCCCTGAAAAGCTAGGAATACTATACTTAACAGCCGTGTTTGTCAACGGCAAATTCAGGCTCTGGTAGACCCACTTCGTGGGGACCTCGAACCCCGGGTTGACGAGAACAAACCACATCCCGGCAGGGATCACGGCCGGTTCGAGAAGATCGCCGATCCCGAAGGCCCAGGCCGCGCTGCCGTAGATGAAGAAGGGGACGTCGGCCCCAAGCCGGGCGCCGATCCGGATGAGGCGCTCGCGATCGAAGCCGAACCGGAACAGGTCGTTGAGGATGACGAGGGTTGTCGCGGCGTTGGAACTCCCCCCGCCGAGACCCGCCGCTGTCGGGATCCGCTTTCGAAGCGCGATCTCCACCCCTCCGGCAAATCCCGCCTCGGTGAAGAGCGCCCGGGCTGCCCGGACCACCAGGTTGCCCTCGCCGGTGGGAAGATCCGACCCCGGGCAGGTGAGGGCGATGCCCTGTCTTCTCGGGGTGAACTGAATCTCGTCCGAGAGGCTCACCTTCTGCATCAATGAGGCGATATCGTGGTAGCCGTCCTCCCTGCGGCGAAGCACCTTCAGGATGAGGTTGATCTTGGCCGGCGACTGGACGGTCCTCACGTGCCTGACTCCCTGACAAATCGCATCCTCAGTTCGTAGAGGAGCGATTCAAGGAGCCTTTCCTCGTCTTCGATGAGATTTCCCTTTGTCTTTTCCTGCAGGATCGCGAGGATATCGATGGTCTGTTTCACTGCCTCGAGGTTCCGCTCAGCCTTTTTGGTCACGGGGTCGGGGATGTCCCCGAAGTGATACATGGCCGACGTGCCGAGCGAGAAGACAAAGGTGGAGAAGTTGAGCTCGGGGAACGCTTGTTCCGTCGCGGCCCCTTGGGCCTTTTCAGCCGGACGGGGTTCGGTGGCCTTCGCTTCGGGTTTCGGCTCCTGTGGTTTGGCAGCCGGTTCCTCCCGGGGTTGCTCCGGCCGGGCTTCCCCCGAATCGTCGAATCGGCGACGGTCTTTGATCACAAAGCCTTTCTCGTCTTCCATTGCTCCCTCCAAATATAAGGTTCGAGGTCCGAGGAACGAGGACCGAGGACAAAAGAAAATCCTCGAACCTCGTGCCTCGATTCTCGAGCCTAAAAGCCGGAAGCCCCCTAGACAGGGGGCATTCCGAAAGTC
Source organism: Syntrophales bacterium (assembly GCA_035685905.1). Taxonomy (GTDB): domain Bacteria; phylum Desulfobacterota; class Syntrophia; order Syntrophales; family UBA2192; genus UBA2192. The sequence goes on from DASRZY010000002.1 coordinate 5,297, forward strand.
TGCGTGCCTTGTTTCGTTACATACGCGGCTTCATGCTGCGTAACCTTGCAATCCGCTCCTCGATGGGCGGGTGGGTGCTGAAGAGGTTCATGAATGCCCGTCCCGTGAGGGGGTTCACGATGAACATGTGGGCCGTCGACGGGTTGGCGTTCATGGGGATGGCCTGGCTTGCCGCCTGCAGCTTCTCGAGTGCGCCTGCCAGCGCCCAGGGCTTGCCCGACACCTTGGCTCCGCCGTCGTCGGCCAGGTACTCCCTGGAGCGGGAGATGGCCATCTGGATCAGCATGGCCGCGATGGGGGCGAGGATCGCCATGACAATCATGCCGACCATCCCGCCTCCGCCCTCGTCGTCGTCGCCGCGGGCCCCGCCGAAGATGGCCGCCCACTGGGCCATGTTGGCCAGCATCGTGATGGCGCCGGCGATCGTGGCGGCGATCGACCCGATGAGGATGTCGTGGTTCTTGATGTGGGAGAGCTCATGGCTGATGACGCCCTCGAGCTCCTCGCGGCTCAGTATCCGCATGATCCCCTCGGTGACGGCCACGACGGCGTGATTTTCGTTGCGCCCCGTGGCAAAGGCATTCGGCGTATCGCCCGGGATGATGTAGACCCGCGGCATGGGCAGGCCCGCCTTCATGGCAAGTTCCTGCACCATTCGGTGAAGCTCGGGCGCCTGTTGGGGCGTCACCTCCTGGGCCTGGTACATGCGCAGCACGATCTTGTCGGAGAACCAGTAACTGAAGAAGTTCATGCCCATGGCGAAGATAAAGGCGATGAACATGCCGTTTTTCCCGCCAATGTAGCCGCCGATCAGGACCAGGAGTCCCGTCAGCAAGCCAAGCAGGACTGCAGTCTTGAGAGAATTCATTGTTTCCCTTCCTCCGTGTAAGATTCAATTTTTATCGGACGCGGATTATACCGGAAAGACGGGTTGCGCGCAAGGGCGCACCCCGTTTCCACTCATCCCGTCTTTTTCTGGAAGACCACCTCCCCGTCGCCCTTCACGTCGACCACGACGTGGTCGCCCGCAACGATGGTGCCGTCGAGGATCTTCATGGCCAGGCTGTCCTGGACGATCTTCTGCAGGGCCCGCTTGAGCGGCCGCGCCCCGTAAATGGCGCTGTAGCCCGCCTTGGCGATGTGCTTCTTCGCCTTGTCCGTCAGCTCGATCGTGACCTTGCGGACGGCGAGCATCTTCTGCAGCCGGCCGATCTGGATGTCGATGATCCGGTTGATGTCGCTGATCGTGAGCGACCGGAAGATGATGATGTCGTCGACGCGGTTCAGGAACTCGGGCTTGAAGGTCGTTCTCAGGACCTCGTTGATCTTCATCCGCCGCTCGCCTTCGCTCATCGAGGCGTCGACGGCGAACTGGCTGCCGATGTTCGAGGTCATGATCACGATCGTGTTCTTGAAGTCCACCGTCCGGCCGTGGCCGTCGGTGAGCCTCCCGTCGTCGAGGATCTGCAGCAGGATGTTGAACACGTCGGGGTGCGCCTTTTCGATCTCGTCGAAGAGGATGACCGAGTAGGGCCTTCTTCTCACCGACTCGGTGAGGAAGCCGCCCTCGTCGTAGCCCACGTACCCGGGAGGGGCCCCGATCAGCCGGGCCACGGAGTGCTTCTCCATGTACTCGGACATGTCTATGCGGATCATGTTCTGCTCGTTGTCGAACATGAACTCGGCCAATGCACGCGCCAGCTCCGTCTTCCCCACGCCCGTGGGCCCCATGAAGATGAAGGAGCCGATGGGCCGGTTGGGATCCTGCAGCCCCGAGCGGGCCCTGCGCAGCGCGTTGGAGACGGCATGGATGGGTTCCTCCTGGCCGATCACCCGCTGCTGCAGGCGCTCCTCCATGTGGATGAGCTTGGCCACCTCGGTTTCCATCATGCGGGAGACGGGGATGCCCGTCCAGCTGGCCACAACGGCGGCCACGTCCTCGGCCTCGACCTCTTCCTTGAGCATCTTGTCGCCGTCCTGTATCTCGGTCAGGGCCGATTGCTCTTTCTCCAGGTCCCGGTTGAGCTCCACGAGCCGACCATAGCGAATCTCGGCGGCCTTGGCCAGATCGCCTGCCCGCTGGGCGTTGAGCTCTTCGTTCTTGAGCTCCTCGATCCGTCCCCGGATGGATTGGATCCGCTTGATCACTTCGCGCTCACTGGACCAGTGCTTCTTTTTCTCGTCGCGCTCGGCCTTGAGCTTCCCGATTTCATTCTCGAGCTTCCTGCGGTGCTCCAGCGCGCCGGGGTCCGTCTCGTTTTTCAGGGACTGCTGCTCGATCTCGAGCTGCATGATCCTGCGCTCAAGCGTGTCGATCTCGGCGGGGAGGCTGTCGAGCTCGATCCTCAGGCGGGAAGCCGCCTCGTCGATGAGGTCAACGGCCTTGTCCGGCAGGAACCGGTCGGCGATGTAGCGGTCCGACAGCGTTGCCGCCGCCACGATGGCCGAATCCTTGATCCGGACCCCGTGGTGGACCTCGTAGCGCTCCTTGAGCCCCCGGAGGATGGCAATGGTGTCCTCCACGGAGGGCTCCTTGATCAGAACGGGTTGGAAGCGCCGCTCCAGGGCCGGGTCCTTCTCGATATTCTTGCGGTACTCGTTGAGGGTTGTGGCGCCGATACACCGGAGCTCGCCCCGGGCAAGAGCCGGCTTGAGCATGTTCGAGGCGTCGATGGCGCCTTCGGCCGCCCCCGCGCCCACGACGGTGTGGATCTCGTCGATGAAGAGGATGATTTCCCCCGCCGCGTCGGTCACTTCCTTGAGAACCGCCTTCAGGCGATCCTCGAACTCGCCCCGGAACTTGGCGCCGGCGACAAGCGATCCCATGTCCAGGGCGACGACCCGCTTGTCCTTGAGTGTCTCCGGCACATCGCCGTTGACGATCCGCTGGGCGAGCCCCTCGACGATGGCTGTCTTGCCCACGCCGGGCTCGCCGATGAGCACGGGGTTGTTCTTCGTGCGCCGGGTGAGGACCTGCATGATCCGCCGGATCTCCTCGTCGCGGCCGATGACCGGGTCGAAGGAGCCCTTTCTTGCCAGCTCATTGAAATCCCTGGCGTATCTCTCGAGGGCCTGGTATTTCTCCTCGGGGTTCTGGTCCGTGACGCGCTGGCTGCCCCGGATGTCCATCAGAACCTTGTAGATGCTGTCTTTCGTGACGCCGGCCGCTCGCAGAATTTTCCCCGCAGGGCCTTCCTTGTCCTCTGTCATGGCAATCAGGATGTGTTCGGCGCTGACGAACTCGTCCTTGAGCCTTTTCGCCTCCTCGAAAGAGTTCTCGAGTACCTTGTTGAGCCTCGGCGTCATGTAGGCCTGTGTACCGCCCCCGGATACCTTCGGGAGGCTGTTGAGGGCCTTTTCGATCTCCCTCTGGATGGGTCGCGTATCGGCCCCGAGCTTCTTCAGGGCGGCCGAAACGATCCCCTCGGGCTGCCGGATCAGGGCTGCAAGCAGGTGCTCCACGTCCAAGGCCTGATGGCCGAGTCGACCGGCAAGGGACTGGGCTTCCTGGAGGGCTTCCTGGACTTTCAGGGTGAATTTGTCAAACCTCATCGTTCCTCCCG
>DASRZY010000003.1:0-4431 GCA_035685905.1 Syntrophales bacterium
TGCTGGTTCCCTTCCCCCGCGGCGGCAAGATGGGCATGTTCGGCGGCGCCGGCGTCGGCAAGACCGTCGTCATGATGGAGATGATCCACAACATCGCCATGCACCACGGCGGCATCTCCGTGTTCGCCGGCGTGGGCGAGCGCACCCGTGAAGGAAACGACCTCTACCTGGAAATGAAGCAGTCGGGCGTTATTTCGAAAGCCGCCCTGATCTACGGCCAGATGACGGAACCCCCCGGAGCCCGCGCCCGCGTGGCCCTCACGGCTCTGGCCGCCGCCGAGTACTTCCGCGATGTGGAAGGGCAGGACGTGCTTCTCTTCGTCGACAACATCTTCCGGTTCACCCAGGCCGGCTCCGAGGTCTCGGCGCTCCTGGGCCGCATGCCCTCCGCCGTCGGTTACCAGCCCACGCTGGCCACGGACCTGGGCGCCCTGCAGGAGCGGATCACCTCGACGGACAAGGGGTCCATCACCGCTGTGCAGTGCGTCTACGTTCCCGCCGACGACTTGACGGACCCGGCCCCGGCCACGACATTTGCCCATCTCGACGGAACGGTCGTTCTCTCCCGGCCCATCGCCGAGCTGGGGATCTACCCCGCCGTGGACCCGCTCGACTCCACCTCGCGCATCCTCGATCCCAACGTTCTGGGCGAGGAGCACTACGCGGTGGCCCGCAGCGTGCAGCTGATCCTGCAGCGCTACAAGGACCTCCAGGACATCATCGCCATCCTCGGCATGGACGAGCTCTCCGAGGAAGACAAGCTGACGGTCGGTCGCGCCCGCAAGATCCAGCGCTTCCTGTCCCAGCCCTTCTTCGTTGCCGCACAGTTCACCGGAACCGAGGGCAAGTTCGTCACCGTGAAGGACACGGTACGGGGGTTCAAGGAAATTCTGGATGGCAAACACGATGAACTTCCCGAGCAGGCCTTCTACATGGTGGGCGGCATCGAGGAGGCAGTTGAAAAGGCCAGGAAACTGGCTGAATAACCGGGCCGGAGGGAAGTGGAATGTCAGAGGAACTCTTGCTGGAAATCGTGACTCCGGAAAAGCTGGCTTACAGCGGACCGGTCGATGAAGTGACCTGTCCCGGGAGCGAAGGCGAATTCGGCGTCCTGAGGGGACACGCCTCGCTGCTTTCGGCCATCAAGTTCGGTGAGCTGAGCTACCTGAGGGATGGGAAGCGTGTGAGTTATGCCGTCAACACGGGATATGCCGAGGTGACGGGAAGCAAGGTGACGGTGCTCGTCGAGACGGCCGAGAAGGCAGATCAGATCGACGTGGAACGAGCCAGGCGGGCCAAGGAAACGGCCGAGCAGAAGATGGCAAAGTTTGCCAAGGAAGACCCGGAATTCGAGAAGGCCAAGGTGGCCCTCGAGCGGGCGGAGATGCGGCTCAAGATCGCCGGGCAGCACTGATTCGGTCGAAAGACAGAGACAAAAAAGCCGGGAAGCTTTTGTTTCCCGGCTTTTTTTATCTTTCCTACTCTAAATCCTCGATGGCGATGTCCACGATTTCGACTTCCCGCACGCCTCCGGGTGTCTTGACGCGCACCACGTCGCCGACATTCTTGCCGATGAGGGCCCTGCCGATAGGGGACGTGACGGAAATGCGGTTCCTGGAGAGATCCGACTCATAAGGGCCCACGAGCTGATAGCGGGTCGTGTCGCCCGAGTCGACGTCGGAAAAGGAGACGGTCGTGCCGAAAACGGCACGCTCGCCGGTGAGGCCGTTCAATTCCACGATCTGCGAGGTGGCCAGACTGTTCTCGATTTCCTGCTGGCGCCCGTGGAGAAAAGATTGCCGCTCCTTGGCGTACTGGTACTCGGCGTTTTCCGAGATGTCGCCGTGTGCCCGTGCCTCTTCAATCGCTTTGATGTTCTCGGGAATCAACACCCTCTTGAGCTGATCCAGCTCTTTCTTCAGCTTTTCGAAACCCGCTTTCGTGATGGGCATTTTCTCCATCTACAATCCTCCCGGGCAGTCCCCTCAGGCAAAAAAATAAATATCCGCCATCGCCTTGGGGCATGAACGGATATCTGTGGTTTTTTTACACAAGAATGCCGCAGCTGTCAAGACATTTCGGGGTCATGGATCCCCCCTTGTTTCCCTTCTTGCGTTACAGGCTTCCTTATGCTAATGCTGACACAGAGGGGGCCGCCTGAGGGGGCCCCTTTCGTATCACCATGCTAGATAAATACAAACGAGAAATCAATTACCTGCGGGTTTCCATCACCGACCGATGCAATCTTCGGTGTGTCTACTGCATGCCGAAGGAAGGTGTGTCGAGGCTCGGGCACGAGGATATCCTTCGGTATGAGGAGATGCTCCGCATCATCGGCATTGCAAAAAAGCTCGGGATCGTGAAGGTGCGTGTCACGGGTGGCGAGCCTCTTGTCAGAAGGGGGGTCGCAGAATTCCTCTCATCACTGAAGGGGCTGGGGTTGGAGGACATCAGCCTCACAACAAATGGCATTCTCCTGGAGTCCCTTGCCGAGCCGATTCGCAGCGCCGGCATCAGCAGGATCAACGTGAGCCTCGATTCGCTCGATCCGGATAAATACGCCCGAATCACCCGCGGAGGAGACCTGTCGGCCGTGCTTCGAGGCCTGGAGCGAGCCGATCAGACAGGCTTTTCTCCGATCAAGATCAATGTCGTTACCGTCAAGGATTTCAATGACGATGAAACCCTTGCGTTCGCCCGGCTGTCACTGGGAAAGCCTTATCAAATCCGCTTCATCGAACTCATGCCGATCGGAGTGCAGGGCGAGAACCAGGAGAAGTATGTCTCCAACGATGATCTCATGGAACGGATCGGGCACATGGGCAAACTGATCCCCGTCGAAGACGGAAGACAGGCCAAGAAGTTCGAGGGGCCGGCCCGGCTTTTCCGGTTGGAGAGTGCCAAAGGAGTTATCGGCTTCATCAGTCCCATGAGCCACAATTTCTGTCACGCCTGCAACCGGTTGCGGCTGACGGCAGACGGCGGCCTCCGCGCCTGCCTCATGGTTGACGGAGAGATAGATCTCAAGACGCCCATGCGAAAAGGGTGCACCGACGAGGAACTCGAGCGGCTCATTCGAAAAGCCATCGAGAATAAACCCCTGGGTCAGCATACCGAAGGTGCAGGCGAGGATCGCAGCCGCAAGAAATGCGCACGGGAGATGTCTACCATTGGCGGGTGAGAATCACCCGCCGTGTTATGTTTTAAGTGTTACGTGTCAAGTGAAGAAAAAGATCAGAAAATTCCCTTTTGTCCCCAATCAGATGCTACGCAGCAGTAACTGGTGATTCGTTGACTGGTTGATAAGGGAGAAAGGGCAGCGCACGGGCAGGCTGTCTGCTCTTCCCCAATCAACCCATTACCCAGTCAACCAATTCCTGCAGCGAAGCTGCCCTGGGGGAAAGAGGGGGATTTGCCGTTTGATCTTGTTTGAGGGGTGGGCATGATCAAGGAAGCGATGCTGTATGAAAAAGCAGAGGGGGATGCGGTCCGCTGTGCCCTTTGCAGCCATCGCTGCAAGATCCAGCCTTCGAAGAGAGGCATTTGCGGGGTAAGGGAAAACAGGGAAGGGACGCTTTATACACTCGTATACGGCCCTGTTATTGCCGCAAACGTCGATCCCATCGAGAAAAAACCGATCTATCACCTCTATCCCGGATCGGAATCCTACTCCATCGCCGCGGTGGGCTGCAACTTCCGCTGCACCTTCTGCCAGAACCACGAGATCTCCCAGATGCCGCGGGAGGACGGGAGGATCGCCGGCCGCGAGATGGCTCCCTGGGAAGTTGTCAGCAAGGCGATTGATGCCGGGTCAAAATCGATTTCCTACACCTACACGGAACCGACCATCTTTTTCGAATTTGCCAGCGACACCGGCCGGCTCGCCCGCGAGGGGGGCTTGAAGAACATCTTCGTGACAAACGGCTTCATGACGGAAGAAGCCCTCGAGGCTGCTTCCGGGTGGCTCGACGCTGCAAATGTCGATCTCAAATCCTTCCGCGACGACTTCTACAAGCGGCACTGCGGGGCGAGCCTCGGGCCAGTCCTGCAGACACTGAAGGGGATGAAGAAACGGGGGATCTGGGTCGAGGTGACGACGCTCATCATCCCGACCCTCAACGACGACGAGGGCGAGCTTCGCGAGATTGCCGAATTTGTCCGGTCGCTCGGTGAGGAGGTCCCCTGGCATGTGAGCCGTTTCCACCCGAGGTACAGGATTCAGGATCTCTCCCCTACACCTGTCAAAACGATCCTCCGGGCCATGGAGATTGGCCTCGAGGCAGGCCTCAAGCACGTCTACAGTGGCAACATTCCGGGCCAGGGGGGAGAGGACACGCAGTGCCGTAAGTGTGGCAATCTTCTCATCGGGCGGCAGGGATATATCATCACGGCCAACAATCTGAAGGGATCGAACTGCAATCGCTGCGGCAC
>DASRZY010000004.1:0-25701 GCA_035685905.1 Syntrophales bacterium
ATGCACTCCAGGGTGTCGCAGGACTTGCGGAAACAGGGACTGCAGGGAAGTCCATGACGGATGACGATGTGACTGTCTCCATAAGGCCCCGTCCGCTCCGGCGCGGTGGGGCCGAACAGTGCCACGACGGGCGTCCCCACGGCTGCCGCCAGGTGCATGGGGCCCGAGTCGGTCGTGAGAAGAACCGATGCCATCTTGTACAGCGCGGCCAGCTCCCGAAGCGTTGTCTCGCCGGCCACCGAGGCCGAAGGGGCCTGCATCAGGGACCGGATCCGTGCGATGGCTCCCCCGGGGCTTTCACCCGTAAATACGACGTGCAGACCGAGCCGAGTCACAATGAGGTCGCAGACCGCAGCGAACTTCGCCTCGTCCCAGAGCTTCGTATCCCAGTAGGCAACGGGACTTACTCCCACGAAACCTCTCTGTGTGTCAACCTTCTTCTCGGCAAGCAGCGCCTGCGCCCTTTTGAAATGGGCCTCCCGCAGACCGATGGGGAACTCGGGCGTTGCCGTTTCGCACCCGAGGTGGCGCGGGAGATCGAGATAGCGCTCCACGGCGTGCTTGGTCATGTCCTCGGGGATCTTCTCGTTGAGGAAAAGCCCGCTTCCCTCCTGCATGCTGTCGTAACCGAGCTTGCGCTTCCCGCGGCTCAAAAAAACAATCACGGCGCTCTTCAGGAGACCGTGGAAATCAATCACCAGATCGTAGGGCCGATCGCGAAGGGCGTGCAGGAAGCCGCTGATCTCCCGCAGGACAGCCCCGCGGTGCCGGCCTTCCTTCACGTCACGGATCCAGCGCTTGCGCCGGGAAACGAGGACCCGGTCCAGCAGGGGATGATCCGCAAGCAGATCCGAGGCGGACTCCTCCACAGCCCAGGTGATGTGAGCCTGCGGGTAGCACCGGCGAAGGGCCGCCAGCGAAGGCAGCGTGTGGATCACGTCCCCGATGGCGCTCAGTTTGACGATGAGGATGTTCATCGCTGCCGGTCCCTCATGATCCATTGCACGGCCTCGAGGATGTCCTCGGCAATGTAGGCGGGCATGTCCGTTCTGACGATGTTTGAGCCATAACCGGTTTTGACGAGAATCCCCTTGGCCCCCGCTTTTTTCCCCGCTTCAATATCCTTCAGCATGTCGCCGATCATGTACGAGCGCCCAAGATCGATGTCCATCTCCGCTGCGGCCTGCAGCAGAAGTCCCGGCTTCGGCTTGCGGCAGTTGCAGTCCTGCTTGTAGATGCCATTGCCGTGTATCGGGTGATGGGGGCAGACGTAGAACCCGTCGATCCGGGCCCCCTCGGCCCCGAGAAGTTCATTGATCCGCTCGTGGACGCTCCGCACGAAATCTTCCGTGATGTATCCCCGGGCGATCCCGGATTGGTTGGTGATGACGACGGCCTTCATGCCGGCGGCGTTGATCAGGCGAATCGCCTCGATTGCCCGCGGATACACCTTCAGATCGTCCATCCTGCTGAGATAGCCCACCTCTTCGTTGATGGTGCCGTCGCGATCCATGAACACGGCCCGGTTTTTCTCTTCCATGTCAATCCTTAATGATAACCCGCCTGGTCAAGCAGCCGGATCGATTCGTCGAAAACCTCGTCGACGGAGACGAGGTCCATGCAGGCAAAATCGGTGGGGCACTCCTGCTTGAGACAGGGGCTGCAGTCGACAGGCCTGCGGACGATGACGGTCCGCTCCCCCATGGGGGATGTCGTCGCGGGGTTCGTGGACCCGAAAATGGCCACCGTGGGAACGCCCAGTGCCCCCGCCACATGCATGAGCCCCGAATCGTTTGTGATGAACAGATCGCATCGGGCAATCAATGCGATGGCCTCCCTCAGGGACGTCCTGCCCGCGATGTCGATAAAGGCGCACTGCGCCGCCGACTGAACCGCCTCCGTGCTCGCCCTGTCCCCGGCGCCGCCGAAGAGCAGCACAGGACAGGAGAATCTTCCGATGAGGCGGTCCGCCACGCCTGCGAAACGCCCGGGAAACCACCGCTTGGCAGGCCCGTAGGCCGCTCCCGGTGCCATGCCGATCAGCGGCCGCCGGCCGGCGATCCCGTACTCGTTGAGGCGTCTCTGAGCTGCCTCACGGTCCTGCGCAGTCGGGATGATGCGGAGCGTCTGCTCCGAGGATCTGAATCCCAGGGCATGGAGCATCTCCAGGTAGTAAAGGGTCTGATGGACGTTTCTGATCTCCTGCGTGCGTGCCACCGGGTGGGTGAGAAGAAATCCCCTTGCGTCCGTGCTGTAGCCCGCCCGGACGGGAATCCCCGCCAACCGGGCGATGATGGCAGCCTCGATGGCGTTCTGGAGCAGGATCGCCGCGTCGAAGCGCCTCAGGCGCAATTCCCGGGAAAGCTCCCACAACCCGCCGATTCCCTCGTGCCGCCCCGGCCGCTCGTAGATCATGACTTCGTCCACCGCGGGGTGCATTCTCACGAGATCGGCCACCCAGGGTTTCACGAGAACGGTGATCCGTGCGTGGGGCAGCGTCTCGCGCACGGCGGCGATCGCCGGGAACGTCATGACAACATCCCCGATCCAGTTGGTGCCTCTGATCAGCACATTGTTCAGTTTATCAAAATCGAGCTTCTTCACGGCTATCCCGCTTTTTGCCTCGTCCCTAGCCCCTCGTCCCTCGTCCCTGCAATGATGCCGCAGAGCGGCATCATTGCCACGGCTTCGTCTTCCATCGTTGGTGGATCCAGAACCACTGGTCGGGGTACTTTCGGACCATGTCCTCCACGACCTTCGTGAAGCGCTGGGTGGTCACGACAAGATCAGATTCGTAGTCGTCGGTGCGCGATACCTCGACGGGGGGCAGGATGATCAGCTTGTATCGCCCGTCGGGCATCCGGGGCATGAAGGCCGGGATGACAGGGGCACCCGACTGCATGGCCAGCACGGCTGTCCCGACGGAAGTACAGGCGGGCCTGCCGAAGAAGTCGACGAAGACGCCCTCGTTCTTGTCCACGTTCTGGTCGCTCAGGATCCCGATGGGATTGTTTTCCTTGAGCAGGCGGATGATCCGTCTTCCCGAGCCTCCTTTGGGAATGAGGGAGTTGCCGTGCTTTGTCCGGCTCCACCCCAGAAGATTGTCCATGATGGGGCTGTCCAGGGGGCGATAGATGATCTGCATCGGCCGGATCAACATAGGTACGGCGACGGTCATCAGCTCCCAGTTGCCGAAATGGGCGACAATGGACAGGACCCCCTTGCCCTTCGCCAGGGCAGCCTCGACATGTTCGAGCCCCTCCACCGTGACCCAGTCGGCGAGGGTCTCACGGGTGATGAAGGGCATCTCGAAGAGCTCCGCCAGCACGATGCCCATGTGGCGGTATACCCCTTTGGCGATTTCCACGATTTCGTCGATGCTCTTTTCCGGGTAGGCTCTGCTCAGGTTGTGCAGGGCGATGAGCCGCTGCTTTGCCGAAGCGTGGTAGAACAGGCGAAAGAGGGCCTTGAAAATCGCCCGGCGAACTCCGAGGGGGATCAGTCGAAACAGGAAAAAGATCAATGCGGTGGTTCGCGTTTTTTGCATAATCCGTTCTATTTACGTTCGCTGTCTTGCCTGCGCAATCTCTTGAAGCGCCGCTTCCAGTCGATCTCTTCCTTCCAGGATCTCCGTTTCGATGGCGAGGCCGTGGATCCGCGACGAGAGCTGCGGGGTCAGCGGGAGCTTGACGAGATCTTTTTCCGTGGCAAGCAGGATATCCGCCTTTGCAAGCCCCGATTCGCTTTCAATCCGGCCCAGGTCTTCTGCGCGGTAACGGTGATGATCCGGGAAGGCCCGAAACCCGGCGATAACGCCCCCCAGGGATTCGATGGTCCGCCGGAAGGAATCGGGCCGGGCAATCCCTGCGAATGCGAAGACCCGCTTGCCCTGCAAAATCGACAGGGGCTTCTGCTCTCCATCCTGCGTCGTCAGGGACGTTGGCCGGACGCGAGTCCGAAGGACGATGCCTCCGGACAGGATCCCGGAGAGCCTCTCATCCGTCTCTCCCGCATCACCCTCCCCCGAACGGGTGAAGGCGATGGCACCGGCCCTCGCGAGGGCCGAAGGCGGTTCCCGCAGCGGGCCTCGCGGCAAGAGAAATCCGTTTCCGAGCGGCTGCGCGCTGTCCAGGAGTACGATGTCCAGGTCCCGATGCAGGTAGCGGTGCTGAAAGCCGTCGTCCAGCAGGATCGCGCCGACGCCGAAGTGCTCGAGGGCATGTCTTCCCGTGACGACGCGCTTCGGCCCCGCCAGCACGGGGACGTCTCCGAGGCGCCGGGCGATCAAAACCGGCTCGTCGCCTGCCTCCTCGGGCCCGGCCAGCACCCGCATGCCGTCGGACACGACCAGAACGTCAGCCGTGTTTTTCCCGCCGTAGCCCCGGCTCAGCACCGCGGGCCGCATCCCCCGGTCCTTCAGCATCCCGGCCAGAAGGATGACCATGGGAGTCTTGCCCGTGCCGCCCACGGTGAGATTGCCCACACTGATCACCGGGCAGCCGATCCGCTGCTGCTGGAGGAACCCGCTGTCAAAAAGTCGGTTCCGGGCGCGGACGGCGCCTCCGTAGGGGAGGGACAGCAGGGAAAAAAAGATGTGGAGGGGTTTGCGGAACTCGTTCCGGGGATCCCGCCACATGTCTTGGATCAGGGCTTCCACGTGTCGCTTGCATCACCCGCGGCCCGGGTGAACCGATCAACCCGCGCCGGCGTCCTTGTTGTTCTTTTCCTGCGTCTCGTCTTTGAACTGCAGGTTGTGCAGCTTGAAGTATTCGCCTCTCTTCTCCATGAGGCTGTCGTGAGTCCCTTCCTCCACGATGCGCCCGTCGACGAGCGCGATGATCCGGTCGGCATTCCGGATCGTCGAGAGGCGGTGGGCGATCACGAGGGTCGTGCGTCCCCTCATCAGTTTCTCCAGCGCGTCCTGGACCTCGATCTCGGATTCCGTGTCCAGCGACGAGGTGGCCTCGTCAAGGATGAGGATGGGGGCATCCTTCAGAAGGGCCCGCGCAATGGAGATGCGCTGCCTCTCGCCTCCGGAGAGCTTGACCCCCTGCTCGCCGATCATCGTGTCGTAGCCCTGGGGAAGCTTCATGATGAAATCGTGGGCGTTTGCCGCCTGGGCCGCCCGGATGATGTCCTCTTCGCTCTTGCGGACGTCCCCGTAGGCGATGTTGCCGCGGACCGTGTCGTTGAAGAGAATCGTCTGCTGGGTCACGATGCCGATCTGGGCGCGAAGCGACTCGACCGTGGCGTTACGGATGTCGGTGCCGTCGATGGCGACCCGGCCCTCGTTGACGTCGTAGAAACGGGGGATGAGGTTCACGAGCGTTGTCTTGCCGCCGCCGCTCATGCCGACGAAGGCAATCACCTCGCCGGCCCGGATCCTGAGGTCGACGCCCCTGAGAACAGGGGTCTCGTCGTAGCGGAAGACGACCTGCTCGATGGAAATTTCTTTCTCGATCCGAGGCAATTCCACGGCCCCGGGCCTGTTCTGGATCTCGGGCACCGTGTCCAGGATCTCGAAGATGCGCTCGGCGCCTGCGAGGCCCTGCTGGATCGTGTTGTTCACGTTGGTGAGGCGCTTCACGGGCTCGTAGAGCATGAGAAGCGCCGCCAGGAAGGAGAAAAACGTTCCCGGCGTGGACGTTCCCTCAATGACCTGGTAGCCGCCGTAGAAGATGATCGCCGCAATCCCGATCCCCCCCAGGAACTCCATGAACGGGCTCGAGAGGGCTCGGACCGTCACCGATTTCATGGTGAGCCTGTACTGGAGCTCGTTTTCTTTCGCGAAGCGCCGGCTCTCGTGATCTTCCATGCCGAAGGCCTTGACGATGCGGTTGCCCGTGATGGTTTCCTGCAGGATGGAGACCAGGTCCCCCATGGACACCTGGGATTCCGTGGCGATCTTTCGCATCCTGCGGCCGAACTGGGCGATCGGGTAGACGGCCACCGGGAACACGAGCGAGGCGATGATGGCCAGTTTCCAGTCCCGCCAGAAGATGACGAAAACGAGGCCGACGAGGGTAAAGCTGTCTTTCATGAGACTCGTCACAGCCTCGGAGACGGCGCCCTGGAGATAAGAGACATCATTTGTGATGCGCGAAATGAGAATCCCCGTGGGGTGCTTCGTGAAGAACGAAAGAGGCTGCCGAAGGATGTGGCGGTACAGGTCGTTGCGCAAGTCCGTGATGATCCTGAACCCGATGATGCTCATGAGAATCGTTTGGCCGTAGTTGCACGCCCCCTTGAGCAGGTAGATCACGATCACGGCAATGGGGATGAGGATGAGCATGCCCTCGTTGCGGTTGAGGAAGATGTCATCCATGGCCGGCTTGACAAGGTAGGCCGACAACGCCGTCGCAGCGCCCACGACGGCCATGCAGAGCATCGCCATGGCGAGCTTTGCCGTGTGCGGTCTAACGAGTTGAAGGAGACGAAGATATACTTTCATGAAAAAAGGCTCCAGGCCTCGGGCATCAGGCAGAATGTATGCAGGTTCATTTCCAGGGTCAAGTCTTTTCCCCTTCCACCCTGGTCCCTGGACCCTGGACCCCTGTCCCTGTTTTCATGAGCCCGAGCGCGATCTCTGCCGCCCGTCGTGACGCGCCCGGCTCGCCGAGCTTTTCCCTCACTCCGGCAAGATCCCTCCGGATGGCATCGTATCGCCCCCGGTCAGAGAGGATCGCCTTCACCTCTGCGGCCAGCTTCTCGGCCGTCGCATCTTCCTGGAACAGTTCGGGCACGACGGTCTTGCCCGCAATGATGTTCGCCAGGCCCATATGGTCCACCCGGACGACCCGTTTGCCGATGGCGGCGGTGAGCGGCGAGGCCTTGTACGCGATCACCATCGGAGTCTCCAGGAGCGCCGTTTCCAGGGTGGCCGTGCCGGAGGCTACCATGGCCGCATCGGAAATGCCAACGGCATCGTACATCTGCCCCGGCAGGACTCTCACAGCGACGGGGTGTCTGCCGACGATCTCTTCGACCAGCCCGGCATCCACCGTGTCGGCCAGGGGGAGCACGAACTGCGACCCCTCGAAATCCCGGGCCAGGATGGCGGCGGCACCCATCATCTCGGGCAGGAGGCTCGTCACCTCCTTTTCGCGGCTGCCGGGAAGGAGGGCCACGGTGGGCCACGTGTCGCGCAGGCCGAATGCCGTGATGGCCTCCTCGCGGCTGAGCGTCCGCTTCACGGAGTCCAGGAGCGGATGCCCCACGAAGTCGACGTCAAAACCCATGTCGGCATAGACGGCCTTTTCGAACGGCAGGATCACGGCCATCCGGTCCACGACGCGGCGGATGCGGTGGACCCGGTTCTTTCTCCAGGCCCACACCTGGGGGCTGATGTAGTAGAAGACCTTGACCCCTGCGCGTTTTGCCGCAGAGGCGAGCGGAAGGTTGAAGTCGGGATAGTCGATGAGGATGAGAAGCCGGGGCCTCTCTTCCCGGAGCATCCTGCGCAGCCGGAAGAAAACGCCGAGGATGTGGCGAAGCTTGGATACGACTTCCGTGAGGCCCACGACGGCCATGTCGGAAGAGCGGGCCACGAGGCGGACCCCCTCGGCTTCGAGCCGGTTCCCTCCCACGCCGCAGAAGGCAAGCGACGGGTCGAGGGCCTTCATCTCGCGCACGAGGCCTGCCCCGTGAAGATCTCCCGAGGCCTCCCCCGCAACGATCATGACGGTTCGCCGTCTGTCCATGTCAGGCCAAACCATTGATCACGTCACTGATTTTGCGTATTTCCTCCTCCGTGATCTCCGGGAACATCGGGAGCGACAGGACCCGTGCTGCAAGATCGTCGGCAACCGGGAGATCCCCGTGGCGGCTCGAGCCGCCCAGGAAGACTTCCTGCCGGTGAAGGGGAACCGGGTAGTACACGGCGCTGGCCGCACCCGCCCGCAGGAGCGCTTCCTGGATCTGATCGCGGCGATTCGAGAGAATGGTGAACTGGTGCCAGACGTGATGGCAGCCCGCCGTTTCGGAAGGCAGGGAGATGCCGTTTCGACGGATGGCCTTGCGGTACAGCTCGGCGGCCCGCCGGCGATTCTCGTTGAAGGCGTCGATGCGTTTCAACTTGACGCGGACGACGGCCGCCTGGATCTCGTCGAGACGGCTGTTGTAGCCCAAAAGACGGTGATAGTAGCGAACGGAGCTTCCATGGTTGCGGAGCATCCGCAGGGTCGCGTCCGTTTCGGCATCCCGGGCGATCACCATGCCGCCGTCGCCGTAACAGGCGAGGTTCTTGCTCGGGAAGAAACTGAAGCAGCCCGCATCGCCCAGGGCCCCGACAGTCCTTCCCTTGTAGCGGGCGCCGAAGGACTGGGCGCAATCCTCGATGACCTTCAGCCCGTGGCGCTTCGCGACGGCAAGAATCGGGTCCATGTCGCAGGGCTGGCCGAAGAGATGGACGGGGATGATCGCCTTCGTCTTCTTCGTGACGGCCTTCTCGATGAGAGAGGGATCCATGTTGAAGGTCTTCGGGTCGACATCGACAAACACGGGCACGGCGCCCAGCAGCGCAACCACTTCCGCCGTGGCGATGAAGGTGAAGGGGGTCGTGATGACTTCGTCCCCCGCGCCGATTCCCAATGCCCGCAGCGCCAGCAGAAGGGCGTCGGTGCCGTTGGCCACGCCGACGGCATGTGTGACGCCGTGATAGCGCGCCACCTCGGCCTCGAGCTCGGACACGTTCGGCCCCAGGATGAACTGGGTGGCGTCCAGCACGCCCGCAACGGCCGCGTCGATTTCGACCTTGAGCTGCAGATACTGCCTGCGCAGATCCACCATGGGGATCATAGCCTGAGGTCCTTCCCCGTCTTCATTTTTTCGTTGATCAGCAGCGCCAGCTCCAGGGACCTCCGGGCCTCGAGGCCCGAGACGCGCGGCGTGCCGCGGCGGACGACGCAGTCGACAAACGAGCGGATCTCTTCCTCGAGGGGGTCCACCTGGGTGACCTTGACGTCGTTGAGGCCGATTTCCATCTTTCCCCCCGCTTTTTCCTTGCGCGCGAGCGAGACGACTTCCCGCTTGCTGAAATCAACGGAGTGGTACCCTTCGAGGCCGAAGAATCGGAGCTTCTGCATGTGCTTGAGGGTGATCCGGCTTGCCGTGATGTTGGCCACGCAACCGTTTTCGAAGGTGAGCCGCACGTTGGCGATGTCGACCTTGTCCGAGAGCACCGACACCCCCACGGCCTCCACGTTTGCCAGGGGCGATCGGACGTAGTGAAGGATGAGATCCAGGTCGTGGATCATGAGATCCAGGACGACATCGACGTCGGTGCCCCGCTCGACGAAGGGGTGCAGCCGGTGTGATTCGATGAAGAGGGGCTGCCGGATCACCTTGTCGAGGGCGATGACGGCGGGGTTGAAACGCTCGATGAAGCCCACCTGCAGGACGAGGTCCTGCGCTGCCGCAAGGGCAATGAGATCATCGGCCTCTTCGAGGGTGGCCGTGAACGGCTTTTCCAGCAGCACGTCTTTGCCGGCCGCCAGAAAGTCCCTCGCCACGCTGTGATGGGCCTGGGTGGGGACGGTGATGCTCACGGCATCCACCCGGTCCACGAGATCCCGGTGGCCGGGGAAGGCCGTGCAGCCGAAGGCGGCAGCGGCCTTGTCGGCCCGCGACCGGTCGACGTCGGCGACACCCACGATGCGGACGTTTTCAAGCTTCTGATATTTCTGAAGGTGATAGTTCCCGAGATGCCCGATCCCCACCACCCCGACTCGTATCGTTTTACCCATCGGATTTATCTACTCTATCTTTTTTTCGGTCTTTCAAGCCTGCAGCCGACAGCAGACAGCCGACAGCCCGGGAAAAGAATCTCTTGGCTGTTGACTGTCGGCTGTCGGCTTTTTTGGCTCGCGCCTCAGCGCGTGACTCCCCGCTTGGACTGCTCGATGAATTCGATGAAGGTGCGCACCTCCGGCAGGTCCGGCACTTCGGCCCGGGCCCTTACGATGGCCTTGGCGACTGTGAGCGACGAGCGGAAGAAGATCTTGTAGGCCTTTTTCAGGGCGGCAATGGTCTCCTCGGTGAACCCCCGCCGTCTCAACCCGATGAGGTTGAGCCCGTAGAGCGAAGCATAGTGGCCCGCCGCTGTCGTGTATGGCGGGACATCCTTCGTGACGGCCGAGGCGCCGCCGATGATGCAGTGGCGGCCGATCCGGGAAAACTGGTGGACGCCGGTCAGTCCCCCGATGATGGCGAACTCCTCGACGTGGATGTGGCCCGCCAGGTTGGCGGCGTTGGCCATGACGATGTTGTTTTCGAGCAGGCAGTTGTGCGCCACGTGGCAATAGGCCATGATGAGATTGTTGTTGCCGATCTTTGTCACGCCGATATCGGCCGTGGTGGACCGGTTGATGGTCACGAACTCCCGGATGGTATTGTTGTTGCCGATGACGACCCTCGTGTCTTCCCCGCGGTATTTCAGATCCTGTGGAGGGGCCCCGACAGAGGCGAACTGGAAGATGCGATTTGACTCGCCGATATCCGTGTGGCTCTGGATGACGACGTTGGGGCCGATGACGGTGTTCTTCCCGATGGTCACGCTGGGCCCCACAACGCTGAAGGGTCCGATTTCCACGCCCTCGGCGATCTTTGCGTCGGGCGAAATGACGGCGGATGGATGGATTGCCATAAGTTCCTCTTGGGTCGATTTGGTATGTGCCCTCGCTCCCCGGTGTGTCCGGCGTGCGAGGCGGACGGCGACAGAGCCTTACCCCGGCTCTTTTCCGTCCGTTTCCCTTGCCTTCAGCTGCGACTCCAGTTCCTCGATTCGTTTGGCAAGGCTCGTCAGCGTCTTGTGCATCTCCGGCAGGCGCAGGAGGTGGGCGTTGAGCCTCAGCCAGTCCTTGTGGGGGATGGCCGGGGCCCCGGACATGATGCTCGAAGGGGCGATGTCCTTGTTGATGCCTGCCCGCGCCGCGATCATGACGTTGTCGCCGACGTTGATATGGCCCACCAGCCCGGCCTGTCCGCCGACGAGGACGCGTTTGCCGAGCCGGGTGCTTCCCGAGATGCCGACCTGGGAGACGATGATCGAGTTCTCGCCGATGACGACATTGTGGGCGATCTGGACCAGGTTGTCGATCTTGGCTCCCCGCTGGATCCATGTCTTGCCGAGTGTGCCCCGGTCGATCGTCGTGTTTGCCTGGACCTCCACGTCGTCGTCGATCTGCACGATTCCCACCTGGGGGACCTTGCGGTTCTCCAGGCCCGGGTTGGCAAAACCGAACCCGTCGCTCCCGATGACGACGCCGGCATGGAGGATGACACGGTTGCCGATGAGACAGCGGCGGTAGACCGTCACGTTGGGATAGATAACGGAATCCTCGCCGACAACGGCCCCGGGGCCAATGTAGACACCGGGGTATAAAACCGCCCCTTTGGCGATTTTCGCCCCTCTGCCGACAAACGCCCCGGCGTATATCGTCGCCCCTGTGTCCACATGGGCCCCGGGATCGACGAAGGCATCGGGGCTAATCCCCTGGTAGTCCCTCTCGTCGGGGTAGAATAGGGTCAGCAGCCGGGCCAGCGCGCCGTAAGGGTCTTTCACGACCACGAAGTTTTTGTTCATCCCTTCGAGAGGCCGGTCGATGAGGATTGCCGATGCCTCCGTTGCCGCGATCTTCTTGCGGTACTTCGGGTTGGCAAGAAACGTGAGATCCCCCTTGCCGGCCTCGTCGAGACCCTTGATGTCGCGGATCTCTACCGAGGCGTCGCCAACGACGGTTGCCCCGAGATGCGCTGCGATGTCGGAGAGCCGCATGGGCATCACCCCGCTCATTCCCTTTTCTTACCTTTTGCCCTTGGAGGCGGGGGCAGACTTGCCGGCGCTCTTGTTGTATTCATCGATGATCTTCTTCGTGAGCTCATCCTGTTTGTCGTGGTAGACGATCACGGGGTTGTTCAGATCGATGATGGCCGTGTACCCGTCTTTCTTACCCACACTCTCGACGACCTGGAGGATCTCGGGGATCAGCTTGCCGGTCAGGGCCTGCTCCTTCAGGGCGAGATCATCGTTGGTATCCTTCACAAGCCGCTGGTAGTCGCGCAGCTTGACCTGGAAATTCGTTTCCTTTTCCTGGAAGGCTTCCGGCGTGAGGACCGACTTCTGCTTGTCGAGCTCGTCCCGGAGCCTCTTGAGCTCTTCTTCCTTCTTGCCGATTTCGGCCTTCTTCTGCTCAAACATCTTCTTGAAGTCGGCAAAGTTCCTTTTGCCGGCGTCGGAATCCTGGATGATCGTTCGCATGTTGATAAACCCGATCTTCTCGACGGCTGCGGCTGTTCCTGACATGGCAAAGATGATTGCGATGGCCAGGATACCCGTAAGGATCATCGTCTTTTTCATTTTATCGTTCTCCTTTGAGTGATTCTCTTTTTTCTTCATCCCTTGTTTCCTTCTTTATCCTTTTGCCTTTATCCTTGAACCTTCTTTACATAAACCATCCCATGCTGAAGTCCCAGCGATACGCCGGTTCTCCCGGCTGGCGGTCGAGGATATATCCCCACTCGAGCCGCAACGGGCCAAGCGGTGAGTACCAGCGGATTCCGGCTCCTGCCGTTTTTCGCAAATCGTTGAGATAGTAGCCATAATTCCAGGCATTGCCGGCGTCAAAGAAGACAACCCCCTTCATGCCGGCGTTCTTGAGGATCGGGAAGATGAACTCGAAGTTGAACACGAGCATGGTCGTGCCGCCGATCAGGTCGCCTGTCACGGGATCGCGCGGTCCGACGTCCTTCAGGCCCCGGACCGAGTTGATCCCACCGATGCTGTACCGTTCGTAGATGGGGATCGCCTTGTTCTCGAAGGGCTGAATATAGCCGATGCGGCCCCGGGGCGAGAAGACGAGGTCTTCGCCGAAGGGCGGGACCCGGAAGAACCACGACGTGGCATAGTTGTATTTGCCGTAGGCATTGTCGCCTCCGAAAATGGTCCCCGTGATATTGACGTCTGCGCGGTTTCGGCTTCCCGATGTCGCGAAGATGGCATCGTCCGTCGTGTCCTTCGCCAGGGCCATGATCACACCGCTCGAGGTGGACTGTCCCGCCTGATCCTTGATGCTCTGAGCGGCGGTCGGCAGGATGTCTTTCACGTCGTTGATTGCCAGCCTGTACCCGAGGTACCCCGAAACGTTCGGCCAGAGGGGGTAGCCGAAGGTGACACCGACGCCCTTCGTGTTGAGGTTGTATGTGTCGTATTGCCTGTTCATGCTCCAGAGGTCCGCCTTCATCCAGAGAGGCATATCGAAGAGATAGGGCTCTGTGAAGGACAGATCAATGGAGGAGTTGACGGTTCCGATACCGCCGGACAGACTCAGGACCTGGCCCCGTCCAAAAAGGTTCTGCTGGGAGATCTGGGCCATGAGCATGGCCCCGTCCTGGGCGCTGTAGCCCGCACCGATGCTGAAGACGCCCGTGGGGCGCTCTTTGACATTGATGTTGATATCCGTCAGGTTTGCCTCGGGACCTTTTGCCGTGTCAAAGTTCACCTCCTCGAAGTACCGCATCTTGTTGAGCTTTGCATAACTGTTCTTCAGCTTGTCACTGTTGTAGAGATCGCCTTCCGTGAAATCCAGCTGCCTGCGGATGACCTTGTCCCGGGTCTTGGTGTTGCCGGTGATGTTGATCCGGTTGAAGTAGACGAGGCTGCCTTTCTTGATCCCGTACGAGATGTCGACCTTCTGCTCGGCGTCTTTCGTGTCGACGCGGGGGGCGATCTCGGCATAGGCGTAGCCGTCGTTGTTGGCCACACGCGTCAGGTATTCTATGTCCTTGGCGACGGCCTCCCGGTCGTAATAATCTTTTTTCTTGATGTTTAGCTTGTCGAGGAGCTCCGGCCTGGGCACCGAAAGGGTGTCACCCGTGATTTCCACCGTGCCGACCTTGAACTGCTTGCCCTCGGAGACGGGGATCCTGATGTAGATCCATTTCTTGTCGTGGGTGATCTCCGGCTCGCCCACCTGGGCCTGGATGTATCCGTTGTTCTGGTACAGGACCTTGACCCGGTTGAGGTTGTCCCGGAGCTTGTCCTTCTTGAAGACCCCTGAGTCTGTCATGAAAGAGAGGATGTCCCACTCGGAAACGTCCAGGACCTTTTTCAGCTCTTTTTCCGAGAGGGCCTGGTTTCCCACGAAGGTGACGCTTTTGACGTAGAGAAGGTCGCCCTCGCTGATGCTGATGATGACATTGACGTCACGGTCCCTCACCTTCTCCGTCGAGAAGGTGATCTCGGCGTTGTAGTACCCCTTGTCGTCGTAAAGGGCCTTGATCTTGTCCGTGTCGGCCTTGATCCGGTCGGGGTTGTAGGCTTGCTTGACCTTGAAGGAGAGGACCCCGCGGATGTCGTCGGCCTTCACGGCGTCGTTGCCCTTGATCCGGATCTCGTTGACGAAGGGACGCTCCTCCAGGATGAAGGTGATCACCTTGCCCTCGGGGCTGTCCGTCACGTCGGCCTTCACATCCATGAAGTATCCGGTCCGGTAGATCGCCCGGATATCCCCCGAGAGATCTTCCTCGGAAAAGAGTTTTCCCTTCGAGCTCTTGATCACGTTGTAGATGACGGTGTTCTCGATCCGCCGGTTGCCGGAAAGATCGATGCGGGCGATGACCTGCTTGCCGGAGACCCTGGCAAGAATGTCCCGGGCGAGTTGCGTTGCGATCGACCCCGTGTTCTCGATGCCGGTCCCCTGGGCGAAGATGCCGGCGGTCACGGCGCCCGTTGACACGTTGATGACCTTGCCGTCGAGGCTCACGCGGTTACCGAGCTGGGTGAGGCTGCCGATGATGGCGTAATCGGCCCGGATCTGTTTGCCGACGGCAAGCGCCAGCCTCTCGTCCACCGGCTTGCCGCTGATCATCTCGCTGTACTGCTCTCTCGGGATGACCTGGACGGTCCGGACCTTGCCGAGCTCCAGGGTCATGCTGTTGTAGATGGCACTGCGCAGAATCGTTGCGTCCCGCTCGCTGTAGATGTCGAAGGGGAACACGGCGATCCTCTGCGCCGCTGCCTCCATCGGGGCGGCAAGAAGACAGGCGAAAAGCACAAGCATGGCCAGCAGGGAGGCTTTTCTGGGTCCGGTCATATCATTCATCCTTCACGATCAGTCCGTCACGAAGCCCGATACAGCGCGACATGCGGTCTGCCAGCGACTGATTGTGGGTGACCACGATGAGCGTGATTCCCCGCTTGCGGTTCAGGTTCACGAGCATCTCGTGGATCTTCGTGCCTGTTTCCGAGTCGAGATTGCCCGTGGGCTCGTCGGCCAGCAGCATCTCGGGCTCCATCACGAGGGCCCTCGCCACGGCCACCCGCTGCTGCTCGCCGCCCGAGAGCTCCCCGGGCTTGTGGGTCATCCGTTCGGTGAGCCCCACTTCGCCCAGGATGTCTTCGGCTTTCTTGCGCGCCTCGGCCCACGTCATGCCCGCGATGAGCGCAGGCAGCATCGTGTTCTCCAGGCTCGAGAACTCGGGCAGCAGGTGGTGAAACTGGAAGACGAAGCCCACCTTGCGGTTGCGGAACTCCGCCAGCTTCTTTTCGTCCCACTCGAAGATGTTCACCCCGTCATACAGGAAGCTGCCTTCCGTCGGGTGGTCCAGCGTCCCCAGGATGTGCAGCAGCGTGCTCTTGCCCGCCCCCGAGACACCCAGGATGGCGAGGGTTTCGCCTCTTTCGATGTCCAGGTTGATCCCCTTCAAGGCCTCGATCCGGGTTCCCTCCAGCATGTAGGTTTTTCCCAGATCGCGGATCTCGATCCGCCCGTCTGCCCGTTTACTCATACCGGATTGCCTCCGCGGGATCAAGCCTGGATGCATTCCGGGACGGGTAGAGGGTGGCGATCAGGCTGATGAGAACGCTGCCCACGAGAATGATGGCGACGTCCTCGTAATTGACCAGGGCGGGCAGCTCGCTCAGGTAGTAGACGTCCCCCGGCAGGATCTTGAACCCGAAGAGATTCTCGATGGACCGGGTGATGGGCCCGATGTTCCAGGCGACCGTGAGCCCCAGGACGGTTCCCAGGAGTGTCCCGATGCCCCCGATGATGACGCCCTGGAGCATGAATATTTTCATGATGCTCTTCGATGTGGCGCCCATGGACTTCAGGATGGCGATATCCTTCGTTTTCTCCATGACGACCATGATCAGCGTGCAGATGATGTTGAAGCCCGCCACGAGCACGATGAGGCCCACGATGATGAACATCACCCGCTTCTCCAGACGCAGGGCTGCGAAGAGATTGCGGTTCATCTTCATCCAGTCCCTGGCCCAAAAGGGGTATCCCAGTTTCTGTTCGATCGCACCGGCGATGTCCCTTGCGTTATAGATGTTATCGACCTTAATTTCAAGGCCCGTGACCTGATCGCCCAGGCCGAGAAAATCCTGGCTGTCCGCGAGGGAAAGGTAGGCAAGGGTCGAGTCGTACTCGTAGAAGCCCGACTCGAAGATGCCCACGACGACGAACTTCTTCATCCGGGGCACCATCCCCATGGGGGTGGCGATCCCCTGGGGGGAAACGACGTGGACCGTGTCGTAGAGATAGGCGCCGATGTGGCGCGCCAGCTCCTTGCCCAGAACGATGCCGGGGACATCGGCCAGGGGTTTGGGCATCTGCATTCCTTCCCGTCCCTGAACCGAGAGGTTCTCCAGGCGACCTTCCACCATCCGGCCCAGGTTGATCACGTCGCGGGCATCGGTGGGCGAGAGCCCGCGCAGCACGATCCCGCTCACGCTGTCGCCGTTCTTGAGCATGGCCTGGGTGTAGATGAAGGGGGCCGAGGCCACAACGCCGGGGACGGCTGAGATGTCGCGCTTTACCCGCTCGTAGTCCTTCATGGGGCCCGTGTACTCCATGAGGATGATGTGGGCATTGATCCCCAGGATCTTGTCCCGGAGCTCCTTCTCGAACCCGTTCATGACGGCAAGCACGATGATGAGCGCCGCAACGCCCAGCAGGATGCCCGCCATGGAGATAAAGGTGATGATGGAAACGAAGACCTGTTTCCTCTTGGCCCGGAGGTACCGGAGGCTGATAAAGAATTCGTACGACATGATGGGTTGGAGTTTAATTCCTCCTGCCTGGGCTTGCAATATAAAAGGTTGCGGCGGTGCCCGCGTCCCTACGTCTCATCATCTTCCTTCGGTGCTCCGCCCGTCTCCCTGCGGCGCATGTGGGGGAAGAGGATCACGTCCCGGATCGACGGGGAGTCCGTCAGCAGCATCACCAGGCGGTCGATCCCGATCCCCTCGCCCGCCGTCGGCGGCATCCCGTATTCCAGGGCCATGATATAGTCCTCGTCCATGCCGTGGGCTTCCTCGTCGCCGGCCTCGCGCTGTTCGAGCTGCATCAGGAAGCGGCTCTTCTGATCGGCGGGGTCGTTGAGCTCGGAGAAGGCGTTGGCGATCTCCCGTCCGTGGATGTAGAGCTCAAAGCGGTCCACGATCCGGGGATCCTTGCTGTTTTTCCGAGACAGCGGCGAAACTTCGAGAGGGTAATGGGTGATGAACGTGGGCTGGATGAGTTTGTGCTCCACGATCTCGTCGAAGATCCCCATGAGGACCTTCCCCAGGGGCTGTTTCCCCTCGAAGAGGATCCCCCGCTTCTCGGCCTCCAGGATGGCCTTTCCCGGGTCTTCCAGGGCCGCGGGGTCGAGGCCTGCGTATTGAACGAGGGCTTCCTTGACGGAGAGCCTGCGCCAGGGCGGGGTGAAATCGACTTCAGTGCCCTGGTAGGTGATTTTCAGCGTCCCGAAGATTTCACGCACGAGCGAGCAGATCAGCTCCTCGGTGAGCATCATGAGGTCCTCGTACGTGGCGTAGGCCATGTAGAATTCCATCATGGTGAACTCGGGGTTGTGCAGCGTGGAGATTCCCTCGTTGCGGAAATTGCGGTTGAGTTCGAAGACCCTCTCCATGCCCCCCACGACCAGCCGCTTGAGGTAGAGCTCCGGCGCGATCCGCAGGTAGAGGTCCTGCCCGAGGGCGTTGTGGTGCGTTTTGAACGGCTTTGCCATGGCACCCCCCGCCATGGGCTGCATCATCGGGGTCTCCACTTCGAGAAAATCGCGGTCGTGGAGGAACGTGCGGATGAACTGGATGATTCTGCTGCGCGCCTCGAAGACCTCTTTGACCTTCGGGTTGGCAACGAGGTCGAGGTAGCGCTGGCGGTAGCGGATTTCCACGTCGGTCAAGCCGTGCCATTTTTCCGGCAGGGGCCGGATGCACTTTGTGAGGAGCCGCAGCCCATCGGCCTCGACGGTAAGTTCCCCCGTGCGGGTCTTGAATACCTTTCCGGTAATGTGAACGATATCGCCCACGTCGATCGTCTTGAACAGGGAGAAAACCTCGTCGCCGACCTTGTCCTTGCGGATGAACGCCTGGATCCGGCCCTTTCGGTCCTGGACGGAGACGAAGGCCCCCTTGCCGAAATTCCGGATGGCCATGATCCTCCCGGCGATGGCAACGCGCTCCGTCACCGTCTCCAGGGCTTCGTTGCCCATCTGGCCGTAGGCATCCTGCAGCTCCCGGGACAGGTGGGTCACCTTGGCGTCGTTGGGGTAGGGTTCGAGACCCGAGGCGGCCAGCGCCTCGACTTTTTCCCGTCTTATCTTCAACAGATCACTGTCGTCCATGATCGGTCCTCGAATCGGCTGATTTGCGAACGTTTTTTTGTCCGGGTCATTCAGGAACAAAGTGAATTTCACTATATTTTTTTTGCCGATGTGTCAAGGGCAGATTGGATCGCCGAGGCGGCGTTGCGGAAAATGATTGACAAAAAACATCAACAATTATAGCATTCTCCACTTCGGCTAAACGAAATTTGACTTGCCGTCCTGCCGGCAGGGGAATTGACGTGCAGAAAAGACCGGTCAACCGCAAGCGGGCCCTCGAGATCATCGGTAATTTCCCCTCGTCGCGGGTGCTCGTCATCGGGGATCTCATGGTCGACCACTTCATCTGGGGAAAGGTGTCACGGATCTCCCCCGAGGCGCCTGTTCCCGTCGTGGAAGTGACCAAGGAAAACCTCATGATGGGCGGGTCGGGAAACGTGGTGAACAACATCCATGCCATGGGCGGCGCCGTTGCCGTGGCGGGGATCATCGGCTCCGACGGGATGGGGGACTGGGTCCAGGCAAAGCTGCAGCAGATGAATGTCGATACGGGCGGACTGGTCCGGGAGATCGAGAGGCCCACGACGGTGAAGACGAGGATCGTCGCTCACGGGCAGCAGATGGTCCGCTACGACCGGGAGAGCCGGCACGTCATTCAGCCCGGCAGTGTCGACCGCATCGTCCAGTACGTCTATGACATCCGCGACGATCTTCAAGCCATCGTGATCTCCGATTACAACAAGGGGATCGTTTCGGAGCGTCTTCTGGACGGTATCCGCAAGGTCGCGGCGGAGTTCCGCATCCCGGTCTGTGTGGACCCGAAGCGCAACGATTTCACGGTCTACCGGGACTTCGATGTCATCACCCCGAACCATCACGAGGCCGGCCGGGCCGTGGGCGTGGAGAACACCCACGAGATCAATTCAAAGGGCCGCGTCGAGATCGTTCGCATCGGCCGGGAGATCATGAAACGGTACGGGTTCCGCGCTGTTCTCATCACGCGCGGCGAGGCAGGCATGGACCTCTTCGAACGGGGGGGCCGTGACTTCCACATCCCCGCCGAGGCGAAGGAAGTGTTCGACGTGACCGGCGCAGGAGATACAGCGATCGGTATATTCGCCCTGTCCGTTGCCTCCGGTGCCTCCTTTCGAGAGGCATCCTACCTGGCCAACAAGGCGGCGGGAATCGTCGTGGGCAAGATCGGCACGGCCACGGTGTCGCCGGCGGAGCTGAAAAGAGTGGTGTAGGCAGCATACAGCCGACAGCAAACAGCATACAGCCCAAAGATCTTTCCCCGGCTTTCTGCTGTCGACTGCAGGCTGTCTGCTCTGTGATGACCGAATAGACCGGATAGACGGAATAGACCAGATTCGATGAGCAAGCCGAGAGAGCCCGAACCGGTGAAGTTGTTTGCAAGCGTTCTTGCCGGCACAACGGCTCGGCTGGCCGATACAATCCGGGAGCTGGCGCTGCGATACGGGCCTCCCGATTACGTGAGCGAGGTTCTGCCCTTCGGCTACACGAACTACTACGACGCCGAGATGGGACAACCGCTCGTCCGGCGTTTCGTCACATTTGACAGACTGATACGGCCGGAGGAGCTTCCGGCAGTCAAGCTGGCTACAAATGAACTGGAGGAAGGGCTCTCCGAGGTCGGGGCCAGGCGGGTCAACATCGATCCGGGTTACGTGGCCAAACAGCATTTCATCCTCGCCACGGGGAAAGGTTTTGCCCATCGGCCCTACATCGGGCAGGGGATCTACGCGGACCTGACGCTTGTCTACCGCAAGGAGACGTACCGTCCTCTCGAGT
Organism: Syntrophales bacterium; assembly: GCA_035685905.1. Classification (GTDB taxonomy): domain Bacteria; phylum Desulfobacterota; class Syntrophia; order Syntrophales; family UBA2192; genus UBA2192. The sequence goes on from DASRZY010000004.1 coordinate 20,425, forward strand.
GGACCTACCCCGACTACCGCGCAGAGCGGACGATCGGGATGCTCAACGGGCTGCGAAGACGATACATGATTCAATTAAAGCAGGCTAAAGGCTAAAGGCTAAAGGTTAAAGGCCGCAAGGCTAAGGTACCTTTATCCTTTGTCCTTTTTCCTTTAACCTGGAGTTATGGTGATTTTATGCTCAGCATGACCGGTTACGGCAGGGCGGAGGCGCTGATCGAGGGGCGCAGGTGGATCATCGAGATCAAGTCGCTCAACCACCGCTACATCGAGATCATCACCCGCCTGCCCAATGTCCTTTCCTCCCTCGAGGTGGACATCAAGAAAAGAGTGGGCGAGCAGATCTTCCGCGGGCGCATCGAGATCAGCATCCAGGCCGACGCAGAGTCGGGCCCGGACAACGGGGTTCAATACAGCCTCAACATGCCCCTGCTGAGGAACTACCATTCGCTTTTGACGAAGATCAAGGAAGAGTTCCATCTCGAGGACGAGATCGAGATGAAAACCCTTGTGCGCTTCAAGGAGATTTTCGTCCCCTCGGAGACCCGGTTCGACCCGACGGTTGCCTGGGGAGGGCTGCAGAAGACCCTCGACGAGGCCCTTGAAGCCCTCATCCGGATGCGCCAGGTGGAAGGCGAAGTCCTGAAAAAAGATTTTCTGGAGAGGCTCAATGCCCTGAAACGGTTTATTGCTTCGACCAAGGCCCGCGCTCCCCGGACCGTCCTCGAGTACAAGCAGCGGCTGCAGGACCGGATCCGCGAGCTGGTGGAAGGTCTCGAGATCGACCCCGTTCGCCTGAGCCAGGAAGTGGCCCTGCTTGCGGAGAAAAGCGACATCACCGAGGAGATCGTCCGCTTCGAGAGCCACATCGGCCAGGTGGAGAAGCTCCTGCAGGGCTCCGAGGCCATCGGGCGAAAGCTCGACTTCCTGCTCCAGGAAATGGGCCGCGAGGTGAACACGATCGGATCCAAAAGCAGCGATATTGCCATTGCGCAGGATGTCATCGAGCTGAAAAGCGAACTGGCCAAGCTGAGAGAACAAGCCCAGAATGTCGAGTAGCAGGGTGCCGCTGGAAGGGATGTTCATTGCCGTGACGGGCCCCTCGGGGTCGGGAAAGACCTCCGTCTGCAAGGCCCTGCTGGGGATGTTCCCGCAGCTTCGTTTTTCCGTGTCCCTGACGACGCGGCCGCCCCGGCCGACGGAGGCCGACGGGAAGGATTACCATTTCATCTCCGAGGCCGAGTTCCGCGATCGCATCCGCCGCGGCGACCTGATCGAATGGGCCGAGAATTACGGACAGCTCTACGGAACCTCCCGAGAGTCCATGTCGGTTGCACTGAAGGAGGGACAGGACCTCCTGCTGGATGTGGACACCCGGGGCGCCCGGGCTCTGAAGAAGGCCTGGCCGGGAGGAATTTTCGTCTTCGTCATCCCTCCCTCCATCGAGGCGCTCGAAGCGCGCCTCCGGGGCCGGGGGTCCGAGACGGAAGATACGATCCGCCGGCGTTTCGACAACGCACTGGCTGAGATTCGTGAGATTGTGTGGTATGATTACGTCGTTCTGAACGATGAACTGGATGCAGCCATAGACAGCCTGCGGTCTATCTATGTGGCGGAAAAATGCAGGCGTGAGCGCATGATGGTGAAGATAAAACCTTTCTTTGATCGATCCGGAGGTATGTAAATATGGCAAGGGTTACCGTTGAAGACGCACTGAAAGAGGCAAGAAACCGATTTGCCCTCGTGATCCTGTCGGGGCAGAGGACCCGTCAGCTCTTGAAGGGGTCGCAGCCCCTGGTGGACAACAGGGACAACAAGCAGGTTGTCACGTCGCTGCGCGAGATCGCTGCGGGCAAGGTGAAATATTCCCATCCGGAGCTCCTGGACAAGGTCGAGGAGCAGGCCAAGCAGATCGGCGACGACATGGGGTTTATGGGCGATGAGGAAGATTCCGAGTAACGATGCCCGTTCACGGCTGATCTTTGCCCTCGACATGGGTGACGGCATCGACGAGACCCTGCAGTGGGTCGGGCGCCTGCGGGACCACGTCGGGGTCTACAAGATCGGCAAGGAGGCCTTTACCCACTTCGGGCCGGAAATCGTTCGCAGGATCCAGGACCTGGGGGGGCGGGTTTTTCTCGATCTCAAGTTTCACGACATCCCCAACACGGTTGCCAAGGCGGCCGAGGGGGCCGTCGGGCTCGGGGTCGCCATGTTCAATCTCCACGCCCTCGGTGGGCGCGAAATGATGGAGAAGACCGTCGAGGCCGTGGAGAAAACAGCCAGTGGGGCTGGTGTGGAGAAGCCCCTCATCCTTGCCGTGACGGTGCTGACGAGTCTCAATGACCGGGACCTCTCCGAGTTGGGATTTCTGCAGACCACGCAGCAACTGGCGGCAAAGCTTGCCGCCATGGCGCACAAGGCAGGCGTAGGAGGCGTTGTGGCCTCCCCCCAGGATATTCAGTCGATCCGCAAGGCCTGCGGACCCGATTTCGCCATCGTCACCCCCGGCATCCGCCTGGGCGGGGGACAGGTTGAAAAGGACGACCAGAAACGAATCGACACCCCCCGCGACGCGATCGCCAATGGCGCGGACTTTATCGTTGTAGGCCGCCCGATCCGTCTGGCAAAAGACCCTGCTGAGGCCGCCGACCGGATCGTCGAGGAGATCGCCCTGGGACTGGCGGATCGGAAGTAATCTGGTCTATTCCGTCGATTCGGTCTATTCCGTCTATCCCGTCAAGGCACTGGGTTGAGGTATCCTTCACCCGCTGACTCTTCCATAACACTTAACACTTCACACTTAACACTCGAGCCGGAGGCTCGAATGCAAGTCATCTACGGCATCAATCCCGTCTCGGAGATCCTCAGGAGCGAGGGTGGCGATATACGGAAGGTCATTATCGCCGAGGGTCGGCGGGGCGAGGATGTGAAGAGGATTATTGAGCTTGCAAAGGCCAGGGGAGTACCGGTGGAAACCCTCAAGCGCGAGGTCCTCGATCGCCAGGCCGGCACGGCGGCCCACCAGGGTGTGCTCTGCCTCTGTGGAGAGTTTGCCTACGCAAGTCTCGAAAAGATAGTGGCAAACCGTCACCCTGCCTTTCCCGGAAGCCTCGTCCTTCTGCTCGACGGAATTGAAGACCCCCAGAACCTCGGCTCCCTCATCCGCACGGCCCACTGCTTCGGTGCAAATGGCGTGGTCATTCCACGGGACCGTGCCGCCGGGGTCACGCCCGCCGTCATCAAGGCTTCTGCCGGTGCTGCCGGTCACATCCCTGTGGCCCGTGTCGTCAATCTGATCCAGGTGATTGAATTTCTGAAGGAAAAGAACTTCTGGATCTACGGCACCGATGCCGGGGCGGACAAGGATTTGGGATCGTGTCGCTTCGAAGGCAACACGGTGCTCGTCATGGGAAGCGAAGGGAAGGGAATGAGGCCCCTGGTGAGAAAGCACTGCGACGTCCTTCTGTCCATCCCCCTGTGCGGCCAGGTCGACTCCCTCAACGTATCCGTTGCTGCCGGGATCCTGCTTTATCAAATCCGCCGGGGCAATCGTTCCGGCTGACGCCGACCCTGCTCCACCCCATGGCATCGATTTTGCTTTATTTCATGGGGGGCAAGAGCAAAACCCCATTTTCCACAAACAGCTCTGGACTCGCATCGTCAGGCCCCGGAATAAAGAATTCCGGCCAGATGCCGATCATTAGAAAGGTAGAGGCATGTGTGCCCGGGCCTGTGTCAGGCGACCGATCACGACTGGATAATCGAGGAGAATGCGACATGGCAGTTTACGTTTGGGTAGCCCAGGGAAGGGCCGGCGAGATGAAGAAGGGCGAGACGGAGGCCATCAACGAAGCGGCCGTTCGAACCCAGCTGCGGCGGCAGGGTCTCAAGCCGACCCGCGTGAAAGAAAAGCCGAAGGATCTCCTGCAGATGATCCCTTTGACGGGGAGAGTCAAAGCGAATGACGTTGTCATTTTTTCACGTCAGTTCTCCACGATGATCGGCGCGGGGCTCCCGCTCATTCAGTGCCTTGACATCCTGGCCGCCCAGGAACAAAACAAATCGTTTGCCAAGGTGATACGGACGATCAAGGAGGACATCGAAGGCGGCTCCACCCTCAGCGATGCCCTTCGAAAGCATCCCAAGGTATTCGACGATCTTTTCATCAACATGATTGCCGCCGGTGAAGCAGGCGGCATCCTCGATACGATCCTGAATCGTCTGGCCACGTACCTGGAAAAGTCCATGAAGCTCAAGCGCAAGGTCAAGGGGGCCATGACCTACCCGGGCGTTGTCCTCGTCATGTCGGTTGGCATTATCACTCTGCTCCTCGTCAAGGTCGTACCTGTGTTCCAGAGCATCTTTGCGGGAATGGGCAGGGAGCTTCCCTTCGCAACACAGACCCTCATTGACCTGAGCAGCTTCGTCACCAACAACTCCCTTTACATTATATGTGCCCTCGTTGTCGCCATCGTTGCCCTGGTGCGTTTCTACCGGACCGATGCCGGGCGTTACCTCTTTGACCGTATGATTATCAAGCCGCCGGTGATCGGTCCGCTCATGAGGAAGGTGGCCATCGCCAAGTTCACAAGGACCCTTTCCACCCTGATCTCCAGCGGCGTACCCATTCTCGATGCCCTCGAGATCGTGAGCCGCACCTCCGGCAACATGGTTGTCGAGAAAGCCCTCATGGAGACACGCAAGAACATCAGCGAGGGGAAGACCATCGCAGAACCGCTGGCTGCCACGACCGTCTTTCCGCCCATGGTGGTGCAGATGATCGCGGTTGGCGAAGCGACGGGATCCCTCGATTCCATGCTTTCCAAGATCGCTGATTTCTACGATGACGAGGTGGAGGTCGCTGTTGCCGCGATGACGTCCATGCTCGAGCCTGTGCTCATGGTCTTCCTGGGCGGTGTCGTTGGCGGGATGATCGTGGCGATGTACCTGCCCATTTTCCAGATCGGCAACGTTGTCGGATAGAAAACGGGAAAAAGGTTCAAGGTAAAAGGAACAAGACAAGAAAAAAGCCCCCGCTCGGGATTTCCCGGTGGGGGCTTTTTCATTGGGCGACAAATGGTCGGGATGGCGCGATTCGAACGCGCGACTCCTGCGTCCCGAACGCAGTGCCCTACCAGGCTGGGCTACATCCCGACAATGACTGTAAATATAAAAAATATTTTCAAATGTCCAATTTTTTTTTATTGTCATTATATTCTTAGGAGAGAAGTTTAGTGATCATTTACGATCTGAAGTGTCAAAACGAGCATAAATT
>DASRZY010000005.1:0-7431 GCA_035685905.1 Syntrophales bacterium
CCAATCGAACGGCAGGGCCTACCGGAGCATCGGGAAACTCCTGATCGATTCGGGGAAGGCCACCCGGGAAAACCTGTCCATGCAGGGGATCAAGAAGTATCTCCGGGAACATCCGGAAGAGGTCGAGGAGATCCTGAACTACAATGAAAGCTATGTCTTCTTCCGCAGGGTCGAGGAGGGCCCCGTCGGCAGTATCGGTGTCGCACTGACGGGGGGCCGGTCCATCGCGACGGATCAGACAATATTCCCGAGGGGGGCACTGGCCTTCATCCTATCGAAAAAGCCCGTCATCGGCCCCGACGGGGATATCCGCTCCTGGGTTCCGTTTTCACGTTTCGTCGTGAACCAGGACACCGGAGGCGCCATCACGGGTCCCGGTCGGGTGGATCTCTTCTGGGGGAGAGGGCGGGAGGCCGAGATTGCGGCAGGTCACTTCAAGGAAGAGGGCGATCTGTATTTTCTCGTCCTGAAAAAAACAAAGAAATAAAACGGCTCCGAGGCGATGCGAAGCACGGGGATTTTTGTTGCCCGCACTTCGTCTTTCGTGATAGAAATTTATCACTTTCCCTGTGTCAGATTCCGAGACAGACAATTCCCTGAACCCCTAACGCGAGTAACCGCCCGTTCCGAGCGAGACAAGCTGAAACGTGCCGGGTGCAACAACGGGAGCGCCGCGCCTGCCTGTGCGGCTCTTTTTCATTGTAATGGTTCAGCGTGAAAGAAAGGGGGACGCGTCATGACGAAACAGGACATGATCAACCGGATGGCGGCCAAAGCCAGGATTTCGAAGGCCGCGGCCGGAAGGGCTCTCGAGACCTATATCGAGGCCGTCGGCGAGGAGCTCAAGGAGACGGGAAGGCTGGGCCTGGTCGGGTTCGGGACCTTCAACTGCGTGCAGCGCAAGGCCAGGACAGGCCGGAACCCCAAGACGGGCAACGCCATCGATATCCCTGCCCGGAAAGTGGTGCGATTCAGGGCCGGCAAGGGGCTGAGCGACGTCGTGAACATCTGATGACAGGGCAATCATCCCTATCTTGAAGACCTCCGCTGCCGGCAACCCGGAGGTCTTTATCATCGTCCGCCGGGAACGCACGAAAGGCTCTCCCTCATCGTGAAGATCAACGAACGGGTCAGGCAACGATTGAGCCCGGCACTGCAGGGCATCCTCGATCAAGCCGGCAGTCTCGCCGGCGAGATGGGATTCCATGCCTACATCGTGGGCGGCATGGTGCGGGACCTGTTGCTGGGGAGCGATAACTTCGACCTGGACATCGTTGTCGAAGGGGATGGAATCCGCTTTGCCGGATGCCTTGCCGAGCGATTGCAGGCAACGGTGAAGAGCCACGAGCGCTTCGGGACGGCAACCATTACATTCCCCGATCGCCCGCGGGTAGATATCGCAACAGCACGAACAGAAATCTACGAGCGTCCTGCGGCGCTCCCCAGGGTCACTCCCGGCTCCATACGGGATGACATGCGCCGCCGCGATTTCACGATCAATTCTTTGGCTATCTCCCTTATGCCTGCGGAATTCGGCCGTCTACTCGATTTTTTCCACGGGGTGCGCGACCTGCGGGAGCGGCACATCCGGGTTCTCCACGAGCAGAGCTTTATGGATGACCCAACGAGGATTTTCCGGGCTGTCCGGTTCGAAGCGCGGCTCGGCTTCCGCATGGTACGCTCCACCGAGCAGCTGCTTGTCGAGGCCCTCTCCCGCTCCATCCTGACCGAGCTGGAGGATTATCGGATCGCCGCGGAGCTGAGACTGATCCTGGAGGAACCCGATCCGGCTCGCAGCCTGAAGCGATTGGCACAGCTTGGCGTCATCGATGGATTGAAAAACAGGCCGGCCCGGAAACAAGTTCTCGAGAAGCAGCTCAAAAGGGCGGAGCACGTTCTCCGCAGCGAAAGGGAATAAGGGAAATTGCCGTGTTTTTTCTTGACGTTGGCATCCCTTGCCGTTGACATGCCCGGGCATTTCTGTTATACGAGCGGGGCGCCCGGGTCCTGCCCGGGCGATTTCCGATCAAGACGTTGCCGGGATCGTGCGGCGTGCAAGAGGGGATATGGCAGCAAAACGAAGAATACTGAGCGGGATCCGGCCCACGGGCAAATTGCATCTGGGAAACTACCTCGGGGCCCTGAAGAACTGGGTCGATCTGCAGAACGACGGCGGTTATGAATGCTTTTACTTCATCGCCGATTGGCACGCCCTGACATCGGACTACAGCCGCACCGAGGAGATCCGGCAGAACCGGATCGACATCGTCATCGACTGGCTGGCCGCCGGGCTCGACCCGAAGGAAAGCACCCTTTTCGTTCAGTCCTCGATCATGGAGCATGCCGAGCTGTTCGTGCTGCTGTGCATGATCACCCCGCTTCCCTGGCTCGAGCGCAACCCCACCTACAAGGAAATGAAGCAGGAACTGATAGACCGGGATCTCTCAACGTTCGGCTTTCTCGGCTATCCCGTCCTTCAGGCGGCGGATATCATCATGTACAAGGCCTACGGCGTTCCGGTCGGCGTCGATCAGCTGCCCCATGTCGAACTGACCCGGGAGATCGCAAGGCGCTTCAACTTCCTCTACCGGGAGATCTTCCCCATTCCCGAGCCGCTCCTGACACAGGTGCCGAAACTGTTGGGGATCGACGGGCGCAAGATGAGCAAGTCCTATGACAACGCCATCTATCTCAGCGACCGCGGAGAGGTGCTCCGCAAGAAGATCGAGTCCATGTTCACCGACCCGCAGCGGCAGAAAAAAAGCGACCCCGGCAGGCCGGAGATATGCAACGTCTTCAGCTTCCACAACATCTATTCTCCGCAGGCGGAGGTCGACGAGATCGAGCGGGATTGCCGCAAGGCCGCCATCGGCTGTGTCCAGTGCAAAAAGAGGCTGGCCCAGCGCGTGGCGGAGGGTCTCAAGCCGATCCACGAGAAACAGGACTACTACCGGGCCCATATCCAGGAAGTGCATGACATCATCGCAGACGGCAACGAACGCTCGCGCAGCGTGGCCCGGGCAACGATGATTGAAGTTCGCGACGCCGTCCGGATCTGATCGTTATGAGCTACGAGGTAAAACTCGACATCTTTGAGGGGCCGCTCGATCTTCTGCTCTACCTGATCCGGAAGAACGAGCTGGACATCTACAACATCCCCATGGCCCTCGTCACGGAGCAGTACCTGGCCCATCTCGAGATGATGAAGGCCCTCAATCTCGATCTGGCCGGGGAATATCTCGTCCTGGCAGCGACCCTGATTCACATCAAGTCGAAATTGCTCCTTCCCGTCGAGGAAGGACAGGGTGAGGGTGAGGAAGAGCCGGACCCGCGAGCGGAGCTGGTGAGGCAGTTGCTCGAGTACCAGGCCTTCAAGGAAGTGGCTCTCAACCTGGACAAGCGGAAGCTCCTGGACCGGGACGTTTTCAAACGAATTCAGCCCGCAGAGGAGATGCCCGAAGAGCCGGAGGATCCCATGGTGGAGGTAAGCCTCTTCGAGCTCATCGAGGCCTTCAAGCAGGTTGTGGAGCGGATGGACAAGGAGGAACTCCTGGAGATTGACACGGAGCGGATCTCGCTCTCGGACCGGATCAACGAAATTCTGGAGGAGCTTGCGCAGCAGAAGAGCATTTCCTTTACGGATATGCTGAGGACCAGCCGCACGCGCAAGAGCATCATCTACACGTTGCTTGCCATTCTCGAGCTTATGAAGATGCGTGTTGTCAGGGCCTTCCAGGCCGACCCGTTCGGACCGATCCGAATATTCCCGGCGGTGGAGGAATCAAGCGATGGATGATTTGAGAGCTGTTGTCGAGGCACTGGTCTTCGCGTCGGAGATCCCCCTTTCGATAGACCGTCTGAAGGATCTCCTGGGCGAGCCCGACCGCAAAGCGATCCTGGAGATTCTGCAGGACATTGAGCTGGAATACCGCCAGCGCAACGGCGGCCTGTGCCTCATGGAGGTCGCCGGGGGATACCAGTTCAGAACGAAAACGGACTATTCCCCCTGGATCCGGAAACTCAGAGGTATCCGTCCCGTTCCCCTGTCTCCTGCAGCCATGGAAACCCTGTCCGTTGTAGCCTATCGGCAGCCGGTGACGAGACAGGAGATCGAAAAGATACGCGGTGTCGACGTGAGCGGCTCCCTGAAGGGGCTCCTCGAAAAGAAGCTCACCCGGATCGTGGGACGCAAGAACGTCCCCGGCAAGCCCATCATGTACGGCACAACGAAACGATTCCTTGAGGTCTTCGATTTGAAGGATCTCTCCGAGCTCCCCACGCTGAGGGAGATCACCGAGATGGAGGAGTAGCCCCAATGGAGGAGCGCCTTCAGAAGATCATCGCCGCCTCGGGGATCTGTTCCCGTCGGGCTGCCGAGGAGCTCATCCTTGCCGGGAAGGTAAAGGTCAACGACAAGGTCGCCCGGCAGCTGGGAACGAAAGCCGATCCCGAACGGGACGAGATCCGCGTGGAGGGCAGGCTCATTTCCACCGAGGTCGAGAGGCTCTATCTGATGCTGAACAAGCCTGCAGGGTATGTGACGACACTGAAAGACCCCGAGGGAAGGCCCGTGGTCACGGACCTGCTCTATGACATCAGCAAGCGGGTCTATCCCGTTGGGAGGCTCGACTATGACTCCGAGGGCCTGCTGATCCTGACAAACGACGGGGCCTTTGCAGAGCGGGTCCAGCATCCGCGCTATGCGATCCCGCGCACGTATCGCATCAAGGTCAGGGGGAAGCTCACCCGGAAAGACATCCAGTCACTGCTCGGCGGGATCGACCTGGAAGACGGTCCCTTCGCGGTAAAAGAAATCCACGAGGAAAAGTACAACGAAAAGAGTCAGTGGCTCCAGGTAACCATTGACGAAGGCCGGAACCGCATCATCCGGCGGGCCATGGAGGCACTGGGCCATCCCGTTGCGCGGCTGATCCGGATCGCCATGGGGAACCTGGAGCTGGGAAGCCTGCAGGCAGGGGAATACCGTCATCTCAAGAAGAAAGAAATCGAGGGATTGCTGAGCCCCAAATGGAAAAAAGGTTAAAAATGTTCTTGACATTCCGTGACAACAGAACTTAATATCCAATGAAAACGCGCAATTAATCCCATTTCATTTCGATCGACAAGCCCTTAGAGGCTGATTTTGCTTTCTTACGGGGGGGAATATGAACAAGTCGGGATTGATCGAGGAACTGGCTCGGAGGGAAAACCTGACGGAGAAGAAGGCGACCGACGTGGTCAATCTCATATTCAAGGGCTTTACAGAGGAGCTGAAGATCAGCGGAAGGATCGAGATCCGGGGGTTCGGGAGTTTCGTGGTCCGGGACTATGAATCCTACACGGGAAGAAACCCCAAGACGGGAATGAACATCACCGTATCGCCGAAGCGGCTTCCATTCTTCAAGGTGGGAAAAGAGCTTCGCGACAAGGTGAACCTGGACGACGACGAAGAGTAGATTTATCTCTTGAGCCGCAACCAGACACCGTGACGGGAAAAGGGGGATCATGGAGATATGATCCCTTTTTCATTTATGAAATTGAAATCAACAATTCGCCGGTTCCTGTCGAGTCCCGGGTTCAACCACCCTTCGGTCCCGATCGTGCTGTTCGCCATCACCGTGCTCACGACTCTTGCGGCAGGCGCTCTTCAGGCCGGGGTTGACATCTTTGATGACCCCCTGGCAATCAGGAAGGGCATTCCCTTTTCCTTTACGCTGCTGCTCATCCTCGGATGCCACGAACTGGGCCACTGGGTCGCTTCCAGGAGGCACGGGGTGAACGTGAGCTACCCCTATTTCATACCGGGACCCACTCTGGTCGGCACCTTCGGAGCCTTTATTGCGATGAAGTCACCCATTTCGGACCGCAACGCCCTCATCGACATCGGGGCGGCGGGTCCCCTGGCAGGGCTTGCCGTAACCATTCCCGTCCTGTTCATAGGACTTTCTCTATCGCAGGTCGTCCCGGCGGTTCAAACGGAAGGCGTCGGCATCCACCTTGGCGAGTGCGCCCTTTTTTCAACCGTCAACTGGATCGTGAACGGGACCATCGCGCCGGATCAGGACGTGATCCTCCATCCCGTGGCCTTTGCAGGCTGGATCGGCCTCCTTGTGACCTCCCTCAACCTCATCCCCGTGGGGCAGCTCGACGGGGGTCACATCATCTACGCGATTTTCGGACCCCGGCAGCGGGAGGTTGCCTGGATGGTCGTGGGGCTGCTGCTGGTCCTCGGGTTTTTGGGTTGGGAGGGGTGGCTCATCTGGGGCGGGATCCTGCTCATCCTGGGTGTGCGACACCCGCCGGTGATCTACGACTGGGGCGAGCTGGACAACAGGCGCCTGGCAATCGGGTATCTGGCCATGTTCTGCTTTGCGCTGACCTTCATGCCCATCCCGTTTACGAGCATCAACGTATAAAGGTTCGAGGTCCGAGGAACGAGGACCGAGGTACAAAGAAAAAGCCTCGATCCTTGATCCTTTGTCCTCGATCCTGGCGAAGCCCGTTCGAGGTCCGAGGAACGAGGGCCGAGGTACAGAAGAAATCCTCGAACCTCGCGCCTCGATCCTCGAGCCTGTCTTTAAAGGATCCCCTCTTCGCGGAAGCTGAAGAATCGATTTTCTCCCACAATCAGGTGATCGTGCAGCACGATGTCCATGACCCGGGCGGCATCCTGCAAAACGCGCGTCAGGCGGATATCCGCATCGGAGGGGCGAACGTGTCCCGACGGGTGGTTGTGGACGAGGATAATGGCCGAAGCCTTGTGGGTGAGTGCTTTCTCGAGGACCTTTCGGGGGTAGACGACGGCCTGGTTCACGATTCCTTCCTGGATGGTTTCCACGTTGATGATCTTGTTGCGGGCATTGAGGTAGATCACGGCAAAATGCTCGTCTTTCAAACCGCCCATGGATGAGAGGCAGTAGTCGATGAGTTCCTTCGTCGACGAGATCTGTTCCTTTTCTTCGGCTCTCTGCCGCAGGTACAGGGAACCGAGATCCCTGACAAGCCTGAAAAGAAAGATCACCTGGCGGCCGATACCCGGGATGCCCTCCAGTGCTTCGTTTCCGGCATCGAGCACGCCTTTCAGGGATCCGAATCGCTTCATCAGATCCTTTGCCAGCGGCTTCACATCCTTCCGCGGAAGGGCATAAAAAAGAAGAAGCTCCAGGACCTCGTAGTCCTGCAGGCCGGCGATTCCCGCCCGCTCGAATCGAATCTTCAGCCGGTCACGATGTCCGAGGTGATGAGGGGTATGGGGGCTCATCGATCGGCTCCTCTCAGGGTCTTGCGATGGGAACGGCATGCCCGTGCTGGCGCAACATCCGGAGTGCGAGGGCAGCAAGGAAGAGGGCAATGCCGGTCATGACGATGGTGGCTCCGGTGGGGAGATTCAGGATGAGCGACAGGAAGATTCCCCCGATCACCGCGATCAAC
>DASRZY010000006.1:0-12165 GCA_035685905.1 Syntrophales bacterium
CATAACACCGAGCTTGGGAGGCAGGAATGACTTTTCACCGCAATCGTTGGGGTTGGGCACTTGTGGCAATTCTGTGCATCGTGTTCCTTGCGGGCGTTGCCGGATGCAGCAAGGAAAGCAAAAAGGAGAGCCACTTCAAGCAGGGCGAGGCCTACATGGCCGAGAACAAGTACCGGGAGGCCGTCATCGAGTTCAAGAACGTCCTTCAGATCGACCCCAATGATGCGAAGGCCTACTTGAAGATCGGCCTGGCCCAGCTCGGGGCCGGCGACCCCCGCGAGGCCTACGCGGCCCTCAACAAGGCGATTGAGCTCGACCCGAACAACTACGAGGCCCGGGTGCAGCTGGGGCGGCTCTTCCTCATGGCCCGGGAGCCCGAGAAAGCCCGCGAACAGGCCCGGATCGTACTGGAGAAAGACCCGAACAATGCCATGGGCCACCAGCTCATGAGCATGATCTACCTGAGCGACCGGAAACTTCCCGAGGCCGTTGCCGAAGCCCGCAAGGCCGTCGATGCCGACCCGAAGAAAGTGGACGCGTACCTGCACCTGGCCGGTCTTTACATCCTGAATAAAGACCTGCCGAAGGCGGAGGAGACCTTCAAGGCCGCCATCGCCGCCGATCCCAATTCCGTCCAGGCCCGCCTGGCCCTTGCGGCTTTCTATGCCCGCACGGGCAAGCCCCAGGAGGCCGAGGCCGCCTACCTGGAGGCGACAAAGCTGGCCGGCAAGGAACCCGCGCCCTACATTGCCCTTGGCAACTTCTACGTCTCACAGAGGCGCTTCGATGACGCCGAGAAACAGTTCATCCAGGCATCCGAAGTGGCCACGAAGAAGGCAGCCGCCCTCATTTACCTGGGTGATTTCTATGCGGCCTGGAACAAGCGCGACAAGGCTTTCGAGACCTACAAGAAAGCGGCAGACAGCGAGCCCGACAGCATCCCGGCCCAGGTGAAGCTTGCCGAGTATTACCTTGCCGACCGAAAGGTTGACGAGGCCGCCAAGGCCGTCGAGAAGATCCAGAAGATCAACCCCAAGAGCCCGGAGGGGATCATCCTCAAGGCCCAGGTCCACATCGCGAAAAACGAGTTCAGCGATGCCGTCACGCTCCTGCAGGGTTACCTCAAGGACAACCCCAAGTCGCCCGCCGGTCACTACTACCTGGGGATTGCACAGCTTGGCAGCCGCGACATCCAGCAGGCGAAAGCGCAGTTCACCGAGGCGATCAATCTCAATCCCCGGTGGCTCCAGCCGCGGCTCATGCTTGCGGAGGTTTCGCTTTCGACGGGGGATACCAAGTCGGCCATCGAAACCCTGCAGGCAATCCTGAAGGATGATCCGAATAATGTGCAGGCGCTCCTCTACCTGGGGAATGCCTACGCCATGAAAGGGGATCTGGCGAAAGCCGGCAGCACCTTCGATCAGGCCATCAAGATCAACCCCCAGAACCCCGTCGCCTATGTTCAGTCCGGGCGCATCCTTCTGGCCCGCAAGCAGGACAAGGAAGCCATGGCGCGTTTCGAGAAGGCCCTGTCGCTTCAGCCCGGAATGGCCGAGCCCGTGCAGTATATCGTCAGCTCCTACATGAGCAAGGGCGAGACGAAAAAGGCGATCGACCTGGTCCAGGCCCAGCTGAAGGCCTCCCCGGGCAACCCCTTCCTGCTGAACATGCTCGGCAGCCTCTACGAGGTGAACAAGGACACGGCCAATGCCGAGCAGTATTACCGGAAAGCCATCGAGAGCAATCCCGGCGCGCCCGATCTCTACGTCTCTCTTGCCAGCTTCTATGTGCGTCAGAACATGACCGACAAGGCCGTCGGCGAACTGAAAGCGGCGCTGCAGAAGAACCCCAACTCCATTTCGGCCAACATGGCCCTGGCAGGGATTTACCAGAGCCAGAATAAGTACGATCTGGCCAAGGAGCACTACAAAGCCGTCCTGAAGATCAACCCCAAGTTCCCGGCGGCTGCCAACAACCTCGCCTATATCTACGCCGACGAGGGAACGAACATCGATGAAGCCCTTGCGCTCGCGCAGATGGCCAAGGAGCAGGTGCCTGACAACCCCTTCATGTCCGACACCCTCGGCTGGGTCTACTACAAGAAGAACGTCTACAGCAGGGCCATCGTCTATCTGAAGGAAGCCGCCGAGAAGATGCCAAATCAGCCGGTCGTCCACTACCACCTCGGGATGGCCTACTATAAGAACGGCCAGGTGGAGCCGGCCAAGAAGGAATTGGCGAGGGCCCTCCAGATCGACCCGAACTTCCCCGGGTCTAAAGAGGCGAAAGAAATCCTTCAGCAGTCGAAGTAAGAAATACCGGCATCAACAAAACGGGGAGCAACCGCCATCCCGGCGTCAAAATTTGATGGAAGGTGTCGGACTGCCGTCAGGACCGGGATGGGACAATGATGTATTATCGGTATTATAATCAATGACTTGGAAAGTCTTCGTCCGGCACCCATCCCCTGCCGTCAAAATACGGGCCTTATGGCACTGCAACTCCTGCCTGGCACTAAATGGGTGCTAATGTAACCTTCTGATATCTAAAGCTTTATTTCTTGTCCCAGGCATCATCAAAGCCATCCCACACGGAATGAATATTGCATAGGTTATCATGTGAGAGAGAAACCCTGCAGTATCCGAAATGCCGTCTTTCTCGAATTCTTGTTCAATCGGATCGACTCTAGCTGAAATCGGATTCTCTTCATCGCATCAGGTGCCGGGGATTTTTACAGCAACTTTGTGAAAAACGTAAAGAAATTTTACAATATCATACTTTCTTCGTATTGAATTTCATGAGGAATCGTTTAGAATAAAAGCCTTAAAGTGCGTATAAATAATTGATTATGGCTGTTTTGGTGCACCGGTTGCAGTACCATAAGAAAAGGAGGGGAACGCATGAAAGGAAACTCAATCGCTGTTATTGTAGCACTTGCTCTCGTGATGATGTTGACCGGCCCTTCGATTTTTGCACAGGACAAGCAGCCTGCTGCGCCGCAACCAACATCTGTAACGGCTGCGCCCGCCGCACCGGCAAAACCGGATAAGCCGGCGGCAGCAAAGCCGCAGGATACTCTCAAGCAGATCCAATCGAAGGCGGCTGTCGCAGCCGACAGCGACAGCTACATCATCGGACCCGAAGATGTTCTCTACATCTATGTGTGGAAAGAAGAGAACCTGTCGCGGTCGGTGCCCGTCCGGATGGACGGGATGATCTCTATTCCCCTTGTCGACGACGTGAAGGCGGCGGGCATGACCCCTCTGCAGCTCAAGGAATATCTCCTTGCCAAGTTGAGGGAATACGTTGAAACTCCGGACGTCACCGTCATCGTCTCGGAGGCCAACAGTTACAGGGTCTTTGTCCAGGGCGAGGTGAAGACGCCGGGCGTGTTCAAGCTGCGCAGCGAGACCACGCTTGTCCAGCTCATCATCATGGCCGGCGGCTTCACAGACTGGGCCAACCAGAAGAAGATCACCGTGATGCGCAAGGAAGGCGGCAAGGACACCCGCATCGTGGTGAACTACAAGAAGATCATCGAGGGTGATTCCGGCGAAAAGGACATCGTGCTGAAATCAGGCGACATCATAATTATTCCAAATTGAGAAGAGAGGGACGAGGGACCAGGGGACGAGGCAGAAGGACAAGGGATTCGGGACTGGACAAACTTTCCATTCGTCGCTTCTTCCCGTGACACATAACACATAACACTGATTCACTGGTCACTGCCCCGCAGGGGCGAAAGGGAGGGGGGATCTTGAAAAGGAAGATATTGGTTACAGCGGCAACAATATTTTTTGTGATGTGCATGATGCCAAACGCAATGGGGCAAACGGAGTCCGGTCAGCCCGCTGCACCCGGGAAGACGGGTGCGGCTCCATCGGCCGGTACGACCGGTCAGACAATGTCCAGTCAACAGAGTGTTCGCGAACAGCCGGGCTTCCCCGTACTGCCCGGTACCCCTGACTTGTCAGGCACAGGCGGTCCGATCAGCCTGCCCACCGGGCAGCGCTTCGAGATCAAGCCGTATATATTTGCCACAGAGCAGTACACAAGCAACGTCTACCTCACAAAGGACAACAAGAAGGACGACTGGATCACCACGCTGGGCCCAGGCATACGGATGGCCTTAAACGATCCCGGTTTCGGGGCGGATATCACGGGCAACTTCGGATACAACTGGTATGCCAACAAGACCAAGAATGACTACTGGAGCATAGATGGGGCAGTTGGCCTGCGATACAATCCCACGGCCCAGCTCACCCTCAAGGTGAGGGACTACATTCTGCGCTCGGAAAACACGTCAGAGCCGAACTACCCGCAGGGAGGGCAGCCGGCAGCGCCTGGCGTCACCCCCAGCACCAACCAGGGGAACGCCCCCTATTTGCGAAACGTCGTTGAGCCATCCATAGACTGGCAGTTCAGCCGTCTGGGCAGTTCAGTGGGCATTGTCTACCGCAATAACATCCTGGTTAACGACGACAACAGCCTTTACGCGAACACTACCGAAAACTTCGTGGGTCCCTATATCAATTACTGGTTTGACGCACATAACAACCTTGCTCTGGACTATGGATTTACCGCGGGCTCATACTCGGGCGGTCCGCCGCCGACGGCGCCGAACTTTACATCTCAGAATCCTCACGCGCGCTACTTGTACCGGTTCGATACCCAGATGTCGCTATTCGCGGATTACGCATATGCCTACCAGAACAACGACTCACCGGGCTTCAACTATAACGTCAACAACCCCTCCGTGGGCATCACGTATAACTTCAGCCCGACCCTGATCGGCGTGGCCCAGGTGGGATATTTCTGGATGGATCCCGAGCAGGGAAACGGTCAGAACGGTGTCACCAGCAACCTGAGCCTCACACAAAAGGAGAAACAGACAACATACACCCTGGCCTTCAGGAGCGGCTACGTGCAGAACGCATTCGACTTCAATAACCTGGGCTTCTACAAGTATTACCTCGGCTCGGCAGTTGTTTCGCACAGTGTCACGCAGCGGTTCACCGTGGGCTTTGTCGGGACCGCCCAATATACTGACTATGCCTTCGTCGACCGCAACGACTGGCTCTACACGGCCGACGCCACGGCGAGCTACCAGCTCATGAAGTGGCTCATGGTCAGCGGCAGGGTGGGTTACCAGGCGGACAACTCCAGCATCGATACGGCCAGCTACGACGAGTGGCACGCGTTCCTGACGCTGTCCGCCACGTTCGACAATTTACTGTAAACCGCGCAGCCGCCGTTCAGCGGCAGTGACCAGTGGCTAGTGGCCAGTGGCCAGTGAAAGACAAACGAAGGAACGGCAATATTTCTCAATTAACCAGTTAACCAGTCAACTAATTACTGCCGCTTTGCGGCATGAGGCACACATGATCAACCCGGGACGGTCATACAACGTCAACGACTACAAGGAAATATTCCTTCGCCGCAAGTTTTACTTCGTGATCCCCTTCGTCCTCATCTTCACGGCGGCGATCCTCTGGGCGGCGTTAGCCCCCCGCATGTACCAGGCCTCCACCCTCGTGCTGGTGACGCCCCAGCGCGTACCGGCCGATCTTGTCCGTCCCACGGTGACGGCCAGCATCATCGAGCGCCTCAACTCCATCAGCCAGGAGATCATGAGCCGCACGCGTCTCGAGCAGATCATCGACGAGCTCAAGCTCTACCAGGGCGAGCTCAAGCAGATGAAACGCGAAGAGGTCGTGGAGCTCATGCGCAAGAACATCAAGGTGGAACTCCCCAAGCGCACCTCGGAAACGGCCGGCTACTTCACCATCAGCTACACGGGCAATGATCCCCGCATCGTCACCCTCGTGGCCAACAAGCTCTCGTCGCTGTTCATCGAGGAGAACCTGAAGCTGCGCGAGCAGCAGGCCGTCGGCACCACGGAATTTCTCACCAACGAGCTGCAGGCCACGAAGGAAAAGCTCGAGGTCCAGGGCCAGACCCTGGCCGATTACAAGCGCAAGAACATGGGCTCGCTGCCCGAGCAGCGCGACACGAACATCAAGATCCTCGAGCAGCTCCAGGCCCAGGCGCAGCGCAACGATGAAAGCACCCGCGCCCTCGAGGACCGCAAGCTGCTCATCATGAAACAGATGTCCGACATGGAAAACCCGACTGCCGTGACAGCGGGCCCCAACGGCTCCGTCCAGCAGAAAAAGGGGACGATGAGCTACGAGGCGCAGCTGGAGGAGCTGAACAAGCAGCTTGCCGACCTGCAGTCGCGCTACACCGAGAAGCACCCCGACATCGTGCGGACGAAGAAGCGCATCGCCGATCTCGAGAAGAGCAAGGAGACCACGACGGTCAAGAACGACCCGCGCTACAAGGAGCTCAAGGCAGCCCTTGCGGAGACCGACAGGCAGATCCTGCGGTCCCGGCAGGAGGGCGCAAAGATCAACGCACAGGCCGACCAGTATCGCGGGAGGATCGAAGTCGCCACCCAGCGCGAGCAGGAGATGGTGACCATGGTGCAGGAGTACAACAACACGCGCCTGCAGTACGACACGCTCATCAAGAAGAGCGAGGAGGCGCAGCAGGCGGAAAATCTTGAGCGGCGTCAGAAGGGCGAGCAGTTCCGGGTCATCGATCCCGCGCGAATGCCCGAGAAGCCCGTCCAGCCCGACATACCGAAAGTGCTTCTGATCGGTCTGTTTGCTGGACTGGGCTGCGGTCTCGGCGGCATATTCGTCCGCGAGCAGCTCGACCGATCCTTCCGCGACCCTGAGGACGCCGAAGTCACGCTGGGCCTCAAAGTCCTGGCGAACATCCCCAGAATCGGAAGCAAGGCAGCCTGATTATGTACGAGCAGTTTTACGGACTGAAGGAAAAGCCGTTCGAGATCACGCCCGACCCGCGGTTCCTCTACATGAGCGAGCAGCACCGCGAGGCGTACGCGCACCTGACCTACGCGCTCAACGAGTCGAAGGGCTTCACGGTCATCACGGGCGAAGTGGGAACGGGCAAGACGACGCTCATCCAGATGCTGCTGTCGCGGCTCGACGGCCACACGCGGACGGCGCACCTGTTCAACCCCAAGCTCTCCACGCGGGACTTCCTCAAGTTCATCTGCAACGACCTGGGGCTGAAGACGGATGACCTCACCACGAAGGGCGAGTTTCTCACGGTGCTGCACGGCTTCCTTCTCGAGTGCTATGCGCGAAAGGAGCGCGTCGTCCTCATCGTCGACGAGGCGCAGACGCTCTCGCCCAAACTCCTCGAGGAGGTTCGGCTGCTCACGAACCTGGAGACGCCGAAGAGCAAGCTCCTGCAGGTCATCCTCATGGGGCAGCCCGAGCTGGACAAGGTCCTGGCCGACCAGCGGTTCCGCCAGCTCAAGCAGCGGATCAGCGTGCGCTACCACCTGAAGCCCCTGAACCGCGGCGAGACGAAGGAGTACATCGAAAAGCGCCTCAAGGTCGCAGGCGCCCGCGACTGTCACATCTTCGAGGACAGCGCGATCCGGGAGATTCACAGGCGCTCCAGCGGCATCCCGAGGCTCATCAACGTGCTCTGCGACAACGCCCTGGTGACGGGCTTCGTGGAAGAGAAACCGGTCATCGACAAGCGCATCATCCGCGACGTGGCGAAGGACATGGCAGGGCCTGAAATGCCCGCAAGGCCGGCCTGGAACTACGTGTTCTTCTCCGTCATCTTCATCATTGTTCTCGTGGGAATCCTTCTTATCTGGGCCAAGGAGGTGTCCCTGGGCGACTTGCCGTCGGCGATCGACAACGCGGAAAAGATTTTCCGCGGACGCATTTTACGACAGTGAAGAAGTGACTAGTGGTTAGTGACTAGTGAAAGAATAGGAACGCGTTTTTTTACACTAGACACAAGCCACAAATCACTAGCCACAGCCGCGAAGCGGCCTGACGGAACAGACCGAACAGACGTAACAGACCTATTCCCCAACGAACAAACGAAATAAACGAAACAAACGAAAAGAACGAGGACGATGGGCAAACTCTACAAGGCACTCGAGAAGGTTGAAAAGGGTCGCGTACCGGAATTCGAAGAAGACATACTGGCCGAGGGCCGGCAGTCGACGCAGGAAACCGCTCCGGAGCCCGAACGCAAGCCCTATATGGGGTTGCCGCGGGAGGCAACCATGCCCGCGATGGACGAGAAGCTCGTGGTCTACCGCGAGCCGGGCTCAATCGCCGCCGAGCAGTTCCGCAAGCTCCGCACGCAGCTCCTGGGCATGAAGCTCCCCGAGACGCCCAAGACGATCATGGTGACAAGCGCCACGGACTCCGAGGGCAAAACGCTTGTGGCCGCGAACCTCGGGCTCGTGCTCTCCCACGACCTGCACACCCATGCCCTTCTCGTCGATGCCGACCTGCGCAACCCGGCTCTCAGCCGCTGGTTCGGCCTTCACGAGGGCCGGGGCCTTTCGGACTACCTGGCCGCCGGCGCAAGCATCCCCGGGCTGCTCACGAAAACGACCGTCGAGAAGCTAACGATCCTCTCGAGCGGCACCTTCCAGGCCAACCCGGTCGAGTTGATCGGTTCGAAACCGATGGAAGCGCTTGTTCACGAGATGCGCGAGCGCTACAGCGATCGCTACATCATCTTCGACTCCTCGCCGCTGCTGGCCACCACGGAACCCAGCGTGCTCACCCGCCTCGTCGACGGGATCATCCTCGTGGTGCGCGCAGGTGTGACCCCGCGAGAGACCGTGCAGCAGGCCCTGGCCACCGTCGACCGCGACAAGGTCCTGGGCATCGTTCTCAACGAACTCGAATTCGAATCGGGGGCTCTCAGCTCGCGATACTTCGGGTCGGCCGAATACTACTACCGTTACAAGGACAAGCAAAAAGCCGCCGGAAAGCCTCCCCGGGGCTGGAGAAGCCTGTTCCCGTTTTTCAAAAAGGAGGACTGAGCCAGATGATCGAAAAACCGGGCACACCGGTTGAATTGACGCGTAACTGGTATGTCATCCAGACCAAACCGAAAAAGGAATTCGAAGCGAAGTCGTATCTCTCTGTGAAAGGCGTCGAGATCTTCAGCCCGACCATGGAGGTGGTCGCACCCCGGGGCGGCAGGATGGTGCGCGAGCAGCAGGCGCTATTCCCCGGGTATCTCTTCGGGCGCTTCAACCTTCTCGAGGACTTCAACCTGGTGCGGTGGGGCAGGGGCGTGAAGAAGATCGTCAGCTTCGGGGCCCAGCCGGTGCCCGTGGCCGATGAGGTGATCGAGGTCATCCGGAACCGCGCCCGGGACGGCGAGTGCGTGAAGAAGGCCTGCAGCTTCGAGCAAAACGATCTCGTCCGCGTGCGCTCGGGCCCCATGAAGGATCTGCTGGGGATTTTCGACCGCTGGGTGTCCGATTCCGAGCGCGTGCGTGTGCTGCTGAACCTCGTAGGCTATCGCCCCAGCGTGGAGATGCATTATTCTCTGCTCGAAAAAGTGGCCTGAAAGGCCACCACCTCGCAGGCTCCCTCTCCCTTGAGGGGAGAGGGTCGGCGTGAGGGCCGCCGCAGAGCGGCAGTGAAGAAGTGACCGGTGACCAGTGACCAGTGGAAGAAGCAGACAGCAAACAGCAGACAGCAAACAGCAGACAGCAAACAGCAGAGAATTATAGAAAAAGAGTCATTGCGAGCCGAACCCTGGAGGAGTGAAGAAGTGGCTAGTGATCAGTGACTTGTGGCCAGTGAAGAAGAAATTCCATATCCGGTACAAACCACTAACCACAAATCACAAATCACTTCGGCTGCGAAGCGGCCGGGGCGTGGCAATCTTCGTTTGAGAAAATCCCCCTCTTTCCCCCTTTTGCAAAGGGGGATGACCGGGGGCGCATCCCGTCAGGGTGCGCAACACTGTCTGGTTCGTTCCTTACCGGGCCGCCCCGCAAAGCGGATCAGGGCGGCAAAGGGGGATTTGGACAGACCAGAATGACCAGAATGACCAGATAGACGGAATAGACCAGACAGACTGAATAGATGACCCGAGGCCTTCGGCCTCCAATTGCAGGTCCTCGATCCTTGGACCTCGATCCTCGATCCTGATTCGGGGAGAGCGAACCTGCCACCTATCGCACTGGACGAACGTGGATAGAGTGCAAATGAGCAATGAGTGGTTGCCGTCGGACTCTCCCCGAATCCGAATCGGCGGGAGCCCATCTGAAATTGGGTATTGACAGGGGAAAAGAATGTTGGCAGAATCGAAACGACAGGTTGGGGGGCCTGTTGACGCCTTCATAATTCCCTGCCACATTTATCTGCCGTGGCGGTGTACAAACGCACGGCAATATTCCTGGAACGAACACAGCCGAACAAGACATCACAGACGATTGAAGACATGTTGCCCTATGAGTTCCCTGTTGCTCACGCGGCAGGCAATGGGAATCGGGCTCTTTCGATTCTTTCTTCCAAATGGGAGGATTGGGGGATGCTTGTTCTTCGATCTCCAAATTTTGGAGTTGCTGCTTCTGATTTTTGTTGTCGTGGGGCTGGCTGAAACTCGATTCCCGCTACGTTAAAACGCTTTTTTTTCATTTCGTTACGTCTAAGCCTACGGATTGTATGGCCGGGCTTAATAATCTACCGCAAACACAATATATCGGAATGAATGTTGCAGGACTTTAACAAAAAAACCGGGACAGGGTGCTCGCATTGATGGAAGCTGGAGCAGGGAAAATCAGACTCGTAAAATCGGGTCCGCGCAAGCCCGATGTTTTGGACGGCGTGCAGGGTTTATACAACGAGGACTACTTCAACCGCATGCTCTCCCTGGAGCGCAAGAGAACTCAGCGCTCGAAGAAACCCTTCCTGTTGATGCTCTTCGACATCTCGAAGCTCATTAACCCCCACCCGAACCTCGTCGTCATCAGCCGCCTCGGACAGATCCTCGGAGCGGAAATCCGCGAGACCGACGTCAGGGGCTGGTATCGAGGCGGGCAAATCATCGGCGTCATCTTCACCGAGCTCGAGAGTGCCTGCCAGGCCGTGCGCGACAAGATCTTCGACAAGATCCTGACGAGCCTGGCCCGCGAGATCAGCGCCGAGGACCTGAAGAAGATCGAGGTCTCTTTCCACGTATTTCCCGAGGACCACGACAAGGGGAACGGCACAGGGCGCTTCAACCTGAACCTGTACAAGGACCTCATGGAGGGCGAGCGCAGAAACGGCATGTCCCGGAAGATGAAGCGGCTCATGGACATCGTGGGGAGCCTGCTGGCCCTCATCCTCTTCTCTCCGCTGTTCCTGGTCATTGCCGCCGCCGTCAAACTGACCTCCGAGGGCCCCGTGTTCTTCAAGCAGACGCGGATCGGCCAGTGGGGCGAACATTTCACATTCCTCAAGTTCCGCTCCATGTATGTCAAGCAGGCCGCAAACCCTCACAAGGAATACATCGAGAAGCTGATCTGCAATAACGAATGCGCTGCAAACGGAAGCGGGACGCAGAAGGAAGCACCCGTATACAAGCTGACAAACGACCCCCGGATCACTCCTGTCGGGCGCTTCATCCGAAAGACGAGCCTCGACGAACTGCCGCAATTCATCAACGTTCTCCGGGGCGAAATGTCGCTGGTGGGCCCGAGGCCGCCTGTGCCCTACGAGGCGGATATCTACGACGTGTGGCACCGCATGCGCCTGCTGTCCGTGAAGCCGGGCATCACGGGGTTGTGGCAGGTGATGGGCCGCAGCAGCACCAGCTTCGACGAAATGGTCCGGCTGGATCTGAAATACGTCACCGACTGGTCCATCTGGCAGGATATCAAGATCATCCTCATGACCCCCTGGGTCATCATAATGGGCAAGGGAGCCTACTGAGCCGCAGGCTCAGGTGACAGGCGGTGTAAAGCAGACAGCAGACGGCAGACAGCAGACAGAAAAGCAGACAAGAGAAAAGGATGAGAGCAGGGCACCCAAGACCAAGAGTAATATGTTTTGAAGACCTCGAAGTATGGAAAAAAGCAGCAAGCCTCAGTGCTGAAATATACCGCAAACTTCAGAATCTGAAAGACTTCGGCTTCCGAGATCAGATTACACGATCAGGTCTTTCCATCCCAAGCAACATCGCCGAGGGTTTCGAACGCAAATCGAACAAAGAATTCGTCGTTTTCTTGAATTACACTCGAGGCAGTTGCGGCGAAGTGCGGACACAGGTTCATATTGGCGTTAGTATTGGCTACATCGACGCAAC
>DASRZY010000007.1:0-4454 GCA_035685905.1 Syntrophales bacterium
GGATTCCCGGTCCTCGAGCCCCGTGGAAAATAGATCAGGAGATCAGCCCGCTGCGGCGTTCTTCGCTTCCCGATCGCCTGTGATTCCCGTTGAGCTTGAACAGGCGTCGGATCTCTGCGGCCAGCGATTCCGGGCCGGGGACATGCAGGGCAGCCGGGATGATCGCCTTCTTTCCCACCGAGAAGGCCACGCCGCCCTGCCGGATGACCCACTCCATGGCCGTTGCATCGTTTTCGTCGTCGCCGGCATAGACCATCCCGTTGCCGCTGTGGTTGGCATGAAGGATCTCGTAAATCCGTTTCACGCCGACGGCCTTGTTCATCCCGGGCAGGAAGGGGATTTCATAGACCTCGCGGCCCTTGAAAAACCGCAGGATCCGCCGGTCGCGAAGCCCGCACAGGTACCTGTCGGCCAGGTTCCTGCTCACCTCGGGAGCCCGCAGCACATGCACGGCAACGGACCATTGCTTGTCTTCCAGCTCGATGCCCGGGATCTGCTCCAGGATCTGCAGGTTCGGCAGGATCATCTGCCGGTTTGCCCTGATTCGGGCGGCCTGGCTCGGGTCGGCCAGAAATCTCTCCCCCGCGGGGCGGCGCCACTCCATTCCGCTTGCGCCCCCCAGGAACAGTCCGGGAATATCCACTCGCGCGATGATGTCGTCCAGATGACGGCTCGAAAGAATCGCCACTCGATGCATCGGCAGGGCCGCGAGATCCCTGAGCAGATCCCTGCAGGCCGGATGGATCTGCGCCTCGTCGGGGTTGGATACAAACTCCGAGATCGTGCCGTCAAAATCAAAAACCCATAGCGTTGCTCTGACCGAATCCGGCTTCATCCGACTGACTCCTTTACCGTCATCGCGTGATTACTTACGCCATTTCCTTCGCAAGGCGCGAGTTCACTTTCTTCAGAATCGCGCTGGAGCACCGGTACGTCAGGTACCGGACGGCAGCCAGGCGCGGGCTCCGCTTCCGGGGCGCCCTTGCGGCCTCGGGCGCCTGCTTTGCTTCACTGCGGCCCTTCCCGAAGCTGACGCGCTTGAGCAGCTCTTCGAAGATCTTCCTGCCCCACTCGTAGATATTGTTCTTCTCCACCTGGGCCCTCATCCGCGCCATCCGCTGCCTGCGCTCTTTTTCCGGCATGTGGAAGGCCTGGAGCATCGCATCGGCAAGCTGGTCGCAGTCATAGGGGTTGATCAACAGGGCATCGGTCAGCTCGCGGGCGGCCCCCGTGTACTGGGACAGCAGCAGGACGCCGTCGCCGTCGGTTCGCGCGGCAATGAATTCCTTGGCGACCAGGTTCATGCCGTCATGCAGGGACGTGACCATGACCACGTCGGCCATGCGGTAGGCGGCAATGACGGCGTGATAGTCGTGATTGGCCCGCAGGAAATGAATGGGCTTCCAGTCCTCCACCCCGTGCTGCCGGTTGATCTGATCCACCAGGTTCTCGATCTCGTCGTTGATGCTCTGGTATTCCTCGATCTGCGTGCGGCTCGGGGCGGCAAGCTGCATCAGCGTCACTCTTTTCTTCAGGTCGGGATTGCGCTTCAGGAGAAGATCAAAGCCCCGGAGGCGCTCCGGGATGCCCTTCGTGTAGTCGATGCGGTCGGCCCCGACGTAAATCTTAGTCCCCTCGGCGCCGGGCCCCAGCTCCCGGATGAAGCTCTCCTTTTTTCCCTGAACGATCGCCGATTGCGCGTCGATGCCGATCTGCCTGAAATCGACGCTGATCGGGAAGGGGCGGATGTAGGTGGGACGCCCGCCACGGTAGATGCTGAAATTCTCATAATCCACCATGGCCTCCATGCCCTTGTCGACGGTGTCCAGGAAATTGTTGCAGTGGTACTGGATGTGAAACCCCAGCAGGTCGTTCCCCAGCAGGCCGTCGAGGACTTCTTCCGACCAGGGGAAGATCCGGAAGGCCTCGCGATTGGGCCACGGGATATGCCAGAACTGGATCAGCTTCAGATCGGGCCGCGCATTCCTCAGATAACGGGGCAGCAGGGCCAGATGGAAATCCTGGACGAAGACGATCGCCGGCGAGTCGCCCACCTCATCGAGGACCGTGTCGCTGAACCGCTTGTTGACGTCCTTGTAGATCTCCCAGTCCTTTCTCGAGAATCGGGGCTTTGTGTAGACGATGTGGCACAGGGGCCACAGCGCTTTGTTGGAGATGCCGTTGTAGTACCCGTCTTCCTCTTTCGGGGTGAGCCACACCCGGCGCAACGTGAACCGCGGGTCGTGCTCGGGAAGTCGCACACGGTCTTTCCGGTCGACGACAAGCCGGTCCGCCGAGGCCGAGCCGTGCGCGATCCAGGTCCCGCCCACGGCCTCGATAATCGGTTCCAGGGCCGTCACGAGCCCGCTTGCCGGGCGGAATGCGCGGATGCGGTCGGCCACCCGTTCATGAAACCAGGGCTGGCGGTTGGATACGATAATGACTTTGGTTTCCTTCTGGATGCCCGAAAAGATATTGCCTAAGGCCATTGCGTCCATGTTGAGCCCTCCTTCCACATGGTACTTGCGGCTGTTCAGCAGTGCATCCCCAAGAGTGAACAAGGCTGGAGAGAGTCCGATCGGGCGGTGGATATTTCGACCAGGGGCAGATCCGTTGAGATGAATGGGGATGACGGCTTTTCTTGCAGGATGGGTGCCGACAGAGCCGATTGCGCGAAAGGTTCCTGTAAGTTGCTAATGACAAACCAAAATGCCGAACTGAAACACCGGGTGTAGAATTCTGGAGATGCCTTCAGATCGACAATATCGTCGATCATCGATCCCCTCTTGCGACAATTTTTGCCTGAGAAGTGTGCGCTATTTGCACTGCAGATCTTCTAATCGATGGGCATCTTCTCCCCGGTTGTGGTAATTTATAATAAGATATATCCCACGGGAAACGGAGGGCGGCCCTATGGCCAGGAAAGACACGAAGGAAAAAATGGAGCTGCAGTCCTCCACGTCCATGGTCCGTGAAATCATGATGGAATTTGCCGGGCGGACCGGCCTGTCTCCCGCCGGGGAAAAGCCGCGTCGCTACCTGTGGACCGACGCGTTTGCCGTCTGCAACTTCCTGGAGCTTCATCGTCAAACCGGCGACGAGAACTACAGACAGCTGGCATTGCGCCTCGTCGATCAGGTTCATCGGGTACTCGGGCGGTACCGCGATGACGACCCTCGAACGGGCTGGATCAGCGGGCTCGATGAGCGCAGCGGCGAATTGCACCCGACAGCGGGCGGGCTGAGAATCGGCAAGGGGATGAACGAGCGCAGGCCCGACGATCCGTATGACGAGCGGCTGGAGTGGGACCGGGACGGGCAATACTACCACTACCTGACAAAGTGGATGCATGCGCTCCATCAGGTGGCGCGGGCCACGGGGGATTCAACGTACACCCGGTGGGCCATCGAGCTTGCGAAATCGGCGCATGCCCGTTTCACCTATGCTCCGTCATTCGGCGACCAGAAGCAAATGTACTGGAAAATGAGCGTTGACCTCTCGTATCCGCTTGTCGCCTCGATGGGCCATCACGATCCCCTCGACGGACTCATCACGTACCTGCAGCTTCAGGCTGCGGCCGCAAAGGCGTCCGGGACATCCGCCATGCCCGACCTCGGCGCTGAAATCAAGGACATGGCCGGGATATGCGAAGGGAAGAACTGGGCGACGGACGATCCCCTTGGAATCGGAGAGCTCTTGAGCTCCGCATGCAGACTGGCGCAATTGATCGTGAACGAAGGGGTTGAACAGGCCGATCTTCTGGATGCCCTGTTGAATTCTTCCCGGACGGGCCTGCAGTCCTATAAACGGGGAAATGCGTTGACGCTTCCCGCCGATTACCGGCTTGCATTCCGCGAGCTGGGATTGTCCATCGGATTGCACGCCGTTGAGAAACTGCGGGGGCTGATCGAGCAGGCTCCCCGCGATTTCAAAATGAGAACCCGCCTGCAATCGCGCACGGAAGACATGATGCGGTATGCCCCGCTCATGGGCGTCATTGAGGCTTTCTGGCTTGTGCCCGCAAACAGGCGGGGGGAGGGCTGGACGGGGCATGGCGATATCAACATGGTGATGCTGGCAACCAGTCTCGCGCCTGACGGGGTTCTCTCGATTTGATGTGCGTGTCATGGCTTCTGCCCTTGTGCGTCCTGCACGATGCAGGAGGGTGCGGACAGTGTCCCGATCAGGACAGGTATGCTCTCGTCACGCAGTGACCTTGTCGTCGCTCCTTAGTCCCGATCCATTTTCTTCTGCTGCCCCGGCGGGTATTGTTTATGGATGTCGGGATGATAGTTGTAGGGTTTGTCCGTATCCAGGCGCAATTCCCGGCGATCGTTCCTGTCCACGTGGTAGGCCGGGGGCAAAGCAGGGGATTCCTTCCAATGGCCTTCATCATGATAAAAATAGACGTGTCGGCCCGTGTCGTAATATACGCCGGGATTGGGGTAATAATC
>DASRZY010000008.1:0-13099 GCA_035685905.1 Syntrophales bacterium
ACAGCAGCTCGCCCGTCTTCGTGTCCGCAAATTATAAGATGAGCTTTGACGAATTACGCCGGTCCCTGCCCGGCAGGGATGCCTGGATTCTGGTGCTCGATACAGACGGGATCAATGTCTGGTGTGCAGCCGGCAAAGGGACGTTCGGCACAGACGAGCTGGTAAGGCGCATTGAAGCAACGGGATTGAAAAAAATCATCCATCACAGAAAATTGATTCTCCCCCAGCTGGCCGGCCCCGGCATCTCAGCCCACAGGGTCAAACAGCTCTCAGGGTTCACTGTTCAATACGGCCCCATCCGGGCACAGGATCTGCCGGCTTTCATCGAATCCGGCCTCAAGGCCACGCCCGGCATGCGCCTCAAGACGTTCACCCTGCCAGAGCGGGCCGTCCTGATCCCGGTAGAACTCATGGAGGCATTGAAGCCTACGCTCATGATCCTGCCTGTTCTTTTTCTGCTTGGCGGCCTGGGTGGTCATGGGGGATTTTGGACAAACGCCTTGAACGAAGGGCTCTTTGCGGCTCTGGCATTTTTGAGCGCCCTCGTGGCAGGAGCCGTCTTGAATCCTTTATTTCTTCCCTATCTTCCCGGGAAGGCGTTTTCCACAAAAGGATTTTTCATCGGGTGCCTCATGGCTTTCTTTGTTCTTTATCTGCGGGGCTGCGACTGGCATACCGGGTACGGGCTGATGGAGGCCTTCTCATGGCTTCTGATCATTCCCGCCGTAGCGGCATATCTGGCGATGAATTTTACCGGATGCTCCACGTACACTTCCCTTTCCGGAGTGAGAAAAGAGATGCGCTGGGCCCTGCCCCTTGAGATTGGAATGGCCGGCTTCGGGTTCCTGGCCTGGGTGACATCGCGCGTCTTGATGTAGGAGATATCATGAGAGACTTTGTTTACCTTGAGAATGTCGTAACCTTGAAGCTCGATGAGGAAAAATGCACCGGTTGTGGAATGTGCCTCGAAGTCTGCCCGCACAAGGTGCTCGAAATGAACTCTTCCCACGTCTCGATTCAAAATCGCGATGCCTGCATGGAATGCGGCGCCTGCAGCCGCAATTGTCCTTTTGATGCTCTGTCCGTCCAGACCGGCGTCGGTTGCGCCGCAGCGGTTATCAATTCCATGCTGGGCCGGAAAGGCCGTTCCTGTTGCTGTCTCGATGACTCCAAGTCCTGCTCCAGCGATAGGGATGCAACCTGCTGCTGACAGGCCATGGAACGTTGAAAAAGAGGTTCAAGGTAATGACCAAGACGAACGTTTTGTTTTTGTGTACGGGCAACTCTGCCCGAAGCCAAATGGCTGAGGCCCTTCTCAGAAAGTATGCAGGGGATAAGTATGACGTTTACAGTGCCGGTCTTGAACCGCAGGGCATCAACCCCTATGCGGAGCGAGTCATGCAGGAAATCGGTATAAGCCTCACCGGCCAATATTCAAAGCATGTAAGAGAATACATGGGCAAATTGCATTTCGGATATTTGATTACGGTTTGCTCTGATGCCGAAGAAAAATGCCCGGCGACGTTTCCTGACATCAGCCATCGGCTTCACTGGTCTTTTGAAGACCCGGCAGCCTTTGTCGGCTCCGTACCGGAGAAATTGCAGAAGTTCAGAGAGGTGCGTGACCGGATCGACAAAAAAATCAAGACTTGGCTGGAAGAATGAATCGACAAGAGGAATGGATTGAAAAATATCTTTCAGGAGAAATATATGTCCGAGTGTAAAGTGAAAGGGCTCTCGTTTCCGGATCTCTTTCTGACTCTTTCGGAGGGTCTGATGAGGAATCTTTCAACAGGGGAACAATGATCAGAATCGGAACCTATTCCTACGATGAATACACTCAGCTCGTGAAATCCTTCCATGGCAACATGGCCCCCGGACTCATCATCGGCGGCTTCATGGTGGATCTGGCCATGAAGAATCTTCCCCCGGGGGTGTTTTACGATGCGATCTGCGAAACGGAGGTCTGCCTGCCGGACTCCGTGCAGCTGCTCACCCCCTGCACGATGGGAAACGGGTGGCTCAAGGTGCTCGGGTTCGGCCGCTTTGCCCTGACGCTCTATGAAAAATACGGCGGTGACGGTGTGAGAGTCTATCTGGACACGGAGAAGCTGGAGCAATGGCCGGAGATCAAGACCTGGTTTCTCAAGCTCAAACCGAAGAAAGAGCAGAATCTCCAGGCAATCCTCGATCAGATCAGGGAGGCTGGCGACGCCATCATGACACTTCAGAAGGTGAAAGTCGATCCGAAGACGCTGCACCGTCCGAAACTGGGGAAGGTGGCCATCTGCCCGGGGTGCGGCGAAGCTTACCCCGTGAGGGATGGGGAGCGCTGCAGGGCCTGCAGGGGAGAGTCTCCTTATTTGTGAGGGGCGGTTGAGCGAGGTTTTCCCGCAAACAGGACAGGCCCTCCACAATCCCGCGGCGATTCATCCCCGGCTTATTTCACGCCGGCGCGGACCGTGGCAAGCCCCTTCAGGATATCCCCCGCACCGGTGTACTTCCGGGCCTTCGCGCCCGGTGAGAGGATCACGCAGCTCGGGGTGGCATCGATCCGGTACTGGCTGATCAGCCTGTTTAGCTCCGGCTGGACAGTATGGACGTCAAAGGCTGTATAAGCGATTTTCTCCTTTTGGAACGTCTCCTCGATCCTTTCGTCCATCCAGAACACATTCTCCTTCACCGCAAGTGCAAAGAGAACCTGTCTGGCCCTTACGGCCGCCCTGTAATCCGGGGCCGTCGCGGCAGCATAGAGATAGAACTTGGCAAAAAGCGGCGTCTCCCTGTGCATGGGCGTGTCCACGAAGGTGATCTTCACGCTGCCCTTCGCGTAGAGTTCCTCGAGGACCGGTTCGAGCTTGGGTTCCAATGCTTGGCAGGGCGGGCAGAAATAGTCTGAGAAGATGTAAACCTCTTGAGGGCCCTTGCCGTAAGAGGGGATGCTTCCCTTCTCCGCATCGACCGCCGGGGCGGTGGAAATAAAGGTGATAAGAAGGTAGCAAAAAACAACGGGCAGCAGGAGTCCGAGGAACAGATACGCTTTTTTGAATGCTGATCGGGTCATGATGAAGTCGCCCCTGATGGAATGGCTCTAGAAAGCATTGTTGATGCAAGCAGCAGGCCATGTTGATCCGATCACGTCCATCACGTGCCTTCCTTGCATTCCTGGGATGCCTTCAGGTCCATGAGCCACTGCTTGATCCGGTTCCGGTCGGGCAGGGTCCCGACGCAAACGATACGGCCGTTGATCACCAGGGCCGGGACACCCATGAGCCCGTATTTAGCGATTTCGGCAGGGTCCGTCACATGGGTGAGATCGCCGGGTATCTTCAACTCGTCCAGGACTTCACGGACGTCCTGCTCCATCCTGTCGCAATTGTGACAGCCCGGACCCAGGACCTGGATGCGAACGCCTCCGGCGGGTGCCCCTTCAGCCGCCTCACCGGTGAAGGCCTTGAACGCGCACAGCAGGGCGTCCTTGTATTCCCCGACCATTTTCGTCGGGATGTAGTTCTTCTCTGCAATGCCCTGAAAAAGAAGCTCCCGGCATTCTTCATCCGTTTTGCCGGACGCCACCTTGACCAACTCGGCCATCACTTTCTTCAACCCGACGATCCCGATCACCCGATCGCCGAAGGGGACCTGCACGATATCGCTGGTCATTGCAAATACCCTTTCTTCATTTCTTGTTTTCTTCCTCGATCCACATCCTGATTTCCTTCACCGACGGAAGCCTCCCGTAGGACTTCACCTTCCCGTTGATCACCAGGCCGGGCGTGCTCAGCACCCCGTATTGCATGATCTCGGCCATGTCGGTGACCTTTGTGACGGCGCAATCGGCGCCCGCCTCCTTCACCGCCTGCTTTGCGTCGGCCTCGAGTTTCTCGCAGTTACGGCATCCCGGTCCGAGTACCTTGATCTCCATGATGGTCTGACTCCTTTCCTCAGATAATGGCGTTGAACAAGTATCCCACGGCGATGATGGCAACGGTCAGTATGCCCGCGAAGATGGCCAGCAGCTTCACTTTGAGAACCTTTCTCAGGATGACCATCTCGGGAAACGATATGGCCGTGACGGCCATCATGAAAGCCAGCACCGTGCCGAGGGGCATTCCCTTTCCCATGAGGGCCTGGACGATGGGGATCGTGCCGGCGGCGTTTGAGTAAAGGGGGATGGCAATCAGCACGGCCAGCGGCACGGCAAAGGGGTTATCGCGGCCCGCATAGGTCGCCACGAAATCGATCGGGACATAGCCGTGGATGACGGCGCCCACGCCGATGCCGATGAGGACATACAGGGTCACCCTCCTGAGGATGTCCTGCGTATGAAGGGCTGCCTGCTCGCTCCGATCCCTCCAGGTGAGTTTCGGGGGTTCTATATTCCCCATCCGTATCTGCCAGACGTAATCCTCCACCATCCTCTCCACGGCGGGGATCCGACCCAGGATCATGCCGGCCGTGATCGCCACGACCATGCCCGTCGAGATATAGATCAGGGCGATCCGGGCGCCGAAGAGCCCCCAGAGCAGCACCAGGGCGATCTCGTTGATCATGGGCGATGCGATGAGGAACGAGAGGGTGACCCCGAGGGGGACCCCCGCTTCCAGAAAGCCGATGAAAACGGGCACGGCTGAACAAGAGCAGAACGGCGTCACGATCCCCAGGGCTGCGGCCAGGATATTCCCTGCGAACTCCGTTTTGTGTGCAAGGATCTTTTTGACCTTTTCCGGGGGAAAAAAACTCCGGATGATCGACACGCCGTAGATGATCACAGTCAGCATCAGGAGGATCTTGATGGTGTCGTAGACGAAAAAATTGACGGCATCGGCAAGGTGGGTGCCGGCCTGCATCTCAAAGGCCTGATAAGTCAGCCAGTCGGCGAATGCTTTAATCAAGGTTCATCTCCTGTTACCGCCTCAAACGAAAAGGGTTGCGAATCATTTTCGACAGATCTCCTCCCGTCGAATGACGGGGAGCATTTTTACGAGCCGCGCGACATCCGGTTCATCCTGGAACCAGTGTTGGAGGTTCCCCAGCAGCGCTTCGGCGTAGGGGCTGCCACCGTCGCTCAGGGAGTAGTTGACCCAGAGCCCGTCCTTTTTCGACTGAACAAGCCCGGCGTCCTCGAGAGCCTTCAGGTGCTTGGAGACCGTCGGCTGGGCAAGCCCCAGGGCCGCCCGGATCTCGCAGACGCACATCTGCTTGTGCTGGAGCATCTTGATGACCTTGACCCGGCTCGGGTCCGAAAGGGCCTTCATGACCCGGATGAAATTCTTCATGTGCCACCTCACTATATTTCCGTATAGGGATATAGTAATTTATATCCTCCTGTCAACCGGAAAATCAGCCGCCGCAGCAATCATCTTTCCTGCTTTCTGGATTGCATCGTGGCGTGCTTCGTTATATAGGATGCCCCGGACCGCCCCGGGAAAGGCCCGCAGCCAATCCCGGAGTGATCGATGAGGGGTTACAGGACACGCAAAAGGGAGAAAG
The DNA here is from genome assembly GCA_035685905.1 of Syntrophales bacterium. Lineage (GTDB taxonomy): Bacteria > Desulfobacterota > Syntrophia > Syntrophales > UBA2192 > UBA2192. Next base: position 5,494 of record DASRZY010000008.1, read on the forward strand.
TAGACATGCCCGACCAGACAAACACCGAGCAATACGAGCGCATGGCGCAACTCTACATGAAGGAGAGACGATATCCCGAGGCGATCGCCGTCTATCGGCAACTCATCCAGATGAAACCCGACATGGATTCTTTCGTCCTGTGCCTGGCCTGGGCCCTCAAGGACAACGGGGAGATCGACGAGGCGGTGGCCGAGTTCGAGAAGCTCTTCGAGAAGGAGCTGGCCAGGAGGGTCTTCACGGGGTTTGCCTACGACGAACTGGTACGGCTCTTCCGCGAGACGAAGCAGCACGGGCGGCTCGTGGAGGTCTGCGAGCGGGCCGTGGCCGTCCAGCCGAAGGATCTCGCCCTGCTTTACACCCTCGGAGATGCCTACCTGAGGGCGGGCCAGGCCGAGAAGGCGCGCAAGATCTTCCAGGGGCTCCTGGACGAAGAGCCCGATTCATCCCAGTATCATGCCGCCATGGGGAATGCCCTCATCGCCGGCAGCCGTTTCGAGGAGGCGGAGGCGTCTTACCGGCAGGCCATCGAACATGACTTTCCAGGCAAAGAGGGGATTTTCATGGACAAGATGGGACATGCCTACGTTCAGGCCGGCGCCTTCGAGCGCGCCGAAAGCGCTTTCCGCAGGGCCGTGGGGGCCGCAGGCGCCGATCCGATCTACCGCTGTGACCTGGGGGATGCCCTGGTGATGCTGGGGCGGCTGGAAGAGGCATTCCAGTCCTATGCCGAGGCGGTTCGCGTCAACCCCGGCCGCGAGGGGACCTACTACAACCGGCTCGGCAACAGGCTCATAAAAGAAAACCGCGCCCCCGAGGCAATCGATGCCTTCCGTCGGGCCGGCGCGGCTGATCCGTCAAATGCGTTTTACAAACTCTCCCTTGCCGAGGCCCTCAACTCCTGCGGGCGCACGGAGGAAGCGAAAAAGATCCTCGAAGCCCTTAGAACTCCGGAGGCGGGCTCTTGAGGAGCTTTGCGAAGCGATCCTTTTCAATGGCCTTTTCGAAAGCCTCTTCGGGGCCGATCAGGCGTCTCTGCAGCAGATCGGCGATGGCGTCGTCCAGCGAGATCATCCCCATCCGCCTGCCCGTCTGGATGACCGTCATCAGCTGATAGGTCTTCTGCTCGCGGATGAGGTTTGACGCCGCGGGTGTCACTAGGAGGATCTCCAGGGCTGCGATCCGGCCCGGTTTGTCTGCGCGCTTGAACAGGGCCTGGGACATGACCCCCTTGAGCGATTCAGAAAGCGACGTCCGGATCTGGGACTGCTGATCTGCAGGGAACATGTCGACGATGCGGTCGATGGTCCGCGTGGCCCCCATGGTGTGCATGGTGGACAGGACCAGGTGGCCCGTGTTGGCCGCCTCGATGGCAAGCATCGTCGTCTCCAGGTCGCGCATTTCGCCGACGAGGATGATGTCGGGGTCCTCGCGCAGTGCGGCTCTCAGCGCCTTGGCGAAGGACTGCGTGTGTGTCTCCACCTCGCGGTGGTTGACGATGCACTGCTTGGGCTGGTGCACAAACTCGATGGGGTCCTCGATGGTGACAATGTGGCACTTGCGGTTCGAGTTGGCGTGCTCGATGATGGCCGCCAGCGTCGTCGACTTGCCGCTTCCCGTGGGGCCCGTGAGGAGCACGAGGCCGCGCGGAAGCATGGCCAGCTGTTTCAGGACCTGGGGCAGCCCCAGTTGATCGACCGTGAGCACCGTTGAGGGGATTTCGCGGAACACGGCGCCGATGCCGTTTTTCTGCTTGAAATAATTGCACCGGTAGCGGGCGATGCCCTGGACCTCGTACCCAAAGTCCAGATCGCCCGTCTCCTCGATCTCCTGCCGCTGGGCCGGGGTGAGGATCTCGAAGAGCATCTCCCGGAGTTCTTCGTCGTCGAGGGACTCGTCGGCTATCTTTTCCATGTCGCCGCGGACGCGAAGAGCCGGGGGCGAGCCGGCAAACAGGTGAAGGTCGGAGGCGCTCCGGTCGTGCTGCAGGGCGAACAGATCATCGATTCTTGCCATTGGGAATCCCCTTCCAGGAAAATCGTGAAACCGAGAAGCAAGTTTGCAAGTTTTGTGCCCCTATGGAGAGTCTCACTTGCAGGCAACCCGTCGCGCCCGGACAACCCCTGCCCGGTCTTGGTTGTGCCGTGCCGGATTCGAACAAGTCCTTGACAGGCCATTTTCTGCTGGTGTATAAACGTAGCTCCTTTCCGATAGTTGGTAAAAAAGTGGGGATGTAGCTCAATTGGGAGAGCGCCGCGTTCGCAATGCGGAGGTTAGGGGTTCGATCCCCCTCATCTCCACCATTTTTTCCCTTCATGCCGCTGACAGCAAAAGGCCGGGAATTTGATCCCGGCCGTCTTTCTTTTATGCCCGACCTTTCTGGTGAGTACCGGAGCCTTCTGAAGTCGCAGCTTGTCCCCGTGAGTCCCATTCCTGTATTCGCCTTGCGCCGCTGGTTCCTTCCGCAGAGGAATACTCATTCTGTTTCCATGGACGTGGCGGGCCATTCCATATTGGGTCAGCAACGTGAAAGTCAATCCATATCCGGTACATACCCACTGACGTGCCATTCTGGCATCCTCACGGGGCTGGCGGGCCGCAGGGTGCCGCCGACCCATTCCCTTAGCTAACTACCTGATATAAAAGGCAGACCGCGGAAAATGGCCGGCGTTGATCACTTTGGTACATCTCATGCCTGACTGAAAGGCAAGGCCGCTCATCTCTATGTCGGCTTTTGATCTGGAAAGGGAGTGCATCATGACGGAGAGGAAAAGCCCCGCAGAAAAAATCGACACGATATGTCTCAAAGGCATGGTCATTTACCCTCACCTGCAAGGCATATTCGGCGAGAGGTATTGCTCGTCCAACAGGATCGTCGTGCTGAAGGACACGCCCTCCGAAATCAAGGTGGCCGTTCCGGAGCAATCTCTGCCCTGTATCGACGAAATCCGTAAAGTGCTGCCCCGTCAGAAGAGACTCGATTTTCAACTTGGGGATCAGCTTGAAATCGAGCAGGTTTTCATACGAGGATACGATCCGTTTGACCTCAGCCACTCTCGCTGAATAGTCAACGATGACCGATGAGGAGAATCGCTATGGCTCATGAACCTTGCTGCTCAGAGATCGGAATGGATACTCCGGCGTAAGCTGTAAATGAAATCGTCGTTCTCGGGCCCCTATCCCTGCAGAACGTGATGATGTTCCATGTCATAAGGCATCGATTGGCATGGACTGTCGAATCCTTAACGCCGAGGCCGGGGATATGGCTGGGCAGATCGGGGATCTTCGTCGCGCGATGCTCCTCATCGATTGCGGGGCACAGATGGCGGAGCAATCCCTGAAGGTCCTGCCTGCGAAGGCTGCACCGAAGGACTGCATCATGGCGCTTTACAACGTCAGTCAGGATTCTGCACAAAAGGGATGGGAAGCCTACAGGGGCATATGCGACATGTTTATAAGATCGGGGAGTGTTGACAAAATTTTGGACTGGGTCCGCCGCTGCCTGGGTTGAAGAGAACCCGGACGCTGCTTGCCCATTCGCAAACCAGCATCATCAGCCCAGCCCGGGCCATACCTCTCGGCTCCACACAGCCACTTTTCCCTGTACCCTTCCGTGAGAGGCATTCTCGCCTTACACTTGTTGACAGGCCGAGTGACGGCAGGGTCCGATTCCATTAAGAATTTTCGCCATTCAGAGCCATTCGGTTTGACTTTTGCATTATGAATGTCCTGCCATTGAATTTCTTCAGCGGGTACGGACAGAAACGATGAGCGAGCCACGCTACGACAAGATGCCGAAGAAGGCCTTGATCGACAGACTGATCAAAGCCGAAAGACAGCTGCGCAAAGGCGGTGCGGAAAAGAAGATCGGCAGCACTCCTGCCGCTAGCCGGCGCGCCGGAAACAAATCGGGGCCGGAAGAGCAAATCGATCCGGCAACGACCCGTAAGTCAGCGAAACGGGTCAAGACGGCCCGCCCCGCCGGCACAGACATCAAATCCGCTTCGGAAAGCGATTACACCATCCTCGACAAGGACGGCCGCATACGAAGACTCTACAAGGTGGTCAAGGATATCCGGGACGATGCAGGCAACCCCGTGTTTTCCGAGGGGGCGCTCTACGAGATCAGCGCGCAGCCTTCAGCACCCGGGGATTCCTCCGATGCGGGTCGTCCGGGCGTCCCAGGGGAGTCGGACCAGACGGAGCTGATCTGCCGTTTCCGTCCCAATGGTTCCCTGACCTATGTAAACGAAGCCTATTGCCGCTACTTCGGCTGCGAGAGGAATGAACTGCAAGACCGGAACATCCTCCTGTCCATCTCCGAGGCGGACCGCGAAAAGGTTTACACCCGCCTGAAGGATCTCCGGCCGGAACGCCCCGTCGATACTCTCGAATACCGCGTCGTGACCGTCTTTGGAGATATCCTCTGGAATCAATGGACCTACCGGGCCCTTTTCGACGATAGCGGAAACATCCTGGAATACCAGTCCGTGGGCCGGGACATCACATTCCGGAAGTACACGCAGGATGTCCTGGAAAAGCGGGCCGCCATCCTGGAGGCCGTGACGTTTGCCGCCGAGGGGTTTCTGAAGAGCTCCTCCTGGAGGGACCGGATCGACAGGGTCCTCGAGCGCTTCGGTGCTGCCATGAATGCCTCACACGTTTTCCTCTGCGAAAACCGCATCGGGGAGGAAGGCGATATTGACGTCCTGCGCAGCTACGAGTGGATCTCCCCGCATCTCAAAGATGCAGGGCCACCCCGTCAAAAATTCCTTCGAAATTCTAAACTGGCCGTCCGCTTTTCCCGGTGGGTCTACGAAAAGGGCGAAGGACGCTCGATTTACGGCACGATCGGGCAGTTCCCCGACCAGGAGGTAAGGGATCTCGCTCTCGACAAGAAGATGTCCATCGCTGTCATGCCTGTCCTGCTGGGCGAGCGCTGGTGGGGTTTCATCGGGTTTGCCGATTACTCCGGCGATATTCAATGGACCGAGGAAGAGATCGCTCCCCTTGGGGCTGCGTCCGAGATCCTCGGCACAGCCATCGAAAGGGAGGAAAAGGAAAGGGCTCTGGCGCAGACCCACGCAACCATCCGCGAGCAGGAGCAGTTTCTTGTCGGGGTCTTTGATGCCATCCAGGACGGCATCATGGTCGCAGCGCCGGACTTGACGATCCTGCGTGTCAACAAGACGATAGAGAAACGATTTCCTCACATCAGGACCCTTATCGGCAGAAAATGTTACGAGGCCTATTACGGCCTGAATAGCCCCTGCCGCGGCTGTGCGAGCCAAAAGACCCTCAAGACGGGGAAGTCAGCCTCCATGACCCGCTCCATCGTGGGCCCCGGCGGAGAACGCACGAGATGGGTCGAGGTTTTCAGCTACCCCTGGATCGATGGCAAAACCGGGCAACTCAAGGGCGTGATTGAGTATTCCCGGGATATCACGGAGAGAAAACGAGCCGAAGAGGCCAGGCGGCAGTCCGAAGAAAGGCTCGAGACGTTCCTCAATTCTTTCCGGGACCCGGTCTTCCTGAAAAACAACGACCGCAGGTACCTGTTCGTGAACGAGGCAGGTCTTTCACTTCTGGGACGCACCCGGGAAGAGACCATCGGGAAAACGGACCGCGAAATGTTTGATGCCTCGGATGCCGCAGAAAAAGAAAAGGAAAAGACGGACCTCCGGCTGCTGAAACAGGCCGGGAATCCGTTGCTCTACGAGCAGCGGATCAAGGGCCGGATTCTGGAGACGACAAAGTTTCGGGTGAATCTGGAAAATGACCGGGTCGGCATCGGCGGCATCCTGCGCGACGTGACGGAGCAGCGGCTGGCAGAAGAAAAAATCCGCCGCAGCGAAGAGCGCCTCCGAACCTTCATCGACTCCTCGAAAGAGTACATCTTCCTCAAGGATGACGGCTTCCGTTATCTCTTTATGAACAAGGCGTGCCTCGAGTTCGTCAACGCCGCCGAGACAGATGTCCTGGGGAAGACCGATTATGAGCTGTTCCCGAAGCCCCTCGCCGACAGACTGAGACAGGGAGATCTTGCGGCGTTGAGAAAAAAGAACGGCCCCGAAATGCACGATCTTGTCATGAACGACAGGATCCTGGCTATCACCAAGTTCAAGGTGCAACTGGCAGACGGTCAAATGGGCATTGGCGGGATTGTCCAGGATGTGACGGAAAGCAAACGTGCAGAGGGACTGCTGCGGGATAGCGAAGCACGTTACCGCGAATTGGCCAACACGATCCCTGTCGGGGTCTACGAGGCGAATCTGGAGGGGACGATCGTCTATGTGAACAAGACGGCGCGCGAGATGTTCGGCTACGGGGAAGATGAAATAGCGCCGAAGGGGGTCAATTTCCTCCAGGTTCTTGCCCCCGAGGAGCATGCGAAAGCCATGGAAAACTCCAGACGGGTCCGGGAGGAAATGGTCCTCGTTTGCCAGGAATACATGTTCACGAGAAAAGACGGGAGCCGGTTCTCGGGCCTGGTCACGTCGCGGCCAGTAGTCCGGGACGGGCGGGTGACGGGCTCCCGGGTGGTCTGCACGGACATCAGCGCCCTCAAGGAAGCCCAGCTCGCCCTGCGGGAAAACGAGGCCATGTTGCGGAGCATCTTAAAGGCTGCACCGGTGGGGATCGCCTTCGGCATCGAACGGACGATTCAGTGGTCCAATGAATACTACCAGCGCATGACGGGCTACGAGGAAGACGACGTAAAAGGCAGGACGGCCCGGCATCTTTACGAAAGTGAAGGGGAGTACCTGAGGGTTGGGAACGGGCTCTATAACAATGCCGGCAAGGAGGGTGTTGGAGAAACGCGAACGAGGTGGACGCGCAGAGACGGATCCACGGTCGATGTGCACCTGTGCGTGTCGCCTCTCTATCCGGATGACGCTGCTGCGGGGGTCGTTATCGCCGCCCTTGACATCACCGAGCAGAAGAAGGCCGACGAGGCCCTGCGGGCAAGCGAGGCCCGGTACCGCGAACTGGCCGACAACATGCCGGCGGGCATCTACGAGGCCACCATGGACGGCCGGGTCATCTATGCGAACCGGAAGGCCATGGAAATGTTCGGCTTCAGCGCCGACGAGGTCGAACGGGGCGTTCCATTTACGGAGGTCATTGCCCACGAGTCGTGGGAGGATCTCGGCCGTAACGTCCAGAGAATCCGCGACGGAGAGTCCTTCGATTTCGAGTACGCAATGCTGCGCAGGGACGGGAGCCGGTTTTTCGGCCTGAACATGGCCCGACCGATCATAAAGGACGGCCGTGTGGCCGGCTCCTCGGGCATCGTCACGGACGTCACCGAGCTCAGGAAGGTGCAGGAGGCTCTGCGGAGGAACGAGGCCTTGCTGGGAAGCATCCTGCGGTCGGCCCCCATCGGCGTGGGGATGGTCCATGACCGGGTCATAGCATGGGTGAATGAGGGCATGACCGAGTTGACGGGGTACAGCGGTGATGAACTCAGGGGAAAGAGCGCCCGCATCGTTTATCTCGATGACGAAGAGTACGAGCGAGCCGGACGGGATAAGTATGCACAGATACAGGTCAAGGGCAAGGGGGCCGTGGAGACGCGCTGGAAGCGGAAGGACGGCGCCATGATCGA
>DASRZY010000009.1:0-6750 GCA_035685905.1 Syntrophales bacterium
TGTGGACATCAAGCCCCCCGTCGCGCAGCTCATGGACGACCTGGTCAACTACCGGAACCTCAGCTACAGGGGATTGTACATGAAGAAGCTCAGGGCGATGGAACCGCCCGCGGCGGCCAGCCTGGCGCCGGAGGCTGCAGCACCAAGCAAACAACAGGCAGCAGACAGCAAGCAGCAGACGGCAAACGGCAAACAAGCAGCAGACAGCAGGCAGTAGACAGCAAACAGCAGACAGCAAAATCCCCCGAGATCACAGATCCGGGGGATTTTCTTTTTTTCGGCTGTAGGCTGTATGCTGTCGGCTGTCTGCTCCAGTCCACAAGGCCTCAGAAGTCCAGCATGGACGGCAGTCCCTTGTCCCGCCTATACCACCAGTTCGGGAAGAAACGGTAGAGGACCCGCGAAACGGGGCCGATGTATTCCTGGGAGCGCTTGTCGAACTGAATGGACTCGATGAGCTTTTCCTCGATCTGCTTGCGGTCCCCCGTTTCGTTGAAGATGTGGTATGCGCACGAGAAGATCGGGCTGTACATGTTCTTCTTGGCCAGGTAGCGGTAGACGCTGCGGATCGTGTTGGGCCCTTCGGGCGTGCCGTCGATCTGGTCGAGCACCTTCTTGTCCGTCTGGATGGGGTTGCCGTCGAAAAGATCGTAGTAGAGCTTCCCGTAACGGTAGTTCTTGCTGGCGTCAGAGGACAGCGTGACGTAGAGATCGCCCACCCCCGCCTGGCTGTAAAAGGCCTGGAAGCTTCCCCCCAGGAGCCTTGCCAGGGAGCGGATCTCGACGCCGGATCGCGCAAAGATCGTCCCGGGGATCGAATTCCCGAGGTCCATGCGGTCCGTGACCCCTTTGATGTTTGCCACGATGTTCTTGAGGGCCCCGCAGGCCTCGATCCCCACGATGTCGAAGTTGTAGTAGGACGTGATCTCGCGCCGGTCGAACTTCAGGACATCTTTCCGGACGGTCTGCGCGACGCTTCGCGGTCCGGCAATGGTCAGGGCCACCGGCTTGCCGAGGGCGATGTCCACGTCGAAGAACGGCCCTCCAACGGCAACGACCTTGAACTTGTGCTGGATGTGGTTGAGATCGCCCCGGATCATCTGCGAAGGGGTGATCAACTCCTTCGTCTTCTCGTCGGCGACGAGGCCCTTGATGGCCGAGATGATGCACGTCTTGCCGCGCTTCTTTGCGATCATGGGGCGCAGGTAGTCCAGCAGCCCCGACAGGCGGTTCATGGTGATGGTGAGGAAGATGAAATCGTTTTCATAGACGACCTGCTCGAGATCGCTCGACGCCTCCACCTCGGGCGCCAGGCGTGGGACCTTTTCCATCCCGCCGTACAGTCGCGCCAGGTCATTGGTGAGGTGTTTCGGGTTGAGGTGCTCCTGGTTGATATAGCGGCACACCTCTGCGTCGTGATAGTAGATCGTCACACGTTTGCCGTTGCGGCCGTATATGTAGGCCAGCGCCGTCCCGAGTCGCCCGGGACCGATAATGGCTATTTTGCTTGTGTCCAAAAGCCTCACCTGCTAGAAAAGTGAATGCAAAGTATAGGGAATCCAATCCTTTCTGTCAAACAAAAAGGGTGGCGCGGCGTTTTTCAAGTATTTATAATTTCAGCGATTTGTTCTTTTCTCCCCCCTGGAGCGCTTGACGTTGAAACGGTGAGGCCCATGACATGGACGGAGTGACTCTCATTGGTTTGCTGGCGGCGGTTGTTTCCACTGTCGGTTTCGCCCCCCAGGTGATCAAAGTATACAAAACCAGGATGACCCGGGACCTCTCCCTGGGATCCTATGTCATCCTGTTCTCCGGTCTCTTCCTCTGGTTCATCTACGGCCTGCTTCTCGGCGACTTGCCCATCATCTCGGGTAATGCCATCGCCTGCGCCATGGCCGCCTACATCATCGCCATGAAAATCAAGCACGGATGAAGGACCGAGGATCGGGGCACGAGGTTCGAGGATTTCTTTGTCCTCGGTCCTCGTTCCTCGGACCTCGAACCTGTTCTTATTTGATCAGCCGCTTGTGCATCTTGACGAGCGCCAACGGGAAGAAGAGGGCACTGAACACAATGAGATAGAGCAGGTTCCAGAAGGCGTAGTGGTCGAAGGGGCCGATGGCGATTGCACGGGAGATTTCCACCAGGTGGGTGAGGGGCAGGCCGTATGCCAGGACCTTTGACCATTCGGGCAGCGTGTCGAGCGGGAAGAAGGTCCCGCCGAAGAGAAACATGGGCGTGATGAAAAGAAAAATGGGCAGATTGAACAGGTCGATGTTGCGAACGACGGCCGTGAAGTACATTCCGATCGAAGCGAAGGCCAGGCCAGCCAGGAAGGAAAGCGGGATGAGGAGCAGACCCTCGGGATAGCGGATGAGGCCGAAGAGGCTGATGATGGCGAGCATGATGGACGAGGCGATCACGGACTTGGTGGCGCCCCAGATGATCTCGCCCGTGATGATCTCTTCGAGGAAGAGCGGGGTGGCCATCATGGCGTCGAAGGTCTTCTGGTAATACATGCGGACAAAGGAACCGTAGGTGGTCTCGAAGAAGCTGTTGTACATCATGTTGACGGCAAGAAGGGCCGGTGCGATGAAGACGATGTACGACATCGACCCGTCGTGCCAGGAGACGTCCCCCACGAGCGCGCTCATCCCCAGGCCGAAGGCCGCAAGATACAGCAGAGGCTCCAGCATGGGCGGCATGAAGCTCACCTTCCAGGTCTTTCGGTAGATCTTGAAGTTGCGGTTCCAGATACGCAGGAACCGCGAGGAGATGACCGGCATTCCTTTCCTGTTCATTCCCGCAGATCCCTCCCCGTGAGTTTCAGAAAGACGTCCTCCAGGGTGGCTGTCCGCAGGGTGCAGCCGTCGTGGCAGTAGCGCTCGCTCAGTTCCCGATACAGCTGGTCGCGCTGTTCGCAGTAGATGATGAGGCGGTGGCCCAGGTCTTCATGTCTGAGCTTGCGGTCCCGCACGAAGGAGCGCACTTCCTCGCCCGGCTCCCCGACCTCGATGATGTCCCGGCCCGCGTGATCCCGGATCAGGTCCTGCGGTGTGCCCTCGACGAGGATCCTGCCGTGGTCCATGATGATGAGCCGGTCGCACAGCCGCGAGGCTTCCTCCATGTAATGCGTCGTGAGGAGGATGGAGATCCCGCGCGCCCGCAGCCCTTCCAGCCGCTCCCAGATCTGGTGGCGCGACTGGGGGTCGAGGCCCGTCGTGGGCTCATCGAGAATCAGCAGATCGGGCTCGTTGATCAGGGCCCGGGCAAGCACGACCCGGCGCATCAGCCCGCCCGAAAGCTCCGGGACGGGCGTATCCTTCCGGTTGTCCAGTGCCATGAACTTCAGAAGATCCAGGGCCCTCGCGGTGGATTCCAGGGGAGGGATGTCGAAGTAGGACGCGAAGACCTCGAGATTCTGAAGGACGGAGAACTCGGGGTCGAGGTTGTTTTCCTGCTGGCAGACGCCGATCCGGTACTTCACCTTGCGGAGCTGCCGTCTTTGGGTGACATCCTGGCCGAGAACATGGAGGGAACCGCCCGAGAGGGGGGAGAAGCCGTAGATCATGCGGATCGTCGACGTCTTGCCGGCGCCGTTCGGTCCCAGGATGCCGTAACACTCCCCGCGCCGGACATGGAAGGAAATCCCGTCTACGGCGGTGAATGCGCCATAGGTTTTCCTGAGGCTCTCTGCCTGAACGACGGTGTCCATTACAGAAGTATGACAGCTTTGCCGGGAATGGACAACGGTTTCCATATTCTATCGGACTTCCGGAAGGGCTGCGAAACGAATCCGGGCCGGCTTGCGCCCGGCGGGTCGGAGATACGTGACGGCCGGTCTTCCCACGGCAATGACGGCATGGATGTCTTCCGTCTCCGGGATGCCCATGGCGCGCCGGATGGAGCGGTCTCGGCGCATGGCCTCGACGGCAAAGCCGATGAGGCAGGTCCCGATGCCCATGGTGTGGGCGGCAAGGGCGATGTTCTGGGCGGCAAGCAGCGCGTCCTCCCGCGGGCAGGAGGCGCCCGGCTCGGTTCCGACAAGGATTGCCGCCGTGGCGCCGTGAAAGAGCCTGTCCCGGCCCGTCTCGGCCCACTGCCTCAGGGCGTCCTCCACCTGGGCGTGATAACGGCGATAGTAATGCCCGAGTTTGTCCTTCATGAAGAGGCGTGAGACGAGACGGGCAAAGGGGTTTGCAGCCAGACGGTTGAGCCGTTCGTAGAAGCGGCCGATCAGATGCCCGAAGCCGAGCAGGGTCTGCCTGTCGGGTACGATCGTGAAACTCCAGCGCTGGCTGTTGGTCCCCGAGGGGGCCATGGTCCCGATGCGGGCAAGGTCCTCCAGCGCGGCTCTTTCGACCGGCTCGTCGGTAAAGCAGCGGCAGGAACGGCGTGAGGAAAGAAGCCGGACAAGAAGGGCGGTGTCGAACTCCCCGAAGGGGAGCCAACGACCGCCCGTCTCTATCGTGGCAAGCGCGAGGTTCCCGGTGCTGACGGAGTCGATCGCGATGGCCTCTGCGGGGCACACCGCAGTGCAGTGATCGCAGCCGAAACAGCCGTCCCGGGCAAGAGAGATTTTCCCGTTTTCCAGGGCAAGCACATCGGAGGGACAGACGTCAAGGCAGAGCCCGCAGCCGGTGCACCGGTCCGGATCGAGCCTGGGCCTGGTCAGGTCTTCCATCCCCGATTTCCCGCCCCCATGTCCGTGTTACTGCTCCTTCGGGGGCTCAGGCCCGTAGAAGGTCACCTTGGCATCCTTCATTGCCTTTTCGAGGAATGCATTGAGATGCTCCTGCTGAGCGGCCTGGGTGGCCTTCGCAATGACCTGTTCCTTAACCGCGTCGTAGGGCTGCTGCTCGGCGGCCTTGCGCTCTTCGACCTTGATGATGTGGTAGCCGAATTCAGTCTCGACGACGGGGCTGATCTCGCCGGGTTTCAGGGCGAAAGCGGCCTGCTCGAACTTCCCGACCATGCTGCCTGCCGTGAAGAATCCCAGGTCGCCGCCTTTTGCCTTCGAACCGGGATCATCGGAATACTCGGAGGCGAGCTTGGCAAAGTCATCGCCTTTTGTTGCTTTTTCGCGGATGTCTTCGGCCTTTTTCAACGCCGCTTTCTTCTCTTCTTCCGTTGCGTTGGGCTTCACGGCAACAAGGATGTGGCGGGCCCTGACCATCTCGGGGTTCTCGAACTCCTTCTTGTGCGCGTTGTAATACGCCTCGTAGTCCTTGTCCGTAAGTTTGATCTTGCCGAGGATTTCCTTCTGAATATAGGTTCTCGCCAGATACTCATTCTTCATGATATCGATCTGCTTGCGGATCGTGGGGTCCTTTTCCAACCCTTTCTTCCTGGCAACATCCGATACGACCATGATGCTGACGAGATTCCTCACCAGGACTTCTTCCATCCGGGGATCGGCCTTGATGAGGGCCTGCTGCTGCTCCGGGTAGAGACCTGCATAGGCATTGACATCGCTTTTCGTGATATCCTTGGCTCCGATCTTCGCAAGCACGTCTTTTTTCGCTTTTTCCGCTGCCAGTGCCGTAGCGGAGCTGAAGAGTAACAAAAGCATGAAGACGACCAGAGCGCCTGCCGATAATTTTTTCATCTCGACATCTCCTTTGTTGTGGTTGTGACAGGGCATCACCCTACCCGTATACGTCACACGATCTATTTATTCTATCACAAGTCATTGAAAGCAGGAATTCTTTTTTCGCGAAGGCGGCTCCGTCTCCTTGCATGATCATTCCCTCGATTGCAAAGACATGAATGTCCGGAGACAGAGCCCCGCCATTTATGGTATGGATGATCCAGAAGTTTATCCACGCCCGTCGCAGGAGGATGAAACAGGAATTGTGAAACGACAAGATGAAACCAAAAAGCTGTTGTTCGTCATGGCAGGGATGACCGTCCTCTTTGTGGCTGCTGTCCCGTACTTTTCCGGCATTAGCCTGTTCCTTGCCGTTCAAGTCGTCGCTATCATACTCGGCGGGATCACTCTCGTCTCCCTTTTCTGGCGGTACAGCGGATTGGACATTTTCTCGGCTGCCTCCATCTTTTTTTTGTACATCCTGATGGTCGCCCTGTTTTCCCCCGGCGTGGTGGATGCACTGGCTTCCTATCTGATTCGATGAATTCAATCTAGAGGATCAAATCCCCCTTCCTCCCCCTTTATAAAAGGGGGAAAGAGGGGGATTTTTCTTTTTTTATAATATCTCGTCCCTATGCCTTGGTCCCTCGTCCCTTCTTTCGATGTTTCGTTCATCCCCGGTTGAACGTTTCTTTCAAAAACGGGGCTTTCCGAGTACCGCAGAGTCATACCAGGGTGCCGACCAAGCATGCGTTTTCCCCTTTGCGATCAACGACTTGCAAATTATCTTTTTCTTTATCCCCGTCCTGGCACGTTCCTTCCTATACATACGTGCAAATAACAAAAACACCGAGGAGGACCTCAAAATGAAAAAGACGCTTTCCACCCTGATGCTCACCGCAGTCGTAGTGCTCATCACCGCAACCTTCAGCTTTGCCGAGTACGCCGCAGCCGGCGTCGAGAACTTCCCCTACTTCCACCTGGGGGCCCTGATCGTGGGCGGCATGATCATCGTTTCCCTCAAGCAGAAGTACCAGAAGCTCTACATGAGCGAGGCGATGGGCAGCTTCGCGATGTACGCGGTGCTGGTGGCGCTGTTCACAAGCCCCGTGGCCCAGGCGATTAAAAACCTGATGTAGGCAAGGATCGAGGTCCGAGGA
>DASRZY010000010.1:0-14200 GCA_035685905.1 Syntrophales bacterium
TCGTGTCGGGCCACTCCCGCAGAAGCTCCCGGTACACCTTGAGGACGACACTCTCCTCCCCTTCGTGGGTGCTGCCCGCCACGAATACACGGCTCTCCGGCGTCATCTTCAGCTGGGCAGCCTTGGCAGACCAGACCTCCCCGCTTACCCTCGAGGCAAGGATGTCGTACTTGGCATTCCCCATGACGCGCACCTTCCCAGGCGCCGCACCGATCGTACGAATGCGCTGAGCGTCCACTTCGGAAATCACTCCGATCTCCGGGACGGATTTCAGCACGTCTCTCCAGAAAAAGCTCGTCCTGGAGTAACGCCTGTATGACCTCGGTGAGATCCTGCCATTCACCATGACGGCAGGAATATGGCGTTTCGCGCAGTGCCTCAGAAAATTGGGCCAGAGCTCCGTCTCCGTAAGGACGACGATGTCGGGGGCAATCCGGTCGATTACCTTCTTGACAACGAAGGGGATATCGAGGGGGAAATACAGGAAGGCCGTCGCCTGGGGAATGAGCTTGCGCGCCATGGCCTGGCCCGTTTCCGTTCCGGTGGAGAGAACGATGCAGGAGCGGGGGAGCTTCTCCCTGAGAACAGCCACGATGGGGGCTGCAGCAGTGACCTCGCCCACCGAGACGGCGTGGAGCCATATCCGGGGATGACCCTGCAGGGCGGAGATTACAGTAGAGGGTATCCGCCCCAGCTTCTGCCCAAGGCTCTGGCGGTACTTACCCGTCATGAGCATTTTCAGCCCGAAAAACGGGATGAGGATCAGAGAGCCCGCGAGCAGCAGACTGTTGTATATCGCGTAAAGCACCGCCCGACGATAATGCCCTTTGCAGGTCCTGTCAAGGGGCGGCTGTCAACCTGTCGTGCTTCCATGCGTTCCAGCTACTATGTAGTTCGGTTGAATTCCGATTACCGGTTCGAGGTCCGAGGAACGAGGACCGAGGTACAAAAAGAAATCCTCGGACCTCGAACCTTCGCCTTGGGCGGTTGACAGACACCGGGTTATATTGTAGGTTGTGTGGGTCCTTCAAAGGGCCTGAAATCACGGGAGAATAGTGTTCAGCGAGAACGGAGAACGGATCTGATGATTTCCAGAAAGATTCTGATATTGATGGCCGTGCTGCTTGCCCTCGTGCTTTTTGCCTCCTGCGCACGTTACCAGCGTCAGGTCGTCCCTTTCAAGATGCCTCAGGCTTATCCGAACGCCACGACAGTGGGCGGCGCCATCGTCGCCTCGAAATCCTGGGATGATCAAAAGGAGGCCGAGGCGGCTTTCGGTTTTGACATCCGGCCGGAAATCCTTCCCATACAGGTTATCTTTGATAACAGGGGAGACCACCCCCTCGAGATCATTTCCGATCAGGCATTTCTCATCGACGTCGACAACAATGCGTGGCCGGTCATGGATGCCAGGATGGCCTACGATCGCATCGCCAAGAAAACACAGATGGGCGAAGTGGGCCCGAACGCGGTAAAGTACGGGGGCCTCGGAGCCGTCGCAGGCGGCATCATCGGCGCGGCAATCGGCATCGTCGGCGGTCAGCCGGTTGGGAATTACGCCATGAAAGGTGCGGCTGCAGGAGCTGCAACGGGGGCAGTGCTCGGAGGCACGCAAGGCATGTCGGACACGGAGGTCCAGAGACAGATCCAGGAAGACCTCCGGAACCGCTCGCTGGAGAGAAGAGCCGTGGCTCCCCAGGAGATCGCCTACGGGTTCATCTTCTTCCCGGGGGAGGCGAAAAAGCCTCAGGAATTGAGGCTTCGCCTGCGCGAAGCCGACACGGGGCGCGCCTATCCCCCCGTCGTCTTTCGCTATTAACCGCTCCACAGCAGATCCAGGGGCAACGGTCAAAAGGAAAAGGGGCAAGCCGATGAAAAAACAGATCGCTCCATCCATCCTGTCCGCTGATTTCAGCCGGCTGGGGGAGGAAATCAAGGCAGTGGAACAGGCCGGCGCCGACCTGATCCACGTGGACATCATGGATGGCCACTACGTTCCGAACCTCACCATCGGCCCGGGCGTGGTCTCGTCCCTCAGAAAGACGACAAGGCTGCCCTTTGACGTGCACCTCATGATCGAAGACCCGGACCGATACATTGACGCCTTCATCGATGCGGGGAGCAACATGATCACGGTCCACGCAGAGGCGGTCGTCCACCTGCATCGCACCGTACACTACATCAAGGGCAAGGGGGTCCGGGCCGGCGTGTCGCTGAACCCCTCGACACCGCTCTGTTGCATCGAGGAGATCCTGCCCGATATCGATCTGCTGCTGATCATGACCGTAAACCCGGGATTCGGGGGGCAGAAATTCATCTCCGGCATGCTTCCCAAGATTCGCAGGGCAAAGGATTTTGTGCAGACAAAAAACCTCGGTCTTGCGATTGAAGTGGACGGCGGCGTTACCGCCGAAAACATCGGCACCCTCGCCGGGGCGGGCGCAGAGATCTTCGTGGCAGGCGCTTCGATCTTCGGAAGCCCCTCTTACGCCGACACGATCAGGAGGATGAAAGCGATTCTGGATGAGCGTTGAGATGCGGGGTCAGGACGTTTTCATTTTCTCTTCGGGTGCTACGGCTGCCTGCTGATCCTGGGGGCCGGCTGCTTCCTGGCTGAATGACAGCAGGGTCTGCGCCTTCACTTCCCTGCGCTTGATGGCTTTCAGGAACCTTGACAGAAGGATCTCCGTCAGCTCCTGGTGTGAGTGGTGCGGGTTGTCGATTGAAGGGAGCTTCCCTCCGGCCATCATCTCGTGGCCGCCCCCCGACCCCAGGTCTGCCACCATCTTCTGGGCGATCCGGTCCGCCGAGCCGCGCCTTTTCTTCGTCCGCAGCGAGAAATAGATGTCCCCGACGAATTCCCCCACCGAGAGCACCCACTTGACCCCTTCCACGCGGACCATGAGATCGGCCATCTCGGCAATAATCTCCAGATGCTCCACGTGGCCCAGGTCCAAGGTGACAACGTCCCTGTAGATCCTGGCGTTGCGGATGGCCTTCTCGAGGATGCTCAGGTAGTCCCGCGGGACCTCCGGGTGCTCGATCTGCGAGAGAAGCCGCCACAGCACCCTCTGGTAGAAGTACATGCAGGCATCAACGTCCTTCGGGCTGACCCCCCGGCCCAGATCCCGCGTGTCGGATCGGATTCCGTAGAGGAGCGCCGTGGCCACTTTTCGATTCACCTCTTCGACCCCTGCATCCCGCAGGTACTCGGCAAGTATCGTCGAGGTGCTCCCGTAATCGGTCCGGATGTCGTAAAAGGCGGCAAGGCGGGTCTTTGCCCGGACAGGCACGTGGTGGTCGATGACAATGTCGGGGATAATGGATCTCGGGAGGGAGTTGTTCCCGGCGCCCGGTTGAGTGTCCACCAGGGCAATCCGGCTGAAATTCTTGAGGTTGATCTCGGAAAGGGGCTTCAGATCGATCTTCAGCTGGCGGATCATGGCCCTGTTTTCGGCCCGCCCCACGATGCCGCTGGAAGCGATGATGCTGCCGACTTTCCACTTCGACTGCAGCAGGTATTTCAGGGCGAAAGCCGCGGCAAGCGCATCCGGATCGGGGTGATTGTGGGTGACAATCAGGACTTTCCGTTTACCCCGGATGAGCTCGCGGAGCTTGTCGAGGCGGGCAATGTTGTTTGTTCCGTTTTGACTCATAGGGTTCGGGCGTTTTCGTTACCTCGTTCCGTCCGCCCTGCCGCGCCTTCCGGCATCCTATTTTCGCCGGCTCTTCGGCCGGATATGCCATGGAACCCAGGGAGTTCGTCTGGAAGGGCTGAGATGCCCGTAAGCGTAGGCGCGATTATAAGGCTTTCGATGGGAATGTCCACAACTATTTTACCCGCCCCGGGGCTACAAAATCTCCGATTTTGGCGTCTTGAAGCCGCCGATCAAGTGGGGTATGGTAAGGCAACAGGCTGCAGGCCACAGGCTGTTTGATTCATGTTGTTGTTTCTTGCCTGACTCCTGAAGCCCGATGCCCGAAGCCCGGTTTTTGTATGCACATCATCGTTGACGGTTACAATCTTATCCGGCAGTCGGACGTGCTGCGGCTCCATGAACGTCAGGGCCTGGAAGCCGGGCGAAGGGCGCTGGTTCACCTGCTGGCCGGATACAGAAAAACCAGGGGGCATAGGATCACCGTCGTCTTTGACGGGTGGCTGGGCGGCCCTCCGCAGGAGGAGCGCGATCGGGAGGGGGGCATTGAGATCATCTACTCCCGGCGCGGGGAGAAAGCCGACGAGGTGATCAAGCGGCTTGCGCGCCAGCGAACCGACGAGACGATGGTCGTCACCGCGGACCGCCCCGTCATGGATGCCGCCATCCGCGCGGGGGCCACAGCTATCCTCTCCCGGGAGTTTGAAGCCCGAATCCGGCAGATCCGGCTCACCCCCGCCCAGGGCCCTGTCATGCCCCAAAAGGACGATGACGACGGCGCCCCTGCGGAACGGGGCACCAAGAAAAAAGGGCCCTCCCGGAAATCCTCCAAGAGAGACCGGCACAAGCAACGCAGCATGGAGAAGCTGTAGTAGCAAACAGCATACAGCCAACGGCAGACAGCAATGATTCTTCGATGGCTGTCGGCTGTCGGCTTTTTGCTGTTACCTGTTACCTGCCTGCTGCGCCTGCCCGCATATCTCAATGAGCAGCCGCTCGAGGAGAAGCCTCGGGTCCTGACCCGTCGACTTCATCGCCGCATCCACGTCGAGAACCCTGCCCATATTGGCCAGCAGCTCCCCTTGGGAGAAACGCGTGGAATTGCGCAGTGCATTGTAGATTACGTAGGGATGCTGGCTCGCAAGCGACACTCCCTTGCCCAGCTCGGACTGGAGCTCTTTCACCGCCGGGTAGACGGCTCGCTGAAACTGGCCGAAATCCATGCCGGCGCGAAAGCCGGCGATCCTGCCCGCATCGAGAAACACTTTCCCGTGAAAGAGGAAGCGGATCTCGCGGGTAATCATGGAAAGGATGACGAGATAATGAACGCCCTGGTAGAACAGGTCGCCAAGGCTTGCCAGGGCCTTGCGGAGATCTTTCCCGACGAGGGCTTCCGTGAGGTCGAAAACGGTGTCGTCGCGGGTCCGTCCGATCACCGTTTCCACATCGGCGGGCTCGATTGTCTTCCGGTCCCCCGTGTACGTGATGAGCAGATCGAGGGCTTCGGCGGAATCTCTCAGGCGAAAACCCGTCTTTCTCCCCAGGATGACCCAGGCCTCCGGACTGAGCGACTTCCCTCTCCGGGCGAGCATCTCGCGAAGATTCTCCATCATGAGGCCGCGCTGCCTGGCCTCGCTTCGGGTTCGGATGAAGGACAGAACAACCCCCTTGTCCGCTATCGCCTTGAAGAGCTTTTTCCTGCGATCGACGGCATCGGTCGTCATGATCAGGTAGTGCCCCTCGGGCAGACCTGACAGTATGAGCTCCTCCAGAGCCTCCGTCCCGCCGGGACGTGCCCGTCCGGCAAGGCCCTGAGCAATGCAGTACTCCAGCACCCGGGGCAGCCATTTTTCCCGTTCCTCATCCCCCTCGCCTCCCACGACGCCTTGCCACTGATCGTCGGGTATCCGTCTCCAACCGTCATCGCGGAGTTCGTCAAAAGACCAGCCCGCCACGTCGAGCAGGACCATGAAGGCCCGCGCCGCTGCGGGAAGATCCGTTTCGGCGCTGTCTGCTATTTTCCGGACCAGCTCAGGCAGGGACGTCTTCGAATAGAACAGGCGGGTCTTTCGCAGAGCCACAACCTTGGGGCCGGGAATGAGGGGCGGGGTGAGCAGGGCTTCGCAGACGGGATCGACGCCTGACGATTCATCATCCATGATAAAGAGGTTCAGATCCCTGTCCTGTGGCGGGATCAGGGCATCGATAAGCTTCCCCAGGGCCTCTTCCACCAGGAAGTCCTCATCGCCGCAAACAAGGTAACAGGACACGCCCCGACCTTTGGAAATATCCTTCAGGACACTCTCGAGATTCTTGTCTGCGCCTTGCTCTTTCTGGCCCATTTCGTTTCTTTTTTCGGCTTCCGAAAAATTGTCCTCCGGCTTTGAAAAAACCGGCAGAGCGTGATTGATATACATCAATTATCGGAAAAACGGGAGGGGATTATGATCAGGAAGTGAGGAAGAGCGGAGAATCATTTATCGGCTGTTCAAAAATGGCCAGATGCAAGGCCCCCGAAAGCCCGAGGACTGAGACGTACTTGGCGTACGCCGCAGGGACGAGGGGTGAGGGAAACGCAGCAGATAGCCGTTTTTCAACAGCCGATCAGATGATGACAAACTTGCGGATATACTCGACCACTTCTTCAGGTTTGTCCATGACCCTGAACAGGTCCATGTCCTCCGGGATGATCATTCCCTGGGCGAGCATCGTGTCCTTCATCCAGTCGAGAAGCCCTTTCCAGTATTCGCTGCCCATCAGGATAACGGGAAAACTCTTGATCCGTTTCGTCTGGATCAGGGTGAGCGCTTCGAAGAGTTCGTCCATGGTCCCGAACCCGCCGGGCAGGATCACATAGGCCACGGCAAATTTGACGAACATCACCTTGCGGATAAAGAAATACTTGTAGTAGAGCTTGACGTTGGCGTACTCGTTGGGGGTCTGTTCGAAGGGCAGCCGGATGTTCATCCCGACCGACGTGCCGCCCGATTCGGCTGCGCCCTTGTTGGCTGCCTCCATGATTCCGGGCCCGCCGCCCGTGATGACGCTGAACCCCTTCTGGGCCAGCAGCCGGGCCAGATGCTCTGCTTTCTGATAGTATGGGTTGCCGGGGGTTGTCCGGGCGGATCCGAAGATGGTGACGGCCCGACCGATGTCGGAGAGTTCTTCTATGGCCTCGACGAACTCCGACATGATGCGGAACATTCGCCAGGATTCGTTAACGGAAAGGGCATCGACGAGATATTGTTTTTCTTCCATCAGACGGAGGACAGAGATCGAGGCAGAAGCCCCCAGTCGAGGTTCCTGCCTCCATCCCCGGTGAACGTTGTCTGTACAAATGCGTCCATTTGCCGATTACGAGTGACGCCGTCGCTGGATCTTGGCAAGCCGCCGTCTGGCTTCGAGCGCTTTTCTCTTGCGCTTGACGGAAGGCTTTTCGTAGGCGCGACGCAGCTTCAGTTCCTTGAACAGGCCGTTCTTCGACAGCTTGTTTTTCAGGACTTTCAATGCCTTGTCGACATCGTTGTCGAAAACCTTGACTTCCAAAAATATCGCTCCCTTCCTATTGAATTCGTATGTTCGAATCGGGGAAAAGAAAACAGAAACGCAGCGGAATCAAAGCGATTTCATAGGCCGCGCAAATGCATGAAATGATCGATGAATCCGATTTTCCCCTGCGAAACCATTGAACATTATTAGAAAACAATGTTTTTGTCAACGAAAACTTTCCAATCACCCTTCGGTGAGCGGCCTGTCCTCATCGGGGATGCTTTTCCCCTCCAGATTCCACCGGTCCGTACCGTATTTTTCAGCCAGCAGCTCTTGCTTCAGCGCTTCTTCGGGACCCGTCAGGACCGCTTCGGCGAGATGGATGCCCAGTGTATCCTCGAATGCCCCCCGAAGGATTCGGGCCAGCTCTTCGCTCTCGATGTGCCTCCCCAGCTGCTCCCGGAGGGTTGTCGTGGAGCGCGAGATCGAGGCAGCCTCGATCCCCATGGCGGCCGCGGCACGCACCGGATCGATGTCGATGAGCAGCGAGCCATGCTGGAGGAACGTCCCGCCTCCTCTCACCTGGGCGCTGCCGCAGATCTTCCGCCCCTTGACGAGAAGTTCATACTTCGACGGGGCGGCAAAGCAGTAACCCTCCAATGGCGTCCCCGCAGCCGATCGTCCTTGCGAGACCATCTCCGGCGCCAGACCGAGGCGATTGAGGGCTTCCACGATGCAGGCGCTGATGACCCGGTACGTCTCGAGGATGTCAGCGGTGAACAGGGGATGGTCGATCGCCGCCACGAGCGAGTAGGTCAACTCGTGCTCGTGCAGCACGGCCTTGCCGCCGGTGGGGCGGCGCACGATGTCGATCCCTTCGCGCCGGCAGAAGTCGACATGAATCTCCTGAAAGGGTTTCTGGAAATAACCGAGGGATACGGCCGGGGGATTCCAGCCGAAAAACCGCAGTGTGGGCGGCAGCCCTTCCGTGCGGTTCAGGCGGAAGACGGTCTCGTCAATGGCCATGTTTTCGCCGGCACGCAAGGCCTGACACGGCAGCAGGCGCCAGGAGGACTCATTCCTCGATTCCGGCTTCTTCGCCGACATAGTCCCTGTATTCCTCTGCATCGAGGAGATTGTTGAGCTCATCCAGGTCACGCAACTCCACCATGATCAGCCAGCCGGCCCCGTAGGGGTCGCTGTTGATCACGCCGATGTCGTCCACGATGTCCTCGTTGACGCTGATGACCTCGCCGCTGACCGGCGAGATGAGTTCCGCCACAGACTTGGACGATTCGATGACTCCAAAGGGTTCATCCTGCTCGACTTCCGCATCCGATGCGGGCAACTCCACCGAGTAGAGCTCCCCGAGCTTCTCCTGGGCATAGTCGGAAACCCCGACGGTGGCCACATTCCCGTCCACCCTCACCCAGGTGTGCTCGCGGCTGTAAAAAAGATCTTCCTGAAAACCGGCCATGCTTCCTCACCCTGCAAGACTATCGGCGTGCTGCTGCCCGGATCGTTTCTCTCCCGAGGGCCGCGAAACGGTTTTGCAAGGCGAATGAAAGCGTCTTTGCGCAATCGGTTCTTGGCGAAGTGGAGCGGCTGCGGCGCAAACTGTCTGAGCCCGAAGGGCGAGTTTTTGCGACCGCAGCGAAGCGAGCCTTAGAACCGTCGCAAAGCGGTTTTGAGCCGGCAAAATTGTTTCGCGGTCCGAAGGGCGACCGCCAGTGAACATAAAAATTTGTCTTCAGCCGATAACCTGCAACTCCTTCGAAAATTCCGTCAGCACCCTGGCCCCGGCCTTTCCGACAAGCGCCGTATCCTCGATGCGGACCCCGCCGAAACCGGGGATGTAGATTCCGGGCTCGATGGTGATCACCATCCCTTCCTCAAGTACCGCGTCAGACAGGGTCGAGAGTCTCGGGGCCTCGTGAACATCGAGTCCCACCCCATGCCCCGTCCCATGGGAAAAGAAGGGGCCGTAACCGGCCTTCTCGATAACGCCACGGGCTGCAGCATCCACAGCGCGACAGGCAACACCGGGGCTTATGGTCTCCAGGGCCCTGTCATGGGCTTCCTTGACGACAGCATAAATTCTCTCATGCTTTCTTCCCGTCCGGCCTACGACAAACGTGCACGTCTCGTCGGAGTGGTACCCGCGGCAGACGGCACCGAAGTCGACAACCACGAAGTCCCCCGGGCGGATCTTCCGGGTCCCCGGCTGCGCGTGGGGAAGGGCGCTGTTAGGACCTGATGCAATGATCGTGTCAAACGAAGGCGCTTCCGCCCCCTTCCTTCGCATTGCATATTCGAGCTCGATGGCGATGTCCCGCTCGCACATCCCCGGCCGGATCCATTCCAGGGTCGACTTCAGCGCCGCGGTCGCGATACGGATCGCCTTGCGGATGGACTCGATTTCCCCCTTGTCCTTGACGGCGCGGATGGCACCGAGCTCCGACGGGAGGGGATTCCAGCGAACGTTTTTCGCCTTCCGCCGCAGGGCACTGTGAAGAGCCACGGTCACGGAAGCAGGCTCGAAGCCGACCTGTTCGAAACCGCCCGCCGACAGGGCATCGGCGATCCCGGATGCTTTGTCGCGGTAGAGGACGACCCGGGCTCCCGGGGCCTGCTCGCTTGCCTGGGTCGTGTAGCGTCCATCCACCAGGAGCTGCGGTTTGCCCGCTCCGACGAGCAGCGCCCCGTCACTGCCGGAAAAGCCCGTCAGGTAACGGATGTTCTTGAGATCCAGGATGAGAACGGCATCCACGCTCAAGCGCCGCAGCAGCGACCGCAACCGGGCAACCCTCGAACCTGTGGACAGCCGGTCAGGCATTCCCTTTCATCCTGTCCAGAGAGGCAAGCCAGCGACTCAGCTCTCCGATGGCTGCCTCGCGGGGGTTTCGGGCCGCGCTTCCCTGCTTGGGCTCGAGGGCCGCGTCCCGCGTTGCTTCGCCGGGTTCGATCCGGTCCATCCCGATTGTCTGACCGAACAGGCGATGGAAGGGATGTGCAACCGGGTCACCGAAAAACAGGTCCTTTCCTTCACCCGCCGGCACGCCTTCCTCGAGAACCGCGGGGCTGACATCCTTTTGGACGTGCGGTCGCAGTTTCTGCAACCGCTCCAGCGCTTCCTGGTTATCGGGATCCGAGGCGAGGATTTCCTTCAGCAGAGCCTCCGCCAGTTCCCGGTATCCCTGTCGAGCATAGAGATCGGCCAGCGTCAGGGTCTTGAAATCGGCGGCCCTGGGAAGCCCGACGTCTTCATCCGGTTTTTCGTTTCCCGGCTCCGGGTAGGCTTGGCTCTCCCTCCGCAGCCTGTCCTCAAGGTTTGCGATCGCTTCCGGCGATTCCGGATTCAGGGACATGAAGATGCGGGAGGCCTGGTCGGCCACATCGTCCAGGCCCCGTTCCCGGCTGAGTTCCGATAGAATGCTGAACGCGGGCGCCCATCGGATGACATCCTCCGCGATCCCCCGCAGGACCTCCAGCGCCGGTTCCATTTCTCCTTTTCGGTACCAGCCGATGCCGAGGATGATCTTGGCTTCCATGTCGTCGGGGTAGATCCGGAGGCGCTCCAGGGCCAGATCGACTGCGCGGGCGGGGTCCTGTTCGAGATACTCCTCGGCCCGGGCAACGAACTCTTTGCGGTCCACCACGTCGCTTAGACTCGCCATCTCATATCCTCCTGTCTGATTGGCCCTGTTCACACGTTGCCGGTTTTCCTGCCCGGTCGGCATTACGGGGCACGTAGCATAGGGGCCCCAGTGTGTCAAGAAATGAAAAGAAACCCCGCTGCCCTGGGGGCAGCGGGGTTTCTTTTTCTCTTCTTCGGTCTTTGACGTCCTACCTTCGCGATGTCTTCATGGATCAGGCGTCTTTGCCGTCCGGTACGATCTTCGGGGTGATGAAGATCAGGATTTCCCGACGCAGCCGCTGTTCGTCTTCCGCCTTGAAGAGCCAGCCCAAAACCGGGACCTTGTAGAGACCGGGAACGCCACTGACCACTTTATTGTCCGAGGCCTTGTAGATACCGCCGATGACGATCGTGTCCCCGTTGTGGACGACGACGGTGGAGTCGACCTCATTCTTGTTGATGGGCGGATTTCCCTGGATCGATCGCGTGTAGTCGGCGTAGTCATTGGTGGCCTTGATCTCCATGGAGATCTTGCCCTCGGGGGTGATGGTCGGCTTCACATCGAGCTTGAGCACCGCCTCCTTGAACTGCACCGTCTGGGTGATGACGCCGCCGGAGGTGGATTGGGTCACGTAGGGGATTTCTTCGCCCTGCTTGATGGTCGCCTTGACATTGTCCAGCGTCGTGACCTTCGGGCTGGAGATGATCTTGCCCTCGCTCGAGCTTTCCAGCGCGTGGATCTGGGCGCTGACAACAAAATTGCTCCCTCCCGCAATGATGCCCAGAAGCGGGGTATCCGTGAAGGTGTAGGGGAAATTCACCGCCAGGTTGCTGTTGCCGAAGCCGACGCCGTTGGGGAAGCTCTGCAGGGCTGTTGTCGCTCCCGTGACGGCCGTCGATGTCGTCGTCGTGGCATAGCCTGCCGAGCCGCCAAGGGCCCCCAGGGTCACGCCATTGGCGGTCGTCCACAAGCCGCCGCCCCATTGCACGCCGATTCTTCGCACGAAGGAGTCGTTGGCTTCGACAATCTGGGCCTCGATGGAGATCTGCTTCAGCTTGCCGCGGGAAACGTCCTCCTTGAGGCGCTGCTCCTCGGCCTTCTTTATCTTTTCAACGGGCATGACAACGATCACGTTTCCCTGCGATTTCGTCCCCAGCGTCTGCACATCGAGGATCGTCTCGAGGGCCTGATCCCAGGGCACCTCTTTGAGTTGCATCGTGATCAGCCCTTTGACGTCCTCGCCGGCCACGATATTGAGGCCGCTGACTTCCGCGATGAGGCGGAAGACGCTGCGGATGTTGGCGTCCTGGAAATCGGCCGTGATCTTCTGCCCGGTGTAAACCTTGCCGTCCTTCTTGTCGACCTTGATCTCCTTCTTCGTCGCCTCGGGCTGCGTGGCCCGGATCCGATCCACCTCTTTCGTCATGGTGAAGCTCTGCGGCATGTAGACGGTGTCGACATCGACGATCAACTCGTTGCCCTGTTCGCGCACCAGATGAGGAATGGCCTCTTTCAGCACGATCTTGATGGCCGTGACGGGCTTGTCGCCCGTTTTCTCCTGGGTCGCATAGACGCCCTCGATGGCCTTGAGGTCCGCCTGGGATATTTTTTTCTTCAGGTCATCGGGCACATACATCTTGTCAAGGGTGATGACGAGCGTCTTGGCCGCTTCCCTCGAGGCTGTGTACCCCGTGAGCTTGGATGTGGAGATAATGACTTTCTCCTTGTCCATCGTCTTGCCGAAGGTGATCTTTTCGACATATCCCACGCTGGCGGTGCTCGCACCCGCGGCTGCAGCCGCAGGTGCCGCCTCCGCAGGATCGGAAGATCCGGGCCCGGCGTTCATCGTTGCGCAACCGGTAACCAGCATCACACAGAATGAGATCGTCAGTGCCCACAGGCTCAACTTCTTCATGGTCTTCCCTCGCCTTCTTCTTTATGGAGCTTCAACGCCACGCGGTGAGATTTTTCTTTGCCTTTGCCGTTATCGACATGTTCTTCCACGATGACCCGATCCGGGAGAATCTGGAGCACTCGTCCCCCGTTTGTGCCGATGAGAGTGCCGACGTATACCATGTACCCCTTGCCCCCGCCGTCTTCGACCATGGCGACGCGCTTTGATGACGAGCCGGCGATGCCCGTCACACGAACCTTGTCCAGGGAAATCCGCTGGAGCGGCGTAAGGGGGCCCGTCAGTTTTCGCTCCGGGGCCTTTTTCGCAGTGGGGGGGGGCACCTCCAGCCTCACGAACGGTTTGAAGGGGTCGATCTTCCCCCTGGAATCGTAGCGGTAATCCGGCATTTCAGGAGGGGTGGCCTCCGGGTGGATCTCCGGTTTTGCCTCTGCGGGCTTGGCCGCAGGGGCAGCAGCCGCCAGGGCGGCAATCACGAAGATCGCAAGCAGGAAGACCATGACCAGGCTTCCCGCCAGGAGCTTATTTCTTCTCAGCCGCTTTTTTATCCGTTCCATCAGCCTTCTTGCTCCCTTCAACGGGCTTTTCAACAAACATGTACGTCTTGATCAGGAAGGACGTGGCCAGAACGGGGCCCTTGGCGCCGTTGCTGTCTTTTACCCCTTCGCGCTTTTCCATTGAGATATCGGACACATTGACGATCCGGGGCAGTTTCGCTACCTTTTCAAAGAAGGTGACCGTATCGTGGTACACTCCGGTGAGGGCGATCTTCACGGGAAGTTCGGCATAGAATTCCTTCTCAACAGGAGCCAAGGGTTCGAAGAGCTGGAACTCGACTCCACCCAGACCCTCGGCCTCAGACATGGAAATGAGCAATCCCGGAATTTCTTTCTGCTCGGGAAGTTTTGCCATGGCCACCTTCAACTGCGCCTGCAGCTCGGCAATATCCTTTTCGAACTTGATCTTTTCCTCCATCAGCTTCTGCTTCTGGGCAAGTTCGACCTGGAGGGCAGCAAGGTTCTGCTCGAGTTTCTCCTCCTCCATCAGAGCGTTCTGGTAGTAGAGCGAGAAGTAGGCGAATCCCAGCAAAATGAAGAGCACGAACAGCGCCAGGACCTTCTGCCGCAGGGGCATTCTTGTGATATCGTCAACGCTCAGTGCCATGCTCAGAACCCCTTCTTGAGACCGCAGGACAGGGTGAACTGCTTGAGCCGGTTGCCTGCGATTTCCGTTTGCTTCGATGAAACCAGGTCGACGGAGGTGAGTTGCTCGGATTTCTCCAGGTTTCTCATGAACTTGGCGATGGCGATATTGTCCTTCGCGAAGCCGTCGATCTTGACGTCCGTCTCCGATTCCTTCATCGACTTGATCCAGACCTGATTGACCGGAACCATGGAGGTTAGATCATCCAAGAAAAGGACTTTGGCAAATCGATTCTTCTCGAGATAGTTGATGATACTGAGCCTCTTCTCCAGTATCTCCTTCGCCTTCTTGTACTGGTTGAT
>DASRZY010000011.1:0-7590 GCA_035685905.1 Syntrophales bacterium
CATGGGGGCAGGGGCGACGGCGGCGATCAAGATCGGTGCCGCCATCAACCTCACCGGTCCCGCATCCACCTGGGGCCAGTATCATGCCAAGGGGACCCAGGACTATCTGCGCTACGTCAACGAAGTCAAAGGGGGGGTGAAGGGGCAACCGATCGAACTGATCCTCGTCGACACCGGCTACAAGGTGCCCGAGGCCGTTGCGGCCGTCAAGAAATTCGCGATCCAGGACAAGGTTGACATGATTGCGACCTGGGGAGCCGGCGAGGGACTGGCTGCCAAACCGATCGTCCAGGGATACAAGATCCCCACCGTCAACTACTCGACGAGCTGGGAGCTCCTTGAAAAACCCGTCGATTACATGTATCTGCCGTTCGGGAGCTACCGCCTGGACTGCGCGGCCGTACTCGAGTACATCAAGTCCATCCACAAGGGAAACGAGCCGCCCAAGGTCGGTCTCCTTACGTACAATAATGCTTACGGGCGCTCCATCCACAAGCCCAGCCAGGAATATGCGAAGGCCAACGGCATCAACATCGTTGCCATTGAGGAGTTCCCGCCCAAGACCGTGGATCTGACAACGGAGCTGCTCCGCCTGAAGAAGAGCGGCGC
This sequence comes from Syntrophales bacterium, assembly GCA_035685905.1. GTDB lineage: Bacteria > Desulfobacterota > Syntrophia > Syntrophales > UBA2192 > UBA2192. The sequence goes on from DASRZY010000011.1 coordinate 610, forward strand.
CGAGTATGTCTTCATGCAGATGCTCCCGGCGACAATCATCACGGCCTTCAAGAGCGCCGATCGCCTCCAGTACGGCCCGCAGTTCTTCGGAACCTGGACGTCCACCGACCCGGATTTCTTCAAGCTCGGCAAGGGCATCATCCGCGACCGGTTGAAGATGCAGTTCCCCGGCGGGCTGCCCGGCGACAAGGGGGCCGGCATCGAGACGCTGAAAACACTCTGGGCGAAATACAAGACCGTGACCCGCTTCGATGCCGCCTACTGGGAAGGCGTCGTTGTGGGGATGCTCATGGAGCGCGCCGCTCTTCGGGCCCAGGAAAAATACGGAAAGGTCGACCGTGAGACGATCAACAAGGCCATGGAGGCTTTCACGAACGAGGATTTCGGCGGGATCGTCCCCAACGTGACCTACACGAAGACCAACCACGAAGGTTCTTTCCGGGGCCGCATCGTCCAGGTGCGGGAGGACGGCTCCTTCAAACCGCTGACGGATTTCTACACACCGGGAAAAGAAAAGATCAGGCACCTGAAATAGGAGACGGGACATGAAAGCCTATCGCGGGGAGCCGACGATATTTTCCGAGAGACCGCAGGATCAACGACTCGCGGAGCTCGTCGTGGAGCGGCTGACGCTGCGCTTTGGCGGCATCACGGCCGTCAGCAACGTGGACCTGACCGTCCGGACCGGCGAGCTCGTCTCCGTCATCGGGCCCAACGGGGCCGGCAAGACCAGCCTGTTGAACTGCATCACGGGCTACTACAAGGCTCAGGAGGGCAGAATCCTCTTCAACGGGAAGGACATCTCGAACCTGCCGACGCACCGGCACATCGAGCACGGGATCGGCAGGACCTTCCAGAACATCGAGCTCTTCCCGGGGATGAGCGTGCTCGCCAACCTCCTGCTGGCCCGCCATTTACACTGCCGCTACGGCCTTGCCGCGGCCTCGCTCTTTTCCCGGAAGGCGAAAAGCGAGGAGATCCGGCAGCGGCGGATCATCGAGGAGATCATCGACTTCCTGGAAATCCAGTCGATCCGCAAGAAGTTGGTGGGCTCGCTCCCTTACGGGATGCGCAAGCGTGTCGAGCTGGGCCGGGCGCTCGCCCTCGAGCCGAAGCTCCTCGTCCTCGACGAGCCCTTCGCCGGGATGAACCTGGAAGAGAAAGAGGACATGGTGCGGTTCCTCCTGGAACTCTCTGAATCCTGGGGGCAGACCATGGTCCTCGTGGAGCACGACATGTCGATCGTCATGAGCATCTCCAAGAGGATCATGGTGCTCAACTTCGGCGAGAAACTCGCCGAGGGAACGCCGCAGGAGATCCAGGGAAACCACGATGTGGTCCGGGCCTACCTGGGTGACGGGGCCGTGGAAGCAAGCGAAGCGGCCGGGGCTGGAGGTGGCCGATGACGGTCTCGGAGATCAGGCCGCGTGTGAACGGCAACGGCGGGCCGGCAAAGCTCGATACCGCAACGCTCGAGACATACGGCAAGTTCACGCTGCCGCAGATCCTGGGCGAGCAGGCAAAACGCCTGGGAGCGGGGAACACGGCCATCCGGGAAAAAGCATTCGGGATCTGGCAGACGTACAGCTGGTCGGACTATTTCGGGTATGTCCGGCGCACGGCGCTGGGCCTGACGAGCCTGGGTCTGCGGCGCAAGGAAAACGTCGCCATCGTGACCAACAACCACCCCGAATGGCTCTTCAGTGAGTTGGGCGCCCAGGCCCTGGGGTGTGTCACGGTCAATCTCTTCACTTCTTCCATCGCCGATGAGCTGGCCGAAGCCTTGAAACGTTTCCAGGCCACTGTTGTTGTCGTCCAGGACCAGGAACAAGTCGACAAGCTGATCGAGACGCGCTCGAGGCTCGGGTTCGTCAAATCCGTCGTCTACCTGGACCCCACGGGGATGCGGACTTATCGGAAGGACCCATGGCTCCTGAGCTTCCGGGAGCTGCTTGAACGGGGCGACGAACGGGAGAGGGAAAAACCGCAGCTCTTCCCTTCGGAGCTCTGGCGCGGGCGCCCCGACGACGTGGCCGTCATGATCCAGACCTCCGGGACGACGGGGCTTCCCAAGCTCGCCATGCTCACCCATCGGAATTTCACGGCCATGGCGTGCAAGTGGCTTTCCGCAACTCCCATCGGGATCGGTTCCAACTGGCTCTCCATCACGCCTCCGGCCTGGATCGTCGATCAGATCTGGGGTGCCGGCATCACGCTGACAGGCGGCCTGACGATGAATTTCCCCGAAACGGCGGAGACCATCGAAACGGATTTCCGTGAAATCGGGCCGGACATCATCGTCTCCTCGTCACGATTCTGGGAGGATCTGGCTTCGAGGATCCGCGTCAAAATGGCCGATGCGGGTTTCGTGAAGCGAAAGCTCTTCTCGGCAGCCGAGCGGATCGGACAAAAGGCCGTTGACCTGGAGGCCAGGAAGGCGCCCATCTCGACGGGGCTTCGTTGGATGAGGCGTGCCGCAGAGTCGCTCGTTTTCCGGCCCCTCATGGATCGTGTAGGCTGCCTGGCCATGAAGAGCGCCTACACGGGCGGACACCCGATCAGTCCTGAGGTCATCCGATTTTTCCGCGCCTGCGGGCTCAATCTGAAACAGTGCTACGGCCTCACCGAGGCGGGCGGGATCTTCCAGGCGCAGCCCGACAACGAGGTGAAACCCGAAACGGTCGGGAAGGCCCTGCCGGACACGGAGGTGAGGATCGCCGAGGATCAGGAAGTCCTTGTGAAGAGCCTTTCCAATTTCGTGGGGTATTACAACGACTACAAGTCAACCGAGGAGGCCTACCGGGACGGCTGGCTGCGAACGGGGGATGCAGGCTACCTGGACCCCGACGGCCACCTGGTCATCATTGGCCGAAAGGAAGAAATCATCCGGAACAAGTCCGGTGCCGCATTTTCGCCCGATTTCATCGAGACCCGGCTCAAGTTCAGCCCCTACATCAAGGAAGCCGTCACCTTCGGCGAGGGGAGGCCCTATATCGCTTGCTTCATCAACATCGACATGGGCAACGTGGGCAACTGGGCCGAGGAGAGGATGATCCCCTACACGACCTACACGGACCTCTCGCAGCAGCCGAAGGTGGAGGAACTCATCCTCGGCGAGATCCGCGCGGTGAACGAGCGGCTTCCCGACTACATGAAGATCCGCAAGTTCATCCTCCTCTACAAGCTGCTCGACGCCGACGACGAAGAGCTGACACGAACCGGCAAGGTGCGCCGGCGTTTCGTCTACGGCCTGTACCTCAACCTCATCGAGGCCATGTACCGCAACCTCAGGGAACTCGAGGTCAAGAGCCAGGTCCGCTATCGCGACGGCCAGGTGGGGAAAATAGAAACGACGGTCCGCATCATCGACACCCAGTAAGGAGACGCGCATGGATTTCTTCCTTCAGCTTTTTATCAACGGGATCAGTATCGGTTTTCTCTATGGCCTCTCGGCCATGGGCTTCGTCATGATTTTCAAGTCCTCCAGTGTGCTCAACTTCGCCCACGGCGAGGTCCTGGCTTTCGGCGCATTCCTGTTCCTGGCCATGGTGACCTGGGCCCAACTGCCCATCTGGCTGGGCTTTCTCGTGACGCTGGCGGGGGCCTTCGTTCTTGGATTTGTCATCGAGCGGATCTTCCTGCGGCCGCTCATCGGCGAGCCTTTGATCCAGGTCATCATGCTCACCGTGGGGCTTGCCGCCATGTTCAAGGGCGGGATGCTGCTCGTGTGGGGCGGAAACCTTTACACCTACCCGGACTTCCTGCCCGAGGGGCTGGGCATCAACTGGGGCATCGTACAGGTGCCGCCGGTCTATGTGGCGGCCGTCATCATCGGGAGCCTGTTTCTCCTGATGTTCGGCCTGTTTTTCAAATTTTCCTCCCAGGGCATCTACATGCGCTCCGTGGCGGACAACCAGACTGCTGCACTGTCCCTGGGTGTGCACGTGCGGCGAGTCTTTGCGCTTTCATGGGCCATCGCGGCAATGGTGGCCGGAATCAGCGGGATCGTGCTGGGCATCATCAACGGCATCAACGTCCACGAACTCTCTTCCGTAGGCCTGAAGGTCTTTCCGGTCGTCATCCTGGGCGGGCTCGACTCGATCGGCGGGGCGATCATCGGGGGGCTCATCATCGGCTTGCTGGAGACGTTCACGGGCGGGTATCTCTCGCCGTCGCTGCGGGATGTCGTGCCCTACATCGCATTGGTCTTCATCCTGCTTGTGAAACCGTACGGCCTCTTCGGGCTGGTAGAAATCGAGCGTGTTTGAAAGGGATACCTCGGGCATGAAGACTCTTCGGTTCCGTCCCTGCGGGAATTTCAAGGTTCGATATCGCGAGGAACTGGCCGTTTTCGAAACGGATTTCGGGAGGCTCTGGGCCGCTGTGGGGCTGGCCATCCTTTTTGCCATTGTGCCGTGGGTCGCAACTCCCTATTTCCTCTACGTCGTGAACCTCATCGGGATATCGGCCATCGCGGCCCTCGGGCTCAACATCCTCGTGGGCTACACGGGTCTGATCTCACTGGGACACGGCGCTTTCTTCGGGGTCGGCGCCTACTCGGCGGGAATTCTTGCTGTGACGTACGGCATGCCCTTTCTTGTCGTGCTTCCGCTGGCGGGGCTGATCACGGCTGTTGTCGGCATGGTCTTCGGCATCCCCTCGGGGCGGTTGAAAGGGTTGTACCTGACCATTGCAACGCTTGCCGGGCAGTTCATCATCGAATATGTGCTTGTTCATTGGGAGAGCGTCACGGGCGGTACAATGGGAATCACGCTGCCGGTTCCGTCCCTGTTCGGGTTCGATATCGCCGGCGATCTGAGTTTTTTCTACGTCATCTACCTGTCCGTGATCGTCATGATCTTCGGCGCCGTGAACCTCATGCGAACCCGCTATGGGCGGGCCTTCGTGGCCATCCGGGACAATGACCGGGCCGCCGAGGGGATGGGGATTCCCATCTTCCGGTACAAGCTCCTGTCCTTCGGCGTAAGTTCATTTTATGCAGGCGTTGCCGGGGCCCTCTGGGCCTACTACATGATCAGCATCACCGCGGAGCCGTTCACACTGGGACTCTCCGTGGAATACATCGCCATGATCATCATCGGCGGCCTGGGGAGCATCCCCGGGGCCATCTTCGGGACTGTTTTCATCACGTTGCTCAACGAGGGGCTGCGGTGGGTGACGGACGCCGTCATGAACATGAACATGAGTGCTCTTGCCGGGATCGAACTCACGCTGGCACCGCTGCGGGAATTCGTTTTTGGTCTCGCGATCGTGCTTTTCATTCTTTTTGAACCGAAGGGGATTGCAGAGGTGTGGCGGATCATCCGATCAAATTTCAAACTGTGGCCCTTCTCATACTAGGTCCAGGGTACAGGGGTAAATGGAATGAGTGAGAGCAAGCTGCTTGTCATTAACAACATCAGTGTGATCTATTCCGACGTGATCCAGGTCCTCAAGGGGGTCTCTCTTTCCGTGGAGCCGGGGCAGATTGTCTCGCTTCTCGGGAGCAACGGCGCAGGGAAAACGACGACGTTGAAGGCCATATCGGGGTTGTTGAAGCCGGAGAACGGGGACGTCACCGAGGGGAGCATCCTCTTTGACGGAAAGCCGATCCACAACCACTCGCCGGAGACGATCACGCGGGCGGGGATCATCCAGGTCCTCGAAGGCCGGCAGCCTTTCAAATATCTCACCATCGAAGAGAACCTTCGAGTGGGGACGGCGACTCGCTGGGGAAAGCCCTACAAACAGGATCTGGAGAAGGTCTACCACTATTTCCCGGCATTGACAAAGCGCCGAAAGGCGCTTGCAGGTTACTGCAGCGGCGGAGAGTTGCAGATGCTCGTCATCGGCCGGGCCCTCATGGCCCACCCCCAGCTGTTGCTCCTGGATGAGCCGTCTCTGGGTCTCGCGCCGCTCATCGTCCGCGAGATATTTGAAATTATCGAGCGGATCAACAGGGAGGACGGCACAACGATCGTTCTCGTGGAGCAAAACGCCAACATGGCCCTGCAGATTGCCACATACGGCTATGTAATGGAAAACGGCAAGGTCGTCATGGAAGGCCGTGCGGATGATCTGAGGGAAAACCCCGACGTCAAGGAGTTCTACCTGGGCATGGGGGTGGCGGGGACGAAATCCTACCGGGATGTGAAGGCATACAAGCGGCGGAAGCGATGGCTCTGAAAGAAAGGGACCAGGGACCAGGGACAAGGGTGCAGGGTTTAGGGAAAGAAAGACACCGACTCATGGGGGAAAAAATGGCAACGAAAAAGCGGTCGCCTTATTTTGATGAAAAGGAAACAAGGACCGTCGAGGAGCGCCGGGATGGTCAAGCAGCGGAACTGGCTGGGATGATGCGGCTGGCCGTGAAAAAATCGCCGATCATTCGAGAGCAAATCGAGGCCATCGGGATCAAGCCCGCAAAAAAAATTGCCTTCGATCTTCTGAAGAGGCTCCCCGTCGTCTCGCGGGAGAAAATCGTACAGATGCAGATCGATGACCCTCCCTATGCCGGTCTGGGCAATCCCGATGCCGACGTCGACCGGATCTTCACTTCGCCAGGGCCGGTTTACGAGCCTCACCTCTCGGAATCGGACCTGATCTGGTCCAGGGCCTACCATGCAGCCGGGTTTGGTCCGGGAGACGTGGTGTTGAACGCGTTTTCTTACCATCTCGTTGCGGCGGGTCTCACGTTTCACAGCGGGTTGAGGCGCGTCGGCGCGACAGTCGTGCCGTCCGGGGCATCGAGCACAGCCATCCAGGTGCAGCTCATCCGGGATCTCAAGGTGACGGGATACACCGGGACGCCGAGTTTTCTCAAGGCGATCATCGGGAAGGCAGAAGAGATGGGCCATGACTTCAAAAGAGATTTCAAGATCGGCAGGGCCTCCTTTGCTGCGGAACCGCTGCAACCGGCCCTGAGGGAAGAGTTCGAGAAGCAGTACGGGATCGACACCTACCAGATGTACGGGGCGACCG
>DASRZY010000012.1:0-2661 GCA_035685905.1 Syntrophales bacterium
CCAGCACCATCGGCAGGGCCTTCATCTACGTCGCGCTCGTGCTTTCCATGTGGTCGGGGTTTGATTACCTGGTGAAGTTCTACAAAGCCACCATCGTGTAAAGGCAGTGACCGGTGACCGGTGACCAGTGACCAGTGAAGAAGTGGTTAGTGGCTCGTGGCTAGTGGCTAGTGGAAAAGAAGTGTCTGAGTGCTTGAGTGTCTGAGTGAAGATCAAGAAAAATCCACCCTCGTGACTCTTCGGGCCCGGGAAATATCCCACCGGGAGTGAGGAATCCACGCCCGTCTTGTCGCTCTGGAAGCGGCTATACGAAGCCGACAGCAAACAGCATACAGTAGACAGCAAAATCCCCCCTTGCTTCCTTACGCAAAGGGGGATCTGTTTCTTAAGGCTGTAGGCTGTCTGCTGTATACTGTCTGCTCCTGGAAGGCTTATCGCCGCTTCCAGGATGCATCCGCCTCGGCGTAACCCTCGATCATCGTGCGTTCGACGTCGAGACGCACAGCCTCGAATGCCTTCTCATCGAGATCCTTCGGAACGAATATGAAGTCGCCGGCCCGGAGAAGGACGCGGCTGAAGGGCTTGGGGATCATGAAGCGGTCCCAGCTGTTGGCGACCCACGGGTTCTCATAGGAGATATACCCGGGGCTGATGGCCGCGCCCGTCAGCGATGCCAGGGCAATGAGGCCCGGCTTGATGATGTGAGGCGGTCCCTGGGGACCGTCGACGATGTGCCCGCTCATCCGGTATTTCTCGACCCCGGCGATCATTTCCTGGAGGGCTTTCTTGCCCCCGCGGGAGGTCGAGCCCCGTATCGGGACCCAGCCGATGCGGGCCACCACGTCGGAGACGACGTCGCCGTCGCGGCTCTGGCTGATCATGATGCAGGGGTTCATCCCGAATATCCTGGGCACGAAAAACCCGCTGAAGAAGCGCTGGTGCCAGCAGGCAAAGATCACCGTCCCGCCCTTCGCGATATGCCCCTGAACCATGTCGATGCCCTCGGGGATGACCCTGATCGTCTTCGCGTGCAGGCTGCAGACGTGATAGGCCAGCGAGGTGAGAAAGTTCTTGATGATGAAGAACTTGATTTCTTTTGCGGTCCCCATGGATTCATTCTGTTAGCCTCGAATGATGTTTCTTTCAAGTAAAAAAATACCTGCCGCGCTCCCTGACCCTTTGCTTGCCTGTTCAGTCGGGCATTGCGTGTTCGCCAAGCACAGCATAGCAGGGCAGGGTGAAGCACACCGGGAAGATTCTCTTTGGCAAGAAAGCGGACGGCGGGTCAGCGGGCGGCCTAGAATCTCAATTCGTAGGTCAGCATGGCGCCGCCGCTGCGCAGGGGGAGGACATTGACGTTGTCCGGTGCGGCTTTCAGCCAGTCCGGCGCCCAGTCCTGTGTCTTGAGGAAACGATAGCCCTGGAAGGCTGCAATGGCGGTGATGCCGATGGCAAAGGCCTGGGCCGTGCCCTCGCTCGAGTTGTATTCGATTCCCGCAAGGTCCCCCTGGTAGGTATTCCCGTTCTGCTGGTTGGAGACCCTGAATACCCAGTAGTCCAGGGAGTAGAGGATGGGGTTCAGGATGTTCCACGTCATCATGCCGCGAACAAAGGCGTCGTTCTTGTTGACGGAATCCACATCCAGGATGATTTCTGAGCAGATCAACTGCGCGATCAGGCCTGCCGAGTAGACGGCGACGGCTTTTGAATTGCTGGCGGCTTTTTCCTCGAAAGCAAGCGGCTGGTTGTAGTTGCCGACTTTCCAGGTCATGGGGGTGTCCGTTGCCGCTGCAACGAGGGCATGCGCCGTCTCGTGCACCGCTGCGGAGGCCAGGATGCCGGCTGCGAATTTCGCAACGGAACTTGCTGTGATTGTTTCCTCGGCGGCAAAGACAGGTTGGCGCCCGGGCAGGAATAAAAGCAGGGCCCCGACAAGCCCGATGAAAAAAATATTCCTTTTTATTATTCTCTGCAGCAGCATGTGCGTCCATTACGGATCTCGTCGTGCTTGCAACCGCACGCCGCATGGACCTGCTGCCCCCCTTGGCGCATCTGCCCAGATCAGGTCGATTTCCGCGATAAGATTCATTCAGCCGGTGTATTGGCTGCGCCGAATGCTCTTACAGCAAAGCCCGTGCCAGGAATGTATGCCGCCTTCGGCGGCGGGATCCGGCATCGGGCTTCGGGATTCGGGATTCCGGAAAGCCAACGGAACAACAAATCCCCCTTTGGTCCCCCTTGTGAAGACCCTTTCCTTAGTCTTCCTCTCCCCTGCGTGGGAGAGGATTGAGGTGAGGGGGAATGATCTTGTTCCGCTTTTTTCCCTCAAGGGAGAGGGAAAATTTTGTAAAGGTTTTATCCGCAGGGGAATTCTTTGGCCTTGAAAAGAAGAAGACATTTGGTTATTTTCGATCCTCATCGCTCGAACAACGGAGAAACCGGCATGAAGGGGAAACAGGATCTGCATTTCGGAAGACTCGTCGTTGAATTTGCAAACGCACCGACGCCGGAAGAGGCCGGGGCGGTTTTCATTCGCAGCGCGGCAAAGGCCTTCGGTTTCGGCCCCGGGTTCCTGGATCAGGCCCTCGGCGGGTACCCGACCCGGAAACTCTTCGAGGACACGCTCTCGCCGGGCAGCAGGGAGCTGGTGGATCATCTTCT
>DASRZY010000013.1:0-39437 GCA_035685905.1 Syntrophales bacterium
ATACCGGCATTCATTCCATCCTTTCATGGCCGATGCACGGCCATGTTCACAATCACACTGGCTTCTAACAAACAACCTTTCGACCTGTCAACGGCGAATTCCGAGACGTCCAATCCACGCCAGTTTCGAGTCAGGCCGATTACGAGGCGTTGATCAGGTAGGCCTCGATGAATTCGTCGAGATCCCCGTCTAGAATTTTCTGAACGTTGCCCACCTCGAGATTCGTCCGGTGGTCCTTGATCATCTTGTACGGGTGGAGCACGTAGGACCGGATCTGGCTTCCCCAGGCGATATCCTTTTTCGTCTTGTGAAGCTCATCCATCTTGTCGGTCTGCTCCTGGAGTTTCATCTCGTAGAGCCTGGAGCGAAGCACCTTCATCGCCATGGCCTTGTTCTTGTGCTGGGAGCGCTCGTTCTGGCACTGGACGACGATGCCCGTGGGCAGGTGGGTGATCCGGACGGCCGAGTCCGTCTTGTTGACATGCTGGCCTCCCTTTCCGGATGACCGGTAGGTGTCGATCCTCAGATCCTTTTCTTCGATGTCGATCACGATTTCGTCCCCCACTTCGGGATAGACAAAGACCGACGCAAAGGAGGTGTGGCGCCGCGCAGCGGCGTCGAAGGGCGAAATCCGGACCAGACGGTGGATTCCCGATTCGGCCTTGGCGTAGCCGAAGGCGTATTCCCCCTCCAGTTCCACCGTGGCGCTTTTGAGCCCCGCTTCTTCACCGGGCTGAAAGTCGAGGATCTGAGTCCGGAAGGACCTTTTTTCCGCCCACCGCAGATACATGCGCAGCAGGATCTCCGCCCAGTCCTGGGCTTCCGTACCGCCTGCGCCTGCGTGGACGGTGAGAATGGCGTTGAGCCGGTCCTCTTCCCTGCCGAGCATGCGGCGGACTTCCTCGCCCCTGACATTCGATGCGAGCCGTTCGAGATTTCCCTTGATCTCCTCGAAGGTCTTTTCGTCTTGCGCCTCCCGGGCCAGCTCGAAGAGGACATCCATGTCCTTCATCTCGTTGCAGATCCCCGACCAGGTCTGGAGGGTCGACTCGATCTTGTTCTTTTCCCGCAGGACGTCCTTCGCACGCTCGGGCTCATCCCACAGGTTGGCCTTTGCCGATTCCTTTTCCAGTTCGGCAAGCCTCTGCGTCAGTCCGTCTATGTCAAAGACAACCTCGCAGGATTTCCACCCGTTTCGCGAGGTCTGCCATCATTTCCTGAATTTCTTCAACCATGTCATTCGTCCTCCCGGTTTGCAGAATATCACAAGCAGGGCGATCATGCAGAAGAAGACGAAGAGATCGCCGTATTGTGTGTAAAAGGACCCCATCCGATGAATCCGCACAGGGCCCGTCAAGAACGTCCTCTCAAAGAGACCCGTCTGTGCCGTGATCCGGCCCGTTGCATCGATGATCGCGCTCACTCCCGTGTTTGCCGCCCTCACCACGTAGAGCCTGTTTTCCACGGCCCTGAACACGGTCATCGAGAGATGTTGAAAAGGTGCAGATGTTGTGCCAAACCATGCGTCATTGGTGATGTTCACCAGCAGCGACGCATCGCTGCGGCCATAGGCGCGTCCGATCTCGGGGAAAATCCCTTCATAGCAGATGAGGAAGCCGATCCGCTCGCCTGCAAGGGTGACCGGCTGGAACCCCGAGCCGGCCAGGAAGTCCCCCACCCCGACGGCCAGCTTCTCGATAAATGGGAAAAGCGGCCGGAGAGGCACGTACTCCCCGTAGGGAACGAGATGCACCTTGTCGTACTTGCCGATGATCTCGCCTGTCGGGGACAGGACGAAAGCGCTGTTCTGGAAACGGATCTCCCCTTCGCGGCGTGTGTAACTCGGACTGCCGAACAGCAGATAGGCCCCGGTGCTTTGCGCTACGCCGACGACAGCCTGGTGGAGCTCGTCGTGATTCTGAAACATGAAGGGCGTCGCCGTCTCGGGCCAGACGATAAGTTGGGGACTTTCTTTTGCAGCCCGCAGGGAAAGATCCCGATAGATCCGCACGGACTCATTCTGGAAAGAGGGCTCCCACTTGATGCTCTGGTCGATGTTGCCCTGGATGAGGGCCACGGTCTGCTGCGGGATCGATTCAAACCGGCTTGTGACATCGCTGATGCGCCATACGCCGTAGCCCGTCGCCAGGACGAGGAAAAGCGCGGCCGCGGCGGCACCGGCAAGGGCCCCCCTGCGGCCGGCCTTGTCCGTGTCGCTGAAACCGCAGATGGCCGCATTGACGAGGACAATGAGGAAACTGATCCCGTAGCCGCCCGTGATGTCCGACACCTGAATGAGCGGCAGGTGCAGGTACTGGGAGTGAGACAGATTTTCCCAGGGAAATCCCGTGAAGAGCATTGACTTTGCGTACTCGATGACCGTCCAGAGCAGTGGCGCGGCAACGATTACCGGCATCCCGCGCTGGCGGAAGAGGACAACCCCGCCGGCGAAAATTCCCACATAGAGACTGAGATACAGGGCGAGGAGCATCATGACGGGGACGCCCAACGCCACGGGCAGCTGTCCGTAGTGAACGACGACATAGGTCACCCAGTACAGAAGGCCTGCGTACTGCACGAAACCTGCGAGCATCCCCGCTAGCAGCGCGCGAGACGCGTTGAGAGACCTCAATCCGTAAAGAAGGGGGACGAGCGCCACCCAGGCTACGGCCCCGTGACCGAACTTGGGGAAGGAGAGCACGAGAAGGCACCCCGACACGATGGACAGGCCCGCCGTTTGGATGTCGAGCCCTGCTTTTCCCGTTGCGGATCGTTCCCGATGTGGCTTTTTCAGGGTTTTGATGATGGTGTCTCTCCCAGTCTTCGGATCTTGACCTTCTTGATGCTGCGTTCGTCGGCCGAGGCAATGACCATTTCCAGTGCGTCGTGACGGATCACATCGCCGGTGAGCGGGATCTTCCGTATGAGATGCAGGATGAACCCGGCGAGCGTCTCGTACTTCCCCTTCGGGAGGGTCACGCTGAAGCGCTCTTCGATCTTTTCGATCTCGATTCGGCTGTCCGCGAGCACGGATCCGTCGGGAAGGTCTGTAAAGCCCGTTTCATCGGCATCGTGCTCGTCCCGGATCTCGCCGACGATCTCCTCGATGAGGTCCTCGAGCGTGACCAGACCCGCCGTCCCTCCGTACTCATCGATCACGATGGCCATGTGCTGACGCTGATCCTTGAGCTCGTGAAGCAGCAGGTGAATATTCTTGGTTTCGGGGATGTAGTAGGGTTTCCGAAGAAGCGGCATGAGGTCCGCCTCGTCGATGGGCTTCAGGCAGAGTCTCAGCAGGTCCTTCACGTTCAGGATGCCGATGATGTTGTCGACGCTGCCGTCGTAAACGGGCATCCGGGTATAACCATGAAGCGCCACCTGGTCGATGATCTCTGCAGCGGGGGCATCCCTCGGGACCGCCACGATTTCCGTTCGCGGGATCATGACCTCGCGGGCCACCGTATCGCGGAATTCCAGGATGCTCTGGATCATCTCGCCGGAGCGCTCATCGATAAGACCTTTCTGCTCGCCCTCGTCGATGATCGACTGGATCTCCTCCTCGAGACGCGACTGCTCCTTTTCCTTCCCGCCGCCGAAGAAGGATTTCAGCCATTCCATGGCCCGGCCGGAAACAGAGGGTTTGCTCATTCACAGTCCCCGCATGAATTCGGGTCTCAGAGCGGACGTGTCGGCTCGCCGGACGACCTCTCCAATCAGGCGAACAATCTTTTCCTTGTCCCGGGGCATCCGCGCCCGGATGGGCAGGTAGTTGGAGGCGTGATTCGCGGTAAAGAAGCAGTTGCTGAAGCGGGATTCCTCTACGATGACTCGCAACTCTTCGAGAAGTTCGAACGTGCCGGGCAGAACGAACGTCCCGGCTCCGGCTTCATCATGAAGCGGTGTGCCCGGAACGAGCATGACCGTCAGGACACCGGCGAAGTCCGGGTCGATGTCCGTGAGGATGCGGGCCGTGTCACGGGCGTGCTCCTTGCTCTTCTCGACACCCCCGATGCCGAGGAGCACCGTTACGGAAAGCGTGATCCCCGCTTCTTTCACCTTCCGGCCTGCTTCAACGATCTGCTCGTACGTTGCGCCTTTGCAGATCTTCCTGAGGAGCGCCTCATTGCCCGATTCGATGCCCAGGTAGATGATGCCGAGTCCCCGCTCCCTCAACTCGCGCATTTCCCCGACGGACTTTCTCAGGATGCTCTTCGCGTTTGCGTACGTCCCGATGCGGCTGATGCCCGGAAGATGGACACGGATGGCGTCCAGGATCTCCAGCAGGCGTTTCTGGGGGATGATGAGGGCATCGCCGTCGCACAGGAAGAGCTTGTCGACCTGCCCGATCCTGCGGGATGCGTATTCCAGATCCTCGACGATCTCCTCGAGACTCTTGATGCGGAAGCGCTTGTCTTTGAAGCTCGGGCAGAAGGTGCACTTGTTGTGCGAGCAGCCGACAGTGACCTGCAGCAATAGGCTATAGGCCTCGCTGGGAGGCCGGATGATGTCTCCTTCGTACTTCATTGTTCCCCGTGGTTGCCCCCGTACGGGTTCACGGCCGGATTCTCGTAGCAGGTCGCGCAGAAGGCCTTTGTGTCGACATGCCCGCAACCGTACCCCCAGAGGTCCCAACGGCGGCAGTCTTCGCAAAGATGGACCGAACAGCCGTCGCATAAGACGATGGACATCTTTTTCTTGCAGATCTGACAGACTTCCCTGCCGTCGGTAACGATCATGGGGAATATTTTTCCTCATCCGTCAAAATTTCTGCGTTAATTTATATGATGAATGTCGAAAAGGCAAGTGCATTGCCGGAATCGAGTCCGGAAGGGCATTGAAAACGACGTGTCGCGAGAACACCGCCACATCTGTGTTTCAAGACATTACAGCATGAATCGTCAGAAAAGGTCGAGCATCCATGAAGGGGGTGTCTTGAAAGTGCTTCGTGGCAAGCATCTTGCACTGCTCGCTGATGTGCGCGGAATTATATTGAAAAAAAATTTCCAAAAGTGCGCTGAAAATGCAAAAAACGCTTGACAATAAAATAAACTTCCGTACAAAGGAATCAAGTGCTTCTTATCATGGAGCGCCGTTTTTCAGACAGACCGACGATGAAAAAGCGGTGAAGCGAACGGGATCACAGGATCGAAATTGAAAGCGCGACAGAGAACGGCTCATCGTCAAGAACATATGTCAGGAGGACAACGGATGGAAGAAAACGTCTGTCTGAACCAGGAGGCAGAGCCTCCGGGTCCAATCACCGGCATTGCCGGTTTAGCTCTGGATGAGCTAATTCAAAATCCAGTCCCCTCTTCCCCCGTGGCGCCCGTCACGACAGGGATCACCAGTCGCGTTTTCATCATGCCCTCCCGGGGGGCATCCACCTGCAGGCCAAGCCCCCGGTCCCAAGCCTTCAGAAAGCAGTTCTACCCCGAGGCCTCTGCCGCCGAATGGAACGACTGGCGCTGGCAGATCAAGAACCGGATCACCGGCGTCGATCTGCTGTCGCGGATGCTGTGGCTCTCGGCCGAAGAAGAAATGGCCATCAACACGCGCGGCGGCGCCATCCCGCTGAACATCACACCCTACTACGCAAGCCTGCTGGACCCCATGGAACCCGACCAGCCCATGAGAAGGATGGTCGTTCCCGTGACGTCCGAGTTCGAGCGGTCGTGGGACGAGTCTGACGATCCTCTCGGAGAGGATCATGACAGCCCCGTGCCTGGCCTTGTGCACCGTTATCCCGACCGGGTCCTCTTCCTCGTCACGGGGTTCTGCTCCACGCACTGCCGTTACTGTACACGCTCGCGCATGGTCGGCAGGCATGAAGAGCTTCACGCCGACCGGGAGCGATGGGAACGGGCGATTGCCTACATCGAGAACACCCCGGCGGTGAGGGATGTCCTGCTGTCCGGCGGGGACCCGCTGACGCTTTCCGACGAATCCCTGGACTGGCTGCTGTCCCGGCTTCGCGCCATCCCGCACGTCGAGCTGATCCGCATCGGCACGAAGGTGCCCGTCGTGCTTCCGCAGAGGATCACCTCGAGCCTCTGCCATGTCCTGAAGCGGTATCACCCCTTGTGGATGAGCATCCATTTCGCCCATCCCGATGAACTGACCTTTGAAGTGAGCCAGGCATTCAACCGGCTGGCCGATGCGGGGATTCCGCTCGGGAGCCAGACGGTGCTCCTGGCCGGCGTGAACGACAACGTCGAGACGATGAAACGGCTGGTCCACGACCTGGTGATGAATCGCGTGCGGCCCTACTACCTCTACCAGTGCGACCCGATCACCGGATCGTCCCATTTCCGTACGCCCGTAGCCAAGGGGCTGGAGATCATCGAGGGATTGCGCGGGCACACGACGGGATACGCCGTTCCGACGTACGTCATCGACGCGCCGGGAGGCGGAGGGAAGATACCGCTGCTGCCCGGGTATGTCGTCGGCCGCGACGAGCATCACATCACGCTCAGGAACTACCAGGGGCGGACGTTCCAGTATCCCGATCCGGCCGCACTCTCCGATTGTGAGGGGAGGGTCTGATCCCGCGCGCCCCAATGTGAATGACAACAGAAGAACCCCGCCGCCCAAACGGCGGGGTTCTTTGGATTCTGCAAGAAAAGGTGAACGACATGACGCTGGTCGGGATGACCTATGATCTCAGGACGGACTATCTCAAGGAAGGATACTCGGAGGAAGAGACGGCCGAGTTCGACCAACCCGGCACCATCGACGCCATTGAGGAGACATTGGGTTCCCTGGGATACCGGACGGATCGGATCGGGCATGTGCGCGCCCTGGCAAAACGCCTGGTCTCCGGCGACCGGTGGGATCTCGTCTTCAACATCGCCGAAGGAATAAAGGGATACGGGCGGGAGTCCCAGGTGCCCTGCCTGCTCGATGCCTACCAGGTCCCCTATGTCTTCTCCGATCCCCTCGTGCTCTCGCTCACGCTTCACAAGGCCATGGCCAAGCGCGTTGTCCGTGATCTCGGCATCCCCACGCCCGACTTCGCCGTCGTCGAAGACCCAGGGGACATCGCTGCCGTCAGGCTTCCCTATCCCCTGTTCGTCAAACCGATGTCGGAGGGCACCGGGAAGGGGATCAGCGAGAAGTCGATCGTGCGCAATGCCGGCGAGCTCGAAGCCCGGTGCCGGGCGCTTCTCGAGACATTCTCGCAGCCGGTCCTCGTGGAAACCTACCTTTCCGGGAGGGAGTTCACCGTGGGGATCGTCGGCACCGGCCGCAAAGCGCGCACCATTGCCGTCATGGAAGTCATTCTGAGGGATAATGCGGAAAAAGGGGTCTATTCCCTCGTGAACAAGGAATACTGCGAGCAATTCGTGGACTACGCCCTCGTTACAGGGCCCGAGGCAGGCCCGGTGTCGGAAGTCGCCCTCGCTGCCTGGCGGGGGTTGGAATGCAGGGACGGCGGGCGACTCGATGTGAGATGCGATGCCTCGGGAGCTCCCTATTTTCTGGAAGTCAACCCCCTGGCGGGCCTTCACCCGGTCCATTCCGACCTGCCCATCCTTTCCACGCTGGCCGGCGTGTCCTATCGGGAGCTTATCGGGATGATCATGGCCTCCGCCGAAGAGCGGATCTTCCCGCGGCGGTGAACCATGAAGGTTGTCATCCTCCACAGTGAAATCAGCTCTTGCGCCTCTGCCGACGAACAGGACGTCTTGACCCAGGTCGAGGCCGTTTCGAGCGCTCTGCGGACGATGGGCCACAGCTCGATTGCCCTGCCCTTCCGTCTCGATCTGCCGACCATGTCCGAGCGCCTGCGTTTCGAGTCATGCGAACTCGTTTTCAATCTCGTCGAGACGGCAGGAGGCCAGGGGCGGTTTATTTACCTCGCACCTTCACTCCTCGATTCCCTGAGGATGCCCTATACGGGGGCCGGGACGGAAGCCACCTTCCTGAGCTCAAACAAGCTGGCGGCAAAAAGACTCCTGCGCGCTCATCGTCTCCGCACGCCCGATTGGGTCAGCCTGACGGAATCCTCTTTGAAAGGCCCGTTTCCCGCAGCGTCCCCCTTCATCGTCAAATCCGTATGGGAACACGCATCCGTCGGTCTCGAAGAAGGTTCCGTAGTCAGTCCCCGCGATGCGGATGAACTGCGGGACGAGATCCGCAAGCGCCTCGAAGAGATCGGCGCGGAAGGATTCGCGGAGCGATACATCGACGGGCGCGAGTTCAACCTTTCCATTTTGGCCGGAAACGGCGGTCCGGAAGTCCTCCCCCCGGCGGAGATCGAGTTCGTCGGATACAGCGCGGACAAGCCCCGCATTGTCGGGTACAAGGCCAAGTGGGACGAAAAAGCCGTCGAGTACTGCAATACACCCCGGCGTTTCCGCTTCGGGAAGGAGGACAGGCCCCTTCTTCGTGCCTTGAAAGGAAATGCTCTTCGCTGCTGGCATCTTTTTCAGCTGCGCGGATACGCCCGCGTCGATTACCGCGTCGATCGAAACGGCGCCCCCTGGATCCTCGAGATTAATTCCAACCCCTGCCTGTCACCCGACAGCGGCTTCACGGCGGCAACCGCGGAAGCGGGCCTGCCTTACGAAGAGGTCATCCGCAGGATCATCAACGACACGCTCAGGACGGTTTGACCGAATGGCTGAAAAAAAAGGCGTGCGTCCCGCACCGGTGCCCCTTTCCGGAATCACACTGCGAACGGCCGTCAGGAGCCGCGACATCGGCACCGTCCGGGACATTGTCGAGTCCACGGGGCTGTTCCGGCCCGATGAGATGGATATTGCCGTTGAGCTCGTGGAAGAGCGCCTTCGCATCGGGCTTGCGAGCGGGTATCACTTCATCTTTGCCGAAGCGGGAGGCGACGTGTTGGGGTACAGCTGCTACGGCCCGGTCCCTCTGACTCTGCACAGCTACGACCTCTACTGGGTCGCCGTCCGCAGGGAATTGCAGGGCAGAGGCATCGGAACGGTCCTGCTGGCCCGTTCCGAGACCGCCATCGGCGCTCTGGGCGGCCGCAAGGTCTACATCGAAACCTCGTCGAGGAGCAAGTACAAGGGCACCCGACGATTCTACGAGCATCTCGGTTACCGTTCCGAAGCGACACTCCGGGCGTACTATGCACCCGGCGATCACAAGGTCATCTACGTAAAAAGCCTGCCGCAGAAATGATCTTCGTTCCCCCGGCTCTCTAGGGCTTGCCGCCCCTTGTAAACTGCATGACCCCTCGCCCTTCATTGTAATACAGGCGCAATTCGTTTCCCTCTACCGCGAAGGTGCTCACACGGGTGATCTCTTCGAGGAATCGATACTCAAGAGCCATGACCGGCTCGGCGCAAGCCATCCGGGTCGAGCCGGTTCGCCAGACACGAATGGTGTCCTTTGTCCCTTCGAGATAGCCCCAGCCCCCGAAATAACGGTTGCACCCTGCGAATCCGCTGATCTTGCCGTCGGTCCCAAGATCGATGAAAATCTGGGGGTCTGGGGGGACGGGTGTCTCAGAGCCGACCGGCCCGAACCGCTTGAGATCCCAGCGGCCCTCCAGTGTCTGTGTCGGGGCCTCGGGTTCCCTCACAAGGACCTGCTGGGTTTTCGTGCACCCGGACAGCGCAACCAGCATCAACAGGATACTGAGAGCCACCCCTTTCAAAAACCGAGCGCCGATCGAGCCTGTTGTTTTCATGTCTCCTCCATGTTCCTGCTCTTTTGTATCACTCTAACGGTTTCTGCAGCCTGATTCAACCGCGAATCCCTCCCCGCGCCGAGGCAGACCGACGGGGAACCCTGATCTCCGAGAGGATCAATCGATCATACGGACAGGACCCGCCGGCATAAAAAAGGCAGAATTCTTGACTGACATATGATAGAAAATCCGGGCAGGCCAGTCTTTCAAAGGGTCACCATGAGCTTCAGACCGGAGATGTCGTGACGAAAAGTTACAGGGATGTTATTGGGATCATCGCGTTCTTTGCCGTCATTCGGATGGCTGTTGCCCCCACATTCGGTCTCGGCGTCGACGAGGCTCACTATATCCTGTACGCAATCAACCTGGACTGGAGCTATGTCGACCACCCGCCTCTGGTTGGCTGGATCCATGCCCCCTTCTATGCCCTGTTCGGCACCAGTGAATTTCTGGTGCGCTTGCCGGCCATCCTTCTGTTTGCCCTTGCAACGTTCCTGGCCTTCTCCTTTACGATGGAGATCTCCGGATCGAAGAGGATCTCGCTTCTTGCCGTCGTGGCGCTCAACAGCTCTTTCCTCCTGAATGCCATGAGTCTCATGCTTCTTCCCGATGCCTTTTTGCTTGTCTTGATCATCCCCCTGATTTCCACGATCCTGAAGATAGAGGACACGGGGAAACTGAGATACTATGCCGCGCTGGGTCTCATCCTCGGACTCTGCGGACTGGCCAAATACACCTCCGTTGTGCTTGTGCCCTCCATCTTCGTCTATTTTGCCTTCCGGAAGAGATTCGATCTGATTTTCTCCTTCCGCACGATCCTTTCAATGGTCATCGCCTTGCTCCTGATTTCTCCCGTACTGTACTGGAACGTGCAGAACGATTTTGCCAGTTTTCGATATCAATGGTCTCACGTCATGGGCCCATCCACCCTGAAGATCCTGTCGTTCCTGTCATCCGTGGGCGCCCAGGCAGGCGCCTACAGCCCCTTCCTGTTCGGGATTGCCCTGTATGGCTTTTACAAGGGCTTGCGCTCGGAGGACAGGCGGATCTGGCTCTCGGTTCTCCTGGGCGGGACGGTTCTGGCCTTCACCCTCTACGTTTCGTTATATGATCTGTCCCTTCCGCACTGGGGAAGCGTCTTCTATTTTCTCTTCATCCCGATCGGGGTGTATTTCCTGAGTCTGGACAGCACAACGGTGAAGCGGAGGATCCTTGCCTTCTCCATCGGCTTCAGCCTCGCGGTCACGCTCTTTCTCTACGCGGAGCTTGCTGCAAAATGGTTTGTATTCCCGGATTACAACTCCCCCTTCCGGGATATCTACGGCTTCGACGCCATCGCAGAAAAAGCGGACGCCCTGTTGAAGGAATCCGATCATCCCCGGAAAACACTGGCCGTGATCGATTGGACCATGGGAAGCAGGATGATGTATTACTCCCTGCCGTATCACAACAAGGTGTTTGTCACCGAGCACAGGGGGGATCAATTTGATTTCTGGGCAGAGAGTGAGCCGCTGGGACAGGATCTGCTGATTGTGGATGCCAATCCCCATCGCGAAGACAGGCACTTTGCGCAACGGTTTCGCTGCGACAGCATCCAGCCTGCAGGAGAGTTGGAGTTGACCCTGAACGGGGCCAAGGTGAACCGGATTGACTTTGTCTGGTGCCGGAATTTCCAGGGGGAAAAGCGTGGGGGCAACTAATGCCAGAATAGCCGCCTCTCTGGCGGCCGTGATGATTTTTTCGGTCATCAGCTACTATCGGATCGACATCCCCGTGGCGATCTTCTGCCGGGGGCTGGACATCCGGATATTGGACACGTTTGAATGGATCAGCACATTGGGCGAGTCCACGTGGTATCTGGTTGGGGCGTTTGGCCTGTTTCTTTACTTCAAGCGCATCCGCCGGAACGAGGTCTTCGCGAACCGGGCGCTTTTTGTGTTCGCATCGGTGGCGGTCTCCGGCACGGTGACCCTTTTTATCAAGATGATCTTCGGCCGTTTCAGGCCCACGATGTTTTTTCAGGAAGGCCTGTACGGGCTTAACTTCTTCCACCCCTCGGAGGATCTGAATTCATTTCCGTCGGGGCATGCCGCAACGGCCCTGTCGCTTGCCTTTGCCCTGTCGCTCCTGTTTCCCCGATATCGTTTCCCTCTTTTCCTGTTTGGGCTGCTGGTGGCCATCAGCAGGACGGTCACGACGGCACATTTCCTCAGCGACACGGTCGCAGGCGCATGGATCGGCATCGTCACGGTGTGTCTGTTGCGCCGGGAGCTGATCCGGAGGAACAAATCGCAATGGTGCGGGTCGTGAATCGCAGAGCCGGATGCATGCTGCATGCAGGGAGGTTTCGGGAGAGGCCGTCTGCAGACTTCCTCGACAGACAGAAAAAGGGTTTCGGCAAGAACCGAAACCCTTTTTGTTTACTGGCGGGGCCGATGGGATTTGAACCCACGCCCTCCGACGTGACAGGCCGGCGTTATAACCAAACTTAACTACGACCCCGCAATGTCTGCTTTATGGTAGGCGGAACAGGACTTGAACCTGTGACATCCACGGTGTAAGCGTGGCGCTCTCCCGACTGAGCTATCCGCCCGTTTAGTCGGGTCGCTACTGTACGATAACACCCTGTCGTTGTCAAGGGCGAAAATCACGTTTTCACGGTGATATTGTGCCCTTGGAGCCTGTCAGGCGTTGATCCGCCGTTCCGTTTCGATCGACTTGTCAATCGGGAGGAGTTCCTCTGCCAACTCGAGGGGGAGATCCTGCCCCGGCCTGTGGACAAAGGCTGCTTCGAGAACCTCGTCGATACGCTCCACCAATTTGAGCTCGAGATCCTTGAGGACGTTCGGCGGAATGTCCACGAGGTCCTTCTCGTTCTCCTTGGGGATGATGACCGTCTTGATCCCGGCACGATGGGCCGCAAGGAGCTTCTCCTTGAGTCCGCCGATGGGTAGCACCCTTCCGCGAAGCGTAATCTCGCCCGTCATGGCCAGATCGCCTCGCACCGGCCGCTTTGTGAACGCCGAGGCGATGGATGTCACCATGGCAATCCCGGCAGACGGGCCGTCTTTGGGGATGGCCCCTTCGGGCACATGGATATGGATGTCCGTGTCCTTGTAAAAGTTCTTGTCGATCCCCAGGGCGTCGGCTTTCGAGCGCACGATGGTCAGCGCCGCCTGCGCAGACTCCTGCATCACGTCGCCGAGTTTGCCCGTCAGCATCGTCTTTCCCGTGCCGGGAAGAATCGTTGCCTCGATGGTCAGCAGTTCGCCGCCCACCTCGGTCCATGCCAGCCCCTGGGTCAGTCCGACCGCTTCCTTCCCTTCGGATTCTCCAAACCGGAATTTGGGGATGCCCAGGTATTTCTCGATGGACTTCGAGTTGATCCGGATCTGTTTCTTGTGGCCGTTTGTCACGATCTCACGGGCCACCTTGCGGCAGACGCCGGCGATTTCACGCTCCAGGTTCCGGACACCGGCTTCCCGCGTGTATCTCCGGATCACGTCCAGGATCGCACCGTCGGTGAACAGGATGTCCTTGTCCGTGAGCCCGTTGGCCTCTATTTCTTTCTTCACGAGAAATCGCTTTGCAATGTGAAGCTTCTCCGGTTCCGTGTACCCGGCAATCCGGATGACCTCCATGCGGTCCTGGAGCGGTCCCGGAATCGTTTGCAGGACGTTTGCCGTCGTGATGAACATCACGTCGGACAGATCGTAGTCCACCTCCAGGTAGTTGTCGTTGAAGGCGCCGTTCTGTTCCGGGTCCAGCACTTCGAGCAGAGCCGAACTGGGGTCTCCCCGGAAATCGGAACTGAGCTTGTCGATCTCGTCGAGACACAGAACGGGGTTGTTGGACCCCGCCTTCTTGATGAGCTGGACAATCTTGCCGGGCAGAGCCCCGATGTAGGTCCGGCGATGCCCGCGGATCTCCGCTTCGTCACGAAGCCCTCCGAGGGAGAGCCGCACGAACTTGCGGTTTGTCGCCCTGGCAATCGACTTGGCGACAGAGGTCTTCCCGACGCCGGGGGGGCCGACCAGGCAGAGGATGGACCCCTTGTTTTTCTTGATGAGGGACTGAACGGCCAGGTATTCCAGGATCCGTTCTTTCACCTTCTTGAGCCCGTAATGATCCTCTTCGAGGATGGCCTCGGACTCCTTCATGGTGTGCTTGTTTTCTGTCTTTTCCATCCAGGGCATATCGAGAAGCCAGTCGATATAGTTTCTCACGACGGTGGCTTCCGCCGACATGGGGGACATCATCTTGAGCTTCTTGATCTCGTGCTTGACCTTCTTCTGGGCTTCCTCGGAGAGCTTCTTTCCTTTCAGCCGTTTCTCGAGCTCTTCGATCTCGCTCGAGAAATCGTCCTTGTCGCCCATCTCCTTCTGGATGGCGCGCATCTGCTCGTTGAGGTAGTAGTCCTTCTGGGTCTTCTCCATCTGCTTTTTGACGCGGCGCTTGATCTTCTCTTCCAGCTCGAGGATCTCGATCTCGCCGATAATCAGCGAGTAGAGCTTTTCCAGTCTCTCTGCGCCGTCGGTGATCTCCAGAAGCGCCTGCTTCTTTTCGAGTTTCACGCCCAGGTGCGAGGCGATCACGTCGGAGAGTTTCGCCGGATTGTCGATGGCCGCGATGGTATCCACCAGCTCCGGCTGGATCTTCCTTGAGAGTTTTGCGTAATTCTTGAACGCCTCGACGAGGACGCGGGCAACGGCCTGGGAGGAGCCCGTGCTTTCAGAGCTCGTCTCGGCCACTTCCTCTATTTCCACGACAAAGTGATCCGGGTTGGGGATATACCTGCTCGCCGTCGCACGCTTCTTTCCTTCCACGAGAGCCTTGACCGTCCCGTCGGGGAGCCTGAGCAGCTGGATAATGACCCCGAGCGTCCCGATCTCGTAGATGTCCTCTTCGGTGGGCTCGTCTTTCTGTGCGCTCTTCTGGGCCACGAGAAAAATCTCGTTTTCCTGCTTCATGGCCGATTCCAGCGCGTTGATGGATTTCTCCCGCCCTACAAAGAGCGGTACGATCATATAGGGGAAAACCACGACGTCCCGCAGAGGCAACAGGGGAACGATGATTTTCTTGTCTTCCTTTTTTGTAAAATCAAACATGGCCATTCTGAAATCGTCTCTCCTTACGCCGTCTCCGTCTTGGACTCGAAGAGCAGGATGGGTTTTTCGCCCTTCTTGACGACGTCTTCGTTGATGATCACTTCTTTTACGTCATCCCGCGACGGGATGTCGTACATGATGTCGAGCATGGTGTTCTCGAGGATGGCGCGCAGTCCCCGTGCGCCGGCCTTGCGGTTCACGGCCAGCCGGGACACGGCCCTCAGCGCCCCATCGGTGAACTTCAGCTTCACGTTCTCCAGTTCGAGGATCTTCTGGTACTGCTTGCTGATGGAGTCCTTCGGTTCCACCAGGACCCTCATGAGATCGTTTTCGTCGAGCTCCCCGAGGGTTGCGATCACAGGGAGCCTGCCGATGAATTCGGGGATCAGGCCGTACTTCAACAAATCCTCGGGCTGCACCTCGGCCAGGAGCTCCCCGAGCTTCCTTTCTTTCTTCCCCTTGATGTCGGCGCCGAAGCCGAGCGAGCTGGCGCCGATGCGCTTCTGGATGATGTCCTCGAGCCCCACGAAGGCGCCGCCGCAGATGAAGAGAATGTTCGTCGTGTCGACCTGGATGAATTCCTGCTGGGGGTGCTTTCGTCCTCCCTTGGGCGGGATATTTGCCAGGGTCCCCTCGATGATCTTGAGAAGGGCCTGCTGCACTCCTTCACCGGAGACGTCGCGGGTGATCGAGGGGCTGCCGGACTTTCGGGAGATCTTGTCGATCTCGTCGATGTAGACGATGCCCTTGGATGCGCGCTCCACGTCGTAGTCGGCGTTCTGCAGGAGGCTCAGGATGATGTTTTCCACATCCTCGCCCACGTAACCCGCCTCGGTGAGCGACGTGGCGTCGGCGATGGCAAAGGGAACGTTGAGCATCTTGGCCAAGGTACGAGCCAGCAGCGTCTTGCCGGAACCCGTCGGCCCGATGAGCAGGATGTTGCTCTTCTGGAGCTCCACGCCGCCCAGGTCCACCTCGGAAAAAAGCCGCTTGTAGTGGTTGTACACCGCTACGGAGAGGATTTTTTTCGGCCGGTCCTGTCCGATGACGTAGGAGTCCAGGAACTTCTTGATGTCTTTCGGCTCGGGGATCTTCTTGCGAGTCTCGTCGATGCTCTGTACCTCTGCCTCTTCCTGGATGATGCATCGGCACAGCTCGATACACTCGTCGCAGATATATGCCGAAGGGCCGGCAACGAGCTTTTTCACCTCGTTCTGGGTCTTCCCGCAGAATGAACAGAACAGGATGCCTTCACCGCCCTCGTTTTCTCTTTGTCGTCTTGGCATTTGTACCTCTTTATTTCTTGACGGCCAGCGGCCGCTTTTGGATCACCGAATCGATCAGACCGTACTCCTTTGCCTGATCACCCGACATGTAATAATCGCGATCGGTATCGCGCTCGATCCTGTCGATCGGCTGATTCGTGTGCCTGGCAAGGATGTCGTTGAGTTCCTGCTTCAGGCGCAGGATCTCCCGGGCCTGTATTTCCACATCCGTCGCCTGCCCCGAAAATCCTCCCATCGGCTGGTGAATCAGGATCCGGGAGTGCGGGAGCGCGTGACGCTTTCCCTTTTCCCCGGCGGCCAGGAGAATCGCCGCCATGCTGGCAGCCTGTCCCATGCAATAGGTCGAGATTGGAGCCTTAATATATTGCATGGTGTCGTAGATGGCAAGCCCTGCACTCACGAGTCCGCCGGGCGAGTTGATATAGAAATGAATTTCCTTGTCGGGGTCCTCGGACTCCAGGTAAAGAAACTGGGCGATGACGAGGTTTGCCACGTCATCATCCACCCCTACCCCGAGGAACACAATACGGTCTTTCAGCAGTCGTGAATAGATGTCAAAGGCTCGTTCGCCTCTTCCGTCCTGCTCTATAACGATCGGGATCAACGGCATGCTCAATCCTTCTTTACAGAATCGGTTATTTTCATCTTAATATTAGCCCTGGACTCGATAAAATCAAGGGTTTTTTCCTCAAGTATTTGATCTCTCAAGCGTTCTATGAGGTTATCCTTTTCGTAGGATGCCTTCATGGATTCAAAATCGCGCCCGTAACGCGAGGCCGCTTCACGAATCCGATCATCGATTTCTGCGTCATCGACAGACAGAGTTTCCTTTTCTGCGATCTTGTTCAGGAGGAGTCCGGATCGGACCAGGCGGGTGGCCTCGTCCCGGAACTGATCGTGCAAATTCGCTGCCACTTTCGCAGCATTGTCGGCATCCATTCCGTTCATGACCATTCGACGCTGATATTCGACCATCATACTGAAGATCTGGCGTTCCACGTAGGCCTCGGGCACTTCGAAGGGATTCTGCTCGAGGAGCTTGTCCTGAATGGCCTTCTGAAGGTTCGCCTTGACCCGGCCGGCGTTTTCTTCCTCGAGGGATTTTCGCAGATCGGCCTTGAGGGCATCGAGATTATCGTATTTATTAAATATTTTTACGAAATGCTCGTCCAGCTCCGGCAGGACCTTTACCTTGACATCCTGGACCGTCACGTTGAACGTGATATCCTTCCCTGCAAATTCCTTGACATGGTAATCGTCGGGAAACTTGACAGTGAATGCTTTCGACTCCCCTTTTTTGAGGCCGATCAGGGCATCTTCAAAACCGGGCACGAAACGCTTCGATCCCACCTCGAGCCGGAAGCCCTTTTCGGACAGTTCTTTCCTGGCTTCGCCCCCCAGACTGCCCTCGAAGTCGATGAGGAGGAAGTCCCCGTTTTGAACGGCCCGGCCATCGTCAACGTCCTTGAGGCTGCTGTACATGTTCCGGAGCTCCTCGAGCCTGGCATCCACATCCTTGTCCGTCACGTGGGCGTCTTCCTTTTCCAGCTCGAGGCCGGCATATCCCTGAGGCTCGACGACAGGTTCCACCTCCACTGTTGCGCTGAAGGTGAAGGTTTTTTCCGTCTGGATCCCATTCTGCTCGATCTGAGGCTTGGCCACGGGCATGATGTGGTCGGACTGCATGACTTCCTCGAAAGATCGCTGGACCAGGTTCGAGACGGCCTCCCCTTCGGCGTCTTCCCGATAGTACGTCTCCAGGATGTGTCGCGGCGTCTTCCCGGGCCTGAATCCCTTGATTCGGGCCTTTTTGCCCACGGTCCGATATGCGTTGTCCAATTCCTTCTTGACCTCGTCCCATGGAATTTCGAATGAGATCTTCTTCTTGATGGGACTCATCTCCTCGATCTTGATGGTTGCGCCTGTTCCGCTTGTCACGCTCGAGCTCCTTTTTTTCTGGAATAAAGTGGTGCGAGAGAGGGGAGTCGAACCCCTATCCGCAATGCGGGCTGGATCCTAAGTCCAGTGCGTCTTCCAGTTCCGCCACTCTCGCCTCCCTGAAAAACGGTTTCCATATATATTAGCTGCCTTACCGATTGTCAACACCTCAAAATCACATTTATATTCTGCCAAATCGCTCTGCAGTCGCATTTTACCTGTTTTGCAACCCGGGCCAGGACGAAATGGGGTCTGCGGATCGCACGATGTGCATCCCCGCGTCAGCAAAACGGCGGAAGGCAGCGTCTGCTTTCTCCGTGTAGTCGATCATTCCGGGTACGACGACGGGGGAGGTACAGTCCTCCAGCAGGTACACCTTTTCGGCAAGTTTCCGATCTGCCGACTGGATGTCCCGCATCAGGTCGTCGATCGTCCAGGCCACGCAGTGACTCTTGGCCTGACCGGCGATGATGACGGCGTCGAACCGCAGCAGCTTCTCGACGAGGGCCGTGTTCTCTTCCCCGATCGTGTTTTCTTCATCGTCCTCCAGGACCTCGGGTCTCAACACGGAATAGTTCTCTGTCAGCGGGTTGCCCCCCTTCACCTGGAAATCAGCCTGGCTCATCCTTGCGACGGTGTGGAAGAACACGGCTTCCTCTGCGGCCGACACCAGTGCATAGCCGATCCCTCCCAGCATGGCATGGTAGGGCCAGATCGTCAGTTCGTATTTCCCCCCATCCCTCAGACGCTCCGTGTAGTGCAAAAGAAATCGCTGGCCGTACTCCTTGTCGATCCCGAGGCTTGCAGCCACAGCCGGGTTGAAATGCCAGACCCCTTTGCGGATGTCGTCAACAGATATCAAGGTGTATGGGGCCGGGTGCTCACCGCGGCTGTTAACGAGGAAGATGCTGTGAAAGATCTGGACGGCTTTGTGGGTATCCATCGTCGGGCAGATCTCGGTGATTGTGCCCAGGTTGCGGTAGATGAAGTCACAGAGCCGGCGGTTGTCTTCCACAGCGCCCAGACCCGAGCGGCCGCCGACATAGAGCTCGAATCCGGGTATGCAGAAGGTGTTCTGAACATCGACAAGAAGGAGGCTGACTCTCCAGGAATCTTCCGCAGAAGGCCTGATCCCGTGCTGTCTCGCCCACTGCTCGGCCTCATCGGCCCGCTCCTGATAGGGTACGCGCCAGACTTCCCCGACTCTGGCCGGGTCGTAATGGGGGGGAACGGGGAGCTCTTTCAGATTCTGTGGCGTCACGGATTTACCCCTTGGAAACGGTGACGGTTCAATAACCGGGGGCCAATCGTCTGTAAGCGGGCAGCCGCTGCCGAGTGGCGAGGGAAGCCCGGGCTGAGCGAGGCCTCGACAACGCAATGGAAAACGAATGGGGGAACAAAGGTTTTCCCGATGTTCCCCCACCTGTTTTCGATGGTCGGGGCGAGAGGATTTGAACCTCCGACCCTCTGAACCCCATTCAGATACGCTACCAGACTGCGCCACGCCCCGACACTTGATTTAGGCCGAAATTACTACCATTATATCCATAACGTGTCAAGACATATCATCTATTTACTGACGGGCGATGTGAGAAAGGAGAAGAAGACCATGAAGCTCAGGGGCAAGACAGCTCTCGTCACCGGGTCCAGCTCGGGGATCGGGCGGGAAACGGCGATCCTGCTTGCACAGGCGGGCTGCCGGGTGGCCCTCACGTACCACAGGGGCGCCACGGCGGGTGCAGCCGCTTGCCGGAAGTGCGCCTGTTTCAGCGAAGCGCATCTTTACCCGTTGGATGTACGGGACAACGAATCGGTTCGGCGGCTGCAGCAAGGTGTCGTCCGGCGATTTGGCAGCCTCGACATCCTGATCAACAATGCCGGCGTCGCGGTGGAGAAACCGTTTGTGAAACAGTCACGCAGGGACATTCAGCACCAGGTTGCCGTAAACATCCTGGGGCTCATGGCGGTGACGAGGGTATTCCTCCCTTCCTTTCTGAGGCAGGGCAAAGGCGTCATCGTCAATGTGGCCAGCGGCCTCTCCAAGGAGACGGTTCCCGATTTGAGCGTTTATTGCGCCACGAAATTCGGTGTACGGGGTTTCACGCAGGCACTGGCAAAGGAGCTTCCAAAGGGGGTGCGCGTCTTTTGCCTCAATCCGGGCCTGACTGCAACCCGCCTTACCGGCTATCGCGGTGAAGACCCGGCCCGCGTTGCCGGAATTATCGTCCGTGCCGCGGAGGAATCTCTGGGAGCGAAATCAGGCGGAGACATCGACGTCTGGGAGTATCTCTAGGACAGGGTATGGGGTCAAGGGCGCAGGCACAAGAGCATGCAGGGAAACAGGCAAACTGAACCTTGAACTGCAGGCCTTGTATCAGAGGTAGTCGCCGCGGCGGAACTTCAGTGCCTCCACAGAGGCCGTGATGACGAGACGGTTGAGGAAGTCCCGGAACTCGTCGTCTTCAGGCAGGCTCTCGATATACGGTGTCAGTTCATCCGCCTGATCCTCGATGGCTTTCATGGATGTGTAGGCTTCCTTCGTAGGGAGCCTCGGATTTTCGAGTTTTCTCTGGTAGGACTCGAGCAGGTTGAGAAGTTGATCGGCCCGTCCTACGAGTTCCTTCCTGTCGGCATACGGGATGAAACCGGCAAGAACACCCGCGGGCGGTACGGCCTGAAGGGTACCGGTCCGGGTCGTTGCCGTGACTCCGGCAACCGCATTCTGCAATATGTCGCCGAAGCGCTCCCCGGCTGTCGCGGGGGTGGGCCTCTTTTCTCCCGGAACCGGATGTTTCAGATTGTCTGTACGCTCGATTTTCATGTTGTCATCCCTGCATAGATCGTCTTACTCATTGTTATCGTCAGATCGACCCTCGCGGTTTAGCTTTTCTTCGAGCAATTTCCCTTTTTGCAGCATACAGTCCCGGCACCAGGGCGTGTAACCGCATTGTCCTTTGCAGTTTTCCCAGATCTCATCCGGCACGGCAGGCTGCACCGGCGTCATTTTCTCATCGGGGACCATGAGGGAAATCGCCTTTTTTCTTTGACAATGCAAATTTCTGTCCAGCCACGGCAGCGTCCAACTCTTCAATTAAAATAATCATTTCAATTCGCCGGGATGTTCTGATATCGTAATGAAAATTTAACATAATCAAATCGCCATGGAAATGCAAAAAGTCAGAAAGAATATCTTTTCCGCGATCCTGATGATCGGGACCATCGCCTTTCTCTGGCTTCTGAAACCCTTTGCATACCCCATCTTCTGGGCCGCAGTCATTGCAGGCATATTCGGCCCGCTGTACAAGAGGATCAATCGCAAGCTCAAGCACCCGAACCTGAGCACGGCGATCATGATTTTCGTTGTGCTTCTCGTCATCATTTTGCCGCTTGCAGTCATTGCCAGTGTCCTTCTGGCCCAGGCGATCGACATGTATTCCGCGCTGAAAGACACGGAGGACATTCAGCAGAAAGCGCAGGGAATCATCAATCTCCTGAAGGGGAATCCCTATCTTCAAAAGCTCGACCTGGATGAAAAGGCCCTGACCGAGAAGTTTTACGATGTTTCCGGGAGCATTTCAAAATACATCGTGGGCTATCTTACCGATCTGACACAGAACACGCTGCTTCTCATCATCAATTTCGTCGTCATGCTCTATTGTCTCTTCTTCTTTATCCGCGACGGGGACAAGCTCTTGAGGGGCTCCCTGTACATCCTGGAGCTCAAAGACGAGATCGGCAACCGGCTCTACCAGCGCTTCACCTCGACGGCGCGGGCCACGCTCAAGGGCACACTCATTATCGGGCTGATCCAGGGCACGATGGGGGGAATCCTCTTTTGGGCCGTCGGGATCAACAGCGCCATTGTCTGGGGTGTGATCATGGTCCTTGCCGCAATGATCCCCGGGATCGGCTGTGCCATCATCTGGGCGCCGGCTGCGCTCATCATGCTTGCCACAAGCCACATCTGGGAGGCTGTGGTCATCATCGCCATCGGTTCCCTTGTGATCAGCTCCGTTGACAATATCCTGCGACCTCTGCTTGTCGGCAAGGACACCCAGATGCACCCGCTGCTCATTTTTCTTTCGACCCTCGGCGGCATCGCCGTGTTCGGGATTTCCGGGTTTGTCATCGGCCCCATCATCACGGCCCTGCTGTCGACCTTGTGGGAGATATACGAAAAACATTATCAATGAATGAGGGACGAGGGACAAGGGGCCAGGGACGAGGCGGTAAAAGAAAAGGATCGGGGAATGATGTTCCCCGATCCTTTCATTTTTGACCTGTTGCCTGTAGCCTGTTGCCTGTCTTTATTTCAGGTGACCATGGAAGCTCTGGAGCGAGTGGGCGCAAACGAACCGCTCAGCAACCCATACAAAAATATCGCCGGAGCTTTTCGAAGCGTTTCTCCTTGATCCCTTTGACCAGCATGAGCTCGTCAAGTTTCCGGAACGTCCCGTTCACGTTTCGCTGCTCCAGGATCTTCTCCGCCGTTTTTTCGCCGATCCCCGGGACGAGCACGAGATCCTGCATGGATGAGCGGTTGATATCGATCGGAATACCGAGAGCCAGGCGCTTACCCGCGGCCATGGGCTCTACGGAGATGCCGGGAGCGGTCTTTGAAAGGGTTACCGTCATTGCTGACTTGAGAATGGGGGGCTGTCTCGGCCTCTCCGCGTGATCGAAAGCCTCTATGCCGGCCATCTGAAGGAAACCGATCGAGGTGGTCCCCCTCGGGATGAAGTAGACGCCGTTACGGCCTGATTCGCCGATCAGTTCCACCGCAATCGTGCCGGGTATCGGTGTTGCGTACGGAACGTCGAGGGCACGCGATTCTTGCGCGGTTTGCCAGTAGGCATTCAGGATCATAAGCAGAGCCGTCATGGCGAGAAGGGCGAAGCTTCCAAGGAGCTGTTCCCTCGAGATTTTCACGGCCCCTGCCCCCTTGCAAGAAGCCGGGCCGATCTCTGGGATGAAATCAGCCCGGCCTGTTTTTCAAAAAAGGCTCGCCTTACTTCCGGTCCAGCCCGAACGTTTCGTGAAGCACCATGACGGCCAATTCCGTGTACTTCGATTCGATGACACAGGAGATCTTGATCTCCGAGGTGCTGATCATGAGGATGTTGATCCCCTCCTTGGCAAGGGCCGCAAACATCGTCGAGGCAACCCCGGCGTGGCTTCGCATGCCGACCCCGATGATGGATACCTTGGAGATGTTCTGGTCATACTGGACACCCTGGGCGCCGATTTCCTTTGCGACGGGACCAATCAGTCGCTCCACTTCCTTCATGTCCTTCTTGGAGACTGTGAAGGAGAGATCCGTGGAGGCTTCCACGCTGGCATTCTGGATGATCATGTCGACCGGGATGTTGCGATCCGACAACGTCGTGAAAAGACGGGCGGCGATACCGGGCCGGTCTGGAACGTGGACGACGGTAACCTTCGCCTGATCCCTGTCATAGGTGACTCCCGACACAACGACTGCTTCCATTTCCTCATCCTCCTTGGTAACCAGAGTGCCTTCATCATCGGTGAACGACGATTTCACGTAAACGGGTACATCGTATTTTTTGGCCAGCTCCACGGAACGCGGATGGAGCACCTTGGCCCCCGCGCTTGCCATCTCCAGCATTTCGTCGTAGGAGACCTTTGCAAGTTTGCGGGCCGTGCGGCAGAGGTTCGGGTCCGTCGTGTAGACCCCGTCCACGTCCGTATAGATCTCGCAGACATCGGCCTTCAGGGCAGCCGCCAGCGCCACGGCGCTGGTGTCGGAACCTCCGCGACCCAACGTGGTGACATGGTTCTCCGAGTCGATACCCTGGAAACCGGCGACAACGACAACGTGGCCTTTTTTCAGATCCTTTTCGATCTCCCGGGTGTCCACCTTGATGATCCGGGCCTTTGTGTGGGCGCGGTCCGTGTGAATCTTGATCTGGTGTGCCAGGAACGAACGGGCCTTGTGACCCATTCGATTGAGGGTCAGGGCGAGAAGCGACACCGTGACCTGTTCCCCTGTAGCGATGAGGGTATCGTACTCCCGTTCGTCAGGTTTACTTTCCGATGCCTGGTTCGCCAGCCCGATGAGACGGTCCGTCTCGCCGGCCATGGCCGACAACACGACAACCAGGCTGTTACCGCCTTCTTTTGCGCGGATAACCCGCTCCGCCACGTTCCGGATCTTTTCCAGGTTGGCGACGGAGGTCCCGCCGTATTTCTGTACGATCAGCGCCATGAAATCACTCCTTCCCCGATTTCAGAAGCTCCGCCAGCTTCTGTATCTTGTCCCCGGGTCCCTCCACGACCATCTCCCGGGTGTTTTCGTCGATGTAGCGCATTCTGACAAAAAGGGTTCTCGCAGGGAGGATGTCCCTGATCTTCTCCGCCCACTCGATCACGATGACCCCGCTGCCGTAAAAATACTCTTCGTAGCCCATCTCTTCCAGGTCCCGGGCTCCCGAAAGCCGGTAGACATCCAGGTGAAAGAGAGGGATCTTCCCCGGGTACTCGTTGATCAGGGTGAACGTGGGGCTCACCACGGGGACGTTGTCTGCAACGCCCAGTCCCTTCGCCATGCCCTGGGTCAGGCACGTCTTCCCGGAGCCCAGCTCTCCAATGAGTGCGACAATATCCCCTTTTTCGAGTATCCCTCCGATCAGCCGGCCGGTCTCGAGGGTACGTTCCCGACTATCAGAAATCAATTTCAAAATCAATTCCTCTCTTCCCTCTCGTCGCCTCAGGCTTGTCAGAGCTCGAAGACCACAAAGGCCGCTGCGTACTCCGCCGTGTGGGTGACGCTGACATGGACTTTCCGGATTTTTCGTTTCGCCAGTTTCTTCTGTATGCTGTCGGGCAGGTGGAAATGGGGCCTCCCCGACCGATCGTTGAGCAGTTCGATTTCATTCCATTGGATGCCCCGGGCCGACCCCATGCATTTGATGAATGCTTCCTTGGCCGCAAAACGCGCGGCAAAGCGCAGGGCTGAATCCCGATGTCGCCGGCAGTACTCGGCTTCACGGCTGGAAAAGGTCCTCACGACAAACCGCTCGCCCCAGCGTTCGAGTGCGCTCTTGATCCTCTTTACATCGGCGATGTCAACCCCCACGGCATCGATCATCGGGCCCTCCTGACGGCATCCGCCATGGCGGCCACCCGCTTCATGAACCCGACGTCATGTACTCGAATAATGTTCGCGCCGTTCAGGATGGCCGCTGTCACCGCTGCGGCCGTCCCCTCGATTCGCTCTGCAGGGAGGTTCACGCCGGTCACCTTGCCCGTAAATGCCTTGCGTGACACACCCACTAAAATGGGGGCGCCGATCGCCTTGAACTCTCCAAGATGACGGAGAAGCCGTAGATTGTCTGAGCCGCTCTTTCCGAAACCGAAACCCGGGTCGATGACCAGGTTTTCCCTCGGAATGCCGGCAGAAGAGGCATGGTCGACACGATTCTCGAGAAACTCGATGATTTCCCCGATCAGCGAACCGTAAGCCAGAGACCCTTTCTGCATGGTCGAAGGCTTCCCCCGCATGTGCATGAGGATCACCGGTGTGCCCGCCGCGGCGGCCACGCGGGCCATTGCCTTTTCCCCCCGCAGCGCTGTGATGTCATTGATCATCTCCGCGCCCTCTTCGATGGCCAGGCGGGCCACCTCGGCCTTGGTTGTGTCGATGGAGACGGGGAGGTCCAGCTCTTTTGTGATCAACCGGATCAGGGGAATCACCCGGCGAAGTTCTTCCTTGAGAGGTACGGGTTTTGCGCCGGGCCGGGAGGATTCACCGCCGACATCCAGTATATCCGCTCCCTCGGTGACCAGTTTCACGGCCTTTCGCAGCCCTTCCCTTTCGTTCGCCAGGGCACTGCCGTCAGAAAATGAATCGGGCGTTGCGTTGATCACTCCCATGACGAGGGTTCGGTCGGAGATGCGGATCTCGCGCCGGGGTGTTTTCAGAAGGAATTGGCTGCGGGAGCAGTTGAGGAGGAGCTCCTGCAGATCGGAAGCGATGCCCTTCAACCCGAACGGCTGAAGACCGATCTTGTCGATAAAGCGCAGCACCTGTTTCTCGGTGCCCATGACGAGCACATCGGTCTTCTGAACGCTGCAGTCGACGGAGCCTCGCGACACGGCGGCATCACCGCCCAGCGACAGCATCTCCTGCTTGATGATGTTGGAGACCTTGGGTTTGAGCCCTTCGATGAGCAGGTTCATGTGGCTCATCTTGGGGCCCATCGACGCAATCCCGTAAGGCTCGACACCGATTTTCCTCAGGCAGTCCTCTGCCTCGGAGTGCGATGAGAGTTGAAGGAGGCGGATGCGGTTTTTCAAGGGTCGCCTTTAAAAAAAGGGTGCGCTTCCCTTCTTCAGGAAACGCACCGTATTCAATGTAAACTCTTTCTCACGTCGCCTGCAACGGCATCGGAGAGTCATTGCCCTGCCGGCATCAATGAAGTTGATCCGGATTTTCCGCAGCTTCCTGAACGGCAAGGCTGCGGCCGCTGATGATGGCATCGAGGTCCTCCGCGTTCAGCACCTCTCTCTTGATGAGTTCGTCAGCCAGCCGGTTCAGGGTGGCCAGGTTTTCGGACAGGATGCTTTTCGTTTTTTCATACCCCGAAGAGATGATCGTCGCGATTTCGGCGTCGATCCTCTTTGCCGTCTCATCGCTGTAATCCTTGTGCGTGGCGATCTCACGGCCGAGGAAGATCTGCTCCTCCTTCTTCCCGTAACTCATGGGGCCCATCTGAGGGCTCATGCCCCACTCGCAGACCATCTTTCGGGCCAGATCCGTCGCCCTCTCGATGTCGTTCCCGGCCCCCGTCGTGAAGTCATCCAGGACGAGTTCCTCTGCGGCGCGCCCGCCCAGGAGGATCGAGATGGTGTTCAGGAGGTAGTGCTTCGGGTAGGTGTGCTTCTCGTCGATGGGGAGCTGCTGCGTGAGCCCCAGGGCCCTGCCGCGGGGAATGATGGTGATCTTGTGGATCGGGTCCGTGCCGGGCAGGAGCCTCGCCACCAGGGCGTGGCCCGCCTCGTGATAGGCGGTAATCCGCTTCTCCTGCTCGCTGATGACCATACTCTTGCGCTCGGCGCCCATCATGACCTTGTCCTTGGCGTACTCGAAATCCACCATGGAGACCTTTTCCTTGCCAAGGCGGGCCGCATGGAGGGCGGCCTCGTTGACGAGGTTTTCGATGTCGGCACCGGAAAAGCCCGGGGTTCCGCGGGCGATCACTTTGCCTTCGACGTCCTCGCTGACAATGGTCTTGCGCATGTGCACCTCGAGGATTTTCTCCCTTCCCTTCACGTCGGGAAGGGGCACGATGACCTGCCGGTCAAAGCGGCCCGGGCGCAAAAGCGCCGGATCGAGGACGTCCGGGCGATTGGTGGCCGAAACGAGGATGACGCCTTCGTTGGATTCGAAACCGTCCATCTCGACCAGGAGCGCGTTCAGGGTCTGCTCACGCTCGTCGTGGCCTCCTCCCAGCCCCGCGCCGCGATGGCGCCCGACGGCGTCGATCTCATCGATAAAGATAATGCAGGGGGCATTCTTCTTTCCCTGCGTGAACAGGTCCCTCACGCGGGAGGCCCCGACTCCGACGAACATCTCGACGAAGTCCGATCCGCTGATCGTGAAGAAAGGCACATCGGCTTCACCGGCGATGGCCCTGGCCAGAAGCGTTTTCCCCGTTCCCGGGGATCCCACGAGAAGAACCCCTTTCGGGATGCGGCCTCCGAGACGAGTGAACTTTTTGGGGTCACGCAAAAAGTCGATGATCTCCTGCAGTTCAGCCTTGGCCTCGTCGATTCCGGCCACGTCGTTGAAGGTCACTTTTTTCTGCTTGTCCGTCATCAGCCGGGCCTTGCTCTTGCCGAAGGACATGGCCTTGCCTCCCCCGGACTGCATCTGCCGCATGAAAAAGATCCAGATACCGATGAGCAGGAGTGTCGGCAGCCAGGAGATCAGCACCGTCATGTACCACGGCGAGTCCTCGACGGGCTTGGCTGAGATCCGCACGCCCTTTTCCTTGAGCAGCGGGATCAACCCCGCATCCTTGGGGGCATAGGTCTTGAAGCTCTTCCCGTTGAGGAACTTTCCCGATATGTTTTCGCCCTGGATGCTCACCTCGACGACCTGGCCCTTTTCGGCTGCAGCGATAAAGTCGCTGAAGATGACGGCTTCCTGTGAATTCTTCGGCTGATTGAAGAGATTGTACAGCAGCACGAAGATGAGGCTGATGATCAGCCAGAGAGCGATATTCTTCTGTAAAGGATTCAATCCTTGCTATCCTCCATGAGTACGTTGTGAACATCGGTGTCAAAATCGAACGGCGGCCGGTTTGGCTCGACGAAACCAAATTGCCTGAAATCCCGATTCCTGACACCGTGAAACAAGAGAGATAATTATACCAAGCTTGTCAATTTATCAAATGATTTCTGCACTCAGGACGCGTTTCGTCGCTTCCCCGATGCGGACCCTTTCCGAAAGGCGAACGCCCGGCACCCATAAAACGGAACGAGTATCGGCCAAAACAGGGAACGTCCCTCTGAGTGCCCTCGGAATCTTATCGTCGATGAAGACCGACTTCAGCTTCCGGGTGCCTTTCATTCCCAGGGGTTGTATCCGGTCCCCCGGTTTGATGCTGCGGACGACCAGAGGGAATGCGATCCTGTCCCGGTCCAGGTATGCTCTGCCGGCCGTTGCCGTGACGGCGGGGACTCTCTTGAGTTCCCGGAACCGGATGCTCATTCCGAGGCTCGCGATCCGGACGGTACCCGGGATGCAAACCTCGAGGGTGAACGCCTCCCCGGGGTCTTTCGGCGCCCTTTCGCTCCGATGTCGAACGCCGGACTTTTCGGCACGGCGAAATTCAAGCAGACCATAGTTTCTAGCGACCAGCAATCCTCCGGGAAGATCCAGGCACCCCGAGGGCTTTGCGCCGGCTGCCAGATCCAGAACGGCCTGCACGTGCTCGAAACCGATGGCGCTCTCCACGGCCGAGACCCCTCGTGCGATCTCCAGGATCACTCTGCGCTGCAGAGCGAGATGAAGACCCCGGAGGTCCGGGACGGGCACCTGAAAGGGGTGCTTCGGCACATCGTCGCCGCGCCAGCGCGCCACGTGATCCTGTGCATTGCGGCTAATATAATCATTCTCCTCCCGGATGACATCAGCCAGCCGACAGAGCGTTTCACCGATGGCCGGGTTGAACCTGCTCTCCAACTCCGGCATCAGTCCGATGCGGATGCGGTTGCGCAGGAAGCGCTCGTCTGTGTTTGTGCTGTCGTCGACAAAAGAAAGACCCTCCGATTCGAGAAAGTCCAGGATCTCGCGACGCGAACAGTCGATGAGCGGACGGATGAACGTGTCGGAGCGCACGGGCGGGATGCCAGAAAGGCCGGCGAGGCCGGCACCCCGGATGATGTTCATGAGAACCGTCTCGGCCTGATCGTCCTGATGGTGCCCGAGTGCGACCCGGCTGGCGCCCGTTTCCTGCCGGGTCCGCTCAAAGAATGCGTAGCGATGCCGCCTGAGGAAATCCTCGACGGACACTCCCCGCGGCCGGGTCCTCTCCTCGAGTGACCGGCACACGAGGGCAATCCCCAGGGATTTGCAGAGAGCCCGGACGAAAACCTCGTCAGCATCCGATTCTGTGCCCCGCATCTTGTGGTTGAAGTGTGCCGCTGACAGGGCAAGCCCGTAAAGGGGTCGCAGGCGATTCAGCACCGCAAGGAGGGCGACTGAGTCGGCGCCGCCCGACAGGCCGACGAGGACATGATCCCCTCTACGGAGCATGTCATATTTTTTAATTGTTTTCCGAACCTTCGTCAGCATGTCCATGATTCCCGGTTACGAGGCGATGTCCTTGAGCTCGATCATCCTTTCGATGGTGAAATCCGGCCGCAGGCCCAGCAATTCCTTCCGTCTCCCGAGACCGTTCAGAAAGGCACAACTCCGGGCCCCGGCATTGCGTGCAAGCAGGATGTCGTTCACCCCGTCGCCGACAACGAGTGTCTCTGCCGGCGCCGCACCGAACCGGTCGAAAAGAGGCAACAGCAGCCTGGGGTCAGGCTTCATGAATGCAGCGGAGTCCCCGGCAACAATTTCTTTGAAAAACCCGTTGATTCCCAATCCGTTCACGATGGCCCGGGTGAAATCCAGGGTCTTGTTCGTGATCAGGACTTTATCCTTTCCGTCAAAATGTCGAAGGACGTCGAGAACATCGGGGTAAAGAATTGTGTGATCGAGGAGGTGCTCGGCATAGATGGCCTGAAATTGTTCGAGGGCTTCGGGAAAACGATCCGGGTATGCGTCCCCCAGGGAACGCTCGATGAGTTTCCTGACACCGTCACCGACGAATCCCAGGATCTCCGCAGCCGGGCGAGTCGCGATTCCGAGAGACTGAAGTGTGCGATTCACCGATTCGGCCAGGTCGGTCCCTGTGTCGGCCAGGGTGCCGTCGAGATCAAAGACAAGCAGTTTCAGAGAGATCATGTCAGGCTCCCGAATGTTGTTTGAGATCACTATAGGAAATCGTTGCCCCGTTGACAAGCAATTTAGGCCACCAGGGGCCGGTGGGCATCTTTCATCCTTTCAGAAGCGGCACTTGACAAGGGGCTTTGGCCATGTTAACAGGCTTTCAACCGCTTGGATCCACATGACGGACTGGGCCGGGCAGCCATCAACTACGGACGAGGTTTGTAAAGCCTTCCCTGTGCAGCCGGGAAGGCTTTTTATATCGGGAGAAGGGACGATCGAGATGAAGGAAAGGGAGCGCATCGCCATTCTCGGGTCCGGCAAGGTCGGAACGGCGGTGGGCTGTCTGTTGAAACGGGCCGGACATGACATCGTGGCTGTGGCCGATCTCATTATGGAAGAGGCGCAGCGAGCCGCCGCTTACACGGGCGGCCAGCCTACGACGGACCTGGTACATGCGGCCCGAGGGGCGGACTGCATCCTGATCACGACCCATGATGACGCCATCTCCGATGTCTGCAAGGCCGTTGCGGCGGGCGGCGGGATCAAGAAGGGAGACAAGGTGGTTCACACCAGCGGGGTCGGCGGACTCGATCTGCTCAGGACGGCGAAGCGACGCGGGGCACGGGTCGCCAGCATTCATCCGCTCCAGACCTTCGCCGATGTGGACAGCGCCATAGCGAAGATTCCGGGCAGCACCTTCGGGATCACAGCCGATGCAGAGATTTTGCCCTGGGCCGATCGGATCGTCGAGGACCTTGGCGGCCGGCCTTTTCACGTCTTGTCGGAGGACAAAGCCCTGTACCACGCGGCTGCCTGCATGGCATCCAATTATCTCGTGACGCTCATGTATCTTGTCGAGGAGATCTACGGGCGCATGGGGCTTTCCCGCGAGGAGGCAATCCGGGCTTTCTGGCCCCTGGTAAAGGGTACGATCGGCAACCTGGAAAGCAAGGGCACCCTCCCCTCGCTGACCGGCCCGATTGCGCGGGGTGACGGCGGGACCGTTCGAAAACACGTCCGGGTTTTGCGGAAGCGCTTTCCCGGGCTGTTGAAAATCTATCGCGAGATGGGCCTTTTTACGGCGGAGGTCGCCGCAAAAAAAGGAACCGTGAAGGATGAACAGCTGGAGGAAATCCGCTCGATTCTGAAGGGAGGCAAGGGAGGATGAGCACGCAGGTAAAGATCACGCGCGTTACAACGGCAACCGTCCGGGACATGAAGAAGAAGGGGGAGAAAATCTCCATGCTGACGGCCTACGATTACCCCACGGCCGCTGCGATGGATGAGGCCGGCATCGATCTCATCCTCGTGGGGGACTCGCTGGGGATGGTGGTCCTTGGATATGACAGCACGCTCCCCGTGACGATGGAGGACATGCTCCATCACACAAAGGCCGTAACGCGGGCCGTGAAACGCGCCATGGTGATCGGGGACATGCCGTTCATGTCATACCAGGTTTCTCCCGAAGAGGCCGTACGCAACGCGGGCCGCCTCATGCAGGAGGCCGGCGCTCACGGGGTGAAGCTCGAAGGCGGCCGCGAGGTCGCCGAGGCTACCCGGAGGATCGCCCAGGCGGGCATCCCCGTCATGGCCCACATCGGGCTCACGCCCCAGTCCGTACACCAGCTCGGAGGCTACAAGGTGCAGGGCAAGGATCACCCCTCCGCCATGAAGCTTCTGGAGGATGCAAAGATTCTCGAGGACGCCGGGGCATTTTCCGTTGTGCTCGAGTGCGTGCCCGCAGCGCTTGCGGAAAAGATCACCGCCTCGCTGTCCATGTCGACGATCGGCATCGGCGGCGGGGTGCACTGCGACGGCCAGGTCCTGGTGGTTCACGACATGCTGGGCCTCTTTGAGCGCTTCACGCCGAAGTTCGTCAAGAAGTACACAAACCTGAATGTGCAGATCAAGGATGCGGTCACACAGTATATCGACGAAGTGAAGAAGGGATCCTTCCCGGGACCGGAACACTCTTTCTAAAAAAGGGTCAAGGGTATCGGGTCCAGGGTAAAGGGTAATAAGATGAAAGCCCCATTTCCGTGAACACGGGATGGGGCTTTTTCCCAAGATCAGATTTTTTGTTCGAGCTTTCCGGACTGAAAGGCCTCAAGGGCGGATTGCACCGGCCCCGACGCTCCGAGGAAGATCCTCACCCCTGCCTTTTTCAACGCTGCCGTCGCCTTCCGCCCGATGTGCCCCGTGACGACACAATCGACGTTTTCCCCGGCTACGAGATTCCCGGTAGCCGTCCCGCGGGTGATTCAATGCATGCCCGCCGTGTTCTCCTTCGCCGCGTGCAGCCCTGTGCCCGGGTCGTAGAAAATGTAGTAACGGCACCGCCCGAAGCGAGGGTCCACCAGGTCCTGAAGGTCCGGTCCCGTCGACGAGACAGCTATTTTCACGGCGTTTTCCTCTTCAGCCCTTGTGTCGTGAGCCCGTTTCCATGGCAGCACAATATTTCATAAAACCACTTTTTCGGATTTATCAATCCGGGATTGCGGAACGTCGTTCAACTGCTCGTTGAGCACGCGGAGGCGGTTTGACATTTCGTGAAGAATCGAAAGAACGATCTTGGGGTTTTCCCGGATGATGGTGTCAAAATTCGATTCCGAGACGACCACAAGCCGCGTGTCCCGGGCCGCAGCGACGGCGGCAGCCGTTCTGGGAACCTGGATCAGCATGGCCATTTCCCCGAAATAGTCACCGGTCCTCATTTCCCTGAGCAGATGGCCTTTTTTCAGGATCTGCACGGACCCGGACAGGATGTAGAACATTTCGTGGCCCGTGCTGTTTTCCTCGAAAATCACCTCGCCCGGCTCGCAAGAGCGTACGAATCTCTCCGGGACGACGGGAGAGACATCGGCAGGGGAGTTCCCTCCGGCAAAGAGTCTGGACAGCAGCAGGGCCTCGCGGCGCCGGATGTTGGACAGAAGCTCCATTCCGAAAAGGATCACTGCGAAGGTGTAGTAGACCCAGACAATGAGGATGAACACCGCCTTGAGCGATCCGAAAATCAACCCGTAATTGGGATTGTAATGGAGAAACATCACGAAAAGCGGACGGACGATGGACCACAGGCAGGCGGTGAAGAATGCGCTCAACAGAAGATTCCACCACTCCAGACGAACAGGAGAGAATACGAGGAAGAAGAGCGACAGAAACAGGGCTCCCGCCAACGGCGGTCCCACACCCCCCAGGAGACTCAGGAACAGGTTCTTCTGCCCGAGATGCCCGCTCAGGGCTGAGGCATAGAGAATCTGCCCGCCGACAAGGGCGATGAGCAGCAACAGGAAGAGAAACACGGTCAGAAAGTCGACCAGCCTGTTTTTGAAAAATCCCCCTGTCTTCTCCGCCTTGAAGACGGAGAAGAAGGCCGAGCGGATGGAGCGGACCAGCGGGACGACGGCCCAGAGCAGAGGAAGAAGCCCGATGATCCCTGCCATTTTCTTCTCTGCCAGAGAAAAGACCTCCCGGAGAATGATGTCATAGTGTTCAGGAACGATCTCGATGATCAGGTTCTCGATCGCGCGGCTTGCCTGCTGCGAGGAAACGAAGAACTGGCTCAAGAGGAATATCACGGCAAGAGAAAGGGGGATCAGGGCAAACACCCCGTAGAAAGCCAGCATGGCCGCCGTCTCCAGATCCCGGTTGCGCAGGAAAGACTGGATGGAGAACTTGATCACGACATACGGGGTGATCCATTTCTGGTGCAGATGACGGGAAGGCCGCAAAGGGAAGTCTCTCACGAAGTCTGCTCCTTTTCGGAAGGCGGAAAACGCTGCACGATGCGGATTTGGATTATAGAGACCCGATGCTGAAAAATCAACGGCAGAGTCGGCCGGGATATCGGTTTCAGGACGATGCTGCAGCGTTGACAGGGTTTTCGATTGATGTTAATGATGAACCGGCTCGCGGGATATTGACTTCTTCGCTTACGGTCCCCTTCCCGGCTTGTCATGCAGGAGGAACACGTTTTTACAAGAATGATCAAGACCTTTTTCCTCAATCT
Source organism: Syntrophales bacterium (assembly GCA_035685905.1). GTDB lineage: Bacteria > Desulfobacterota > Syntrophia > Syntrophales > UBA2192 > UBA2192. The sequence goes on from DASRZY010000013.1 coordinate 34,472, forward strand.
TTCCCTGACCAAGAAGCTCATCCTCATGATGCTCTTCCTGACCGCAATCCTGCTGGTCATCCTGATCACCATCTACTGGCAGTCTGAAAAGAACCTGATGGCGCAGATCGAAAGCCAGACCGCCGAATTGGCGCAGGCCGTCCAGGTGGGCGTCGAAGAGGTGACAGGGGGCACCACGAATGAGTCCCGCCTGGAGCAGTACCTGTCATCGCTCAAGACCAAGGGGATCAAGGAAATCTCCATCATCAGCAACGCCGATGAGATCATCGCCAGCACGAACCCGAAGCAGGTGGGAACGGCAGTGAGCCAGAAGAAAAAGGAGCTCATCATCAAGGCCGAGCTCGGGGAACCCGCCGTCGACCAGGAGGGGAAAACGTATAATGTCATCATCCCCGTCATTGCCGGCCAGGCCCATTACGGCTACATCCATCTGCAGATCAACGTCGAGAACTTCCAGGAAAGCTTGAGGCGCAACACGACGAAACGAATCCTTGCCGCCCTGTCCGTGTTTGCCATCGGCATCCTGATCTCGACGTTCCTCGCCATGCGCTACACCGAGCCCATACACAACGTCGTGAAGGCAGCCCGCAAGGTGGCAGCGGGAGATCTCAACCAGAGTCTGCCCGTGGACCGCAAGGACGAGATCGGGGACCTGACCCAGAGCTTCAATTACATGGTGCAGAAGCTCCGGGAACAAAAGCGTCTCGAGGAGCGCCTCCGCGAGGCGGAGCATCTCTCCGCAGTGGGACAGCTTGCCCGGGGGATCGCTCATGAAATCCGGAATCCGTTGAATTTCATCAGCCTCTGCATCGATCACATCAAGACCAAATACCGGCCGCAGGACGGCGCCCAGGCCGCCGGTTTCGAACGGCTCGTGGAGAGCATGAAAGAGGAGATCCACCGGCTCGACCGGCTTGTCAGGGATTTTCTCGACTACGGAAAACCGCTGAAACTGGACCTCCGGCCCGTCGAAACGCAAGAATTGCTTGCAGATGTCGTTGAAATCGTGAAGGCCAAGGCGGAGTCCGACCGCATCGCGATCCTCGAGAATTACTATGCACTGCCGCGGCTGAGAGTGGACGTCGAACTCATGAAGAGCTGCCTGTTCAACGTCGTGACCAACGCGTTTCAGGCCATGCCCGATGGCGGCACGCTGACACTGACCACGGAGCAGCAGGAAGACGGATTTGTGCTGCGCGTGAGCGACACGGGGGTCGGGGTGTCGGAGGAGAATCTGTCGCGGATCTTCGAGCCTTTCTTTACGACGAAGAGCCAGGGTCTCGGCCTGGGGCTTGCCATGACCAAGCGCGTCATCGAGGAACACGGGGGCAAGATCGAATTCAGCAGCACCGAGGGCCGCGGCAGCGAAGTGACGATCCATCTTCCCCTATCGACCGTCTGAGATGGATTTCTTGCACCTTCAAGGAGACAGGAGTTTATGGCAGTCATCCTGATCGTAGACGACGAGCCCCTCCAGCGGGATATCCTCAAAACCATTCTTTCGGATGAGGGATACGAGACCTACACGGCCGCCTCCGGTGAGGAGGCGCTGAAACTGGCCAAGACGTATGAGCCGGATGTAGTCCTCACCGATCTGAAAATGGGAAAGATGGACGGGATCGAAGCGCTCGAGAAGCTCAAGGGTCTCAAGCAGCCGCCCACGGTGATCATCATGACGGCTTTCGGGACGATCGACTCCGCCGTTGATGCCATGAAGAAGGGCGCATTCGATTATCTGACAAAACCACTGGACAAGGAAGTCGTTCTGCTCGCGATCCGGAGGGCACTGGAACGGACGGAACTGATGCAGAGAAATCTTCAGCTCCGCAAGGCCTTGAATGACATGTTCAGCATCCAGGGAATCATCGGTCATTCAAAAGCGATCAAGGACATCATCTACATCATACGGAAAGTGGCCGACAGCACCGCCACGGTCCTGATCCTGGGGGAAAGCGGTACCGGCAAGGAGCTGATTGCCAAGGCCATTCACTACAACAGCGGACGGCGCGAGAAATCCTTTATGGCCATCAACTGCGCGGCTATCCCTGAAACCCTGCTCGAGAGCGAGTTGTTCGGATATGAGCCCGGCGCGTTCACCGGCGCCACGCAGCGCAAGAAAGGGCTCTTCGAGGCCACGAACGGCGGATCGATCTTCCTGGACGAAGTGGGCGATCTGCCCATGATGACCCAGGCAAAGATCCTTCGGGTCCTTCAGGAGCGGGAAGTCATGCGAATCGGTGGCCGGGAGGCAATCAAGGTCGATGTGAGGATCATCTCCGCCACGAACAAGGACCTCCAGCACGAAATGAAAAACGGCCACTTCAGGGAAGACTTGTTCTATCGCCTGAAAGTCGTGACGATCCAGATGCCGCCGCTGAGGGATCGCAAGGAGGATATCCCCGAGCTGGTCAATTTTTTTATCCAGAAGTTCAACCACAATTTCGGCAAAAACATCGTGAAGGTCGACGAGGCCGGGATGAAAGCGATCGCCGGCTATCATTGGCCCGGAAACGTCCGCGAGCTCCAGTCTGTCCTGGAAAAGGCCGTTCTGATGTGCGAATCCGACACAATCGGGCTTGGAGACATCCGGGGCGAATTGAGAACGGATTCGCGCCCGGCCATGGGAATCGAGATACCCGACGAAGGAATCGACCTCGAAGAGCTGGAAAAAGAGCTGCTCGTGAAAGCGATGGCCAAGTCCAACAACGTGCTGGCAAAGGCGGCAAGGCTGCTGGAAATGAACTATGACGCCTTCTGGTACAGCTGGAAGAAACACGAACTGGATGAACCGGGAAAACGGGAATCTCTGAAGCGGATCGTCAAAGACGACCTGCCTGATGGAGGAATCAATTATGAAGAACTCGAGCGCGAACTATTAAAGAAAGCGATGGAAAAAGCAAACAACGTCGGTGCCAAGGCCGCGAAACTCTTGAACATGAGTTATCGTGCCTTCGCCTATCGCTGCGAAAAATACGGGCTGACTCGTGCTGCCCATGACTGACGGTCTTCTCAATATTGTACGTGGCCTTCCAAATTTTGTAACATATTTCCCAAAATAGTTTTCACTTTCCAGAATAAGTAACTCAATTCTCGTAATTGTAAATCGGCCAGTGCAGTGCGCAGGCAACATGTTGTGTAATTTGTTGTATTTATTACTTATTTTAATATACTAACTCGTGGCATGATCCTTGTAATATGATCCTCCCAAAAAGAAGGAAGGGAGGTGACATCTAATGAAGAAGGTTCTCGCAATCCTGTTTGCAATGATTTTCGTGGTGGCGACGACGGGTCTGTGCTTCGCGCAGGCGGCCCCGGCAAAGGCCCCCGAGAAGAAGGAGGCTGCTCCGGCTCCCGAGAAGAAGGCGGACGACAAGGCTAAGGCGCCCGAGAAGAAGGCCGAGCCCAAGAAGACCGACAAGAAGAAGACGGACAAGAAGAAGACCGAGCCCAAGAAGGACGCGAAGAAGGAGGCTCCCAAGAAGGAAGCTGCTCCGGCTCCGAAGGCCGAAGAGAAGAAGCCTGCTCCCGCTCCCGAAAAGAAGTAAGCAACTGGCCCTGTCATATGAGTCAGTGTCGAAAAGGGTACCGGTAAGCCGGTACCCTTTTTTATTGTTCTGAATGCATCCCTCCCCTCTACAATTTCATGATTACTAAATATGGCTGAAACGCATTTTTTGTCAGATCGGTTGACTTGATGAACATATTCTGGAAATAACGTAATATCTCATCAATAGATCACACGTCGTATTCCGAAAAATGTAAATAGTTTCCAAAATTCGGCTACCTCTTCCGAATAACGTAGAAATTTCAGTTACTATCATGAATCATATTTTTTAAGTATTTGTTATTATTGAATATTATTAGGTGGCACACTCCTTGATATAGTATCAGTCAACTGCAAAGGAAGGGAGGTGACATCTAATGAAGAAGGTTCTCGCAATCCTGTTTGCAATGATTTTCGTGGTGGCGACGACGGGTCTGTGCTTCGCGCAGGCGGCCCCGGCCAAGGCACCCGAGAAGAAGGAGGCTGCCCCGGCTCCCGAGAAGAAGGCCGACGACAAGGCTAAGGCACCCGAGAAGAAGGCCGAGCCCAAGAAGGACGCCAAGAAGACCGACAAGAAGAAGACGGACAAGAAGAAGACCGAGCCCAAGAAGGACGCGAAGAAAGAGGCTCCCAAGGCCGACGAGAAGAAGCCTGCTGCTCCCGCTCCTGCACCCGAAAAGAAGTAAGCTACCCTCTATTTCAAATCAAGACAGGCTTACCGGAGGGGCATCGTCGATACGATGCCCCCCGGGTCGCTCAAGCGCTTCCTGAAGCGAGACCAATCCTCACGAATCAAAAAGGTGAAACGCCTCTTCCTCTTTCCGTCCGTTCCCTTCGTTTCACAGGAGAGCCCGGTGAAGATTCGATATCTCTTCTTATCCGCCCTGATCTCGATCGGCTTGCTGTATGTGGCATGCGGGCAGTCTCCGGAAAAGACGGCAAAAAAGCCCGGTGTCGCTGCAGAAAAGAGATCCGTTGAGCAGAAAAAGACGATTCGGGTCAAACACCTGTCCGGCGAGGTTATCGCCGTCAATCCAAGAACAAAGACGATTACCGTGAAATTAAAGGATGAGAACATCGACTTGAAATATGACGACAGCACGGTCGTCAAGATTGACCTGGATTCCGTGAAACCTTCAGACATTCCCGTGGGTGCGCGGGCAACCGTGAAGTACATCGATAAGAAAGGTCAGCATCTCACCAGGGGGATTTTTATCTCCACGGAAACGGCAGAAAAAAAAGAAGGCTCCCCCCAATCCTTCTTCAGAAATTCCGCCAGACAAGAGCACGAGTCCGTCGGAGCCCCCGTCTCCTCGATAACATAACCCATCATTTGCGATCCCATCTCTGATATGCCGCTTCCGATTCCCTGATTTTTATATTATGGTGGAACCTCGTATGCACGATATGGAGGTTTGTCAT
>DASRZY010000014.1:0-3001 GCA_035685905.1 Syntrophales bacterium
ATTTTTTCGTCCCTACACCCTCGTCCCCGGTCCCTTTGTAACAATAGCCATCAGTGCGACCTCGTCTGCCCCTTCGATCCAATGGATCGTAATCCCCCGGCGCTCCATGCCACGGAACCAGGTGTCCTGGCGTTTGGCAAACTGGTGAATGCGGATATTCAGGGTCTTGAACATTTCTTCATAGGTGAGTTTCCCCTGCAGGTAGAGACTTACGTACCGGTACTCGAGGCCCATCTCGTCCAGGCGCTCCCAGGAGATGCCTGAATCGCGAAGCCTCTGCACTTCCTCGATCATCCCCTGCCCTAACCGTTCGTTCAGCCGTCGCGTGATCCGCTCGCGTAACTCGGTGCGATTCCATCGGACCCCGATCACAAGGGGGAGAATCTCCGGTCTCACGATTCCTTCCTTCGTTTCGTGCGTTGACGAGTGTTCGGCGATCTCGATGGCACGGATCAGACGCTCTCTCCCGGTGAGGTCCGTCGTGTTGTGCAGGGCGGGATTGAGTCGCAGAAGCCTTGCGGTCAATTCCTCCATGGCCTTCCCTTCCAGCTCTTTTCTCAGCAGTGCGTTTTCGGGCACTGGAATCATCCGGTAGTCTCGGAGGATCGATTCGATGTAGAGTCCCGTACCGCCTACGACGACCGGCATCCGGCCGCGCGCCGTGATCTGGCGGAAACACTCGTAGAACCTCTGCTGGAATTCGAAGACGCTGAACAAATGGCCGGGCTCAGCCACGTCGATGAGGTGATAGGTCACGGGTTTGCCGTCAACCACGTACTCTGCGAGGTCCTTGCCCGTCCCGATGTCCATGCCTCGATAGACCTGGCGCGAATCAGCCGAGATCAGTTCTGCGCCGATCTCGGCGGCAAGCCGCGCAGCCAGCCGTGTCTTGCCCGAAGCCGTAGGCCCGAGAATGACGATGAGATTACGTGCCTTTTCAGTTTCCATGGATCTCGATTATGCCTGCAAATAATCCTATGGTCTGCAGGCTGCTGTCTGAAGCCGTCAGCATGCAGCATACAGCCTACAGCCTAAAGAATATCTATAAGAGGAATCTGTCTGCTGTCTGTCTTTTCCCCACACTAGTCACTAGCCACAAGTCACTACCTTTTCTTCACCGGTCACTGGTCACCGGTCACTGATCACTGCCGCCCTGTGGGCGGCCGGCCGCATTGCTTTTTGCCGGGTGGCATGTTACTTTTTGCGAAGCCATTTATATCCGCATTGGCTGGAACCGTCAAATACCGATGAAAAAATCACAACTCGACCTGCGTAATGAACCCGTGGGTTCGCTTCTCTGGAAAATGAGTCTTCCCTCCATCACTGCCATGCTGGTGATGGCCTTCTACAATTTTATCGACATCTTCTGGCTGTCGCGGCTGGGCCCCCAGACCATTGCCGCGGTCACCATCGCCTTTCCCATCCAGATGCTTTTCGGCGGTTTCGGGGTCGGCACCGGGGTTGGCGCCGGATCCTTCGCAGCGCGAATGTTCGGCGCAGGCGAAAATGAAAAGGCAAACCAGACGGCCGGGCAGATCATCTTTCTCTCCATTTTCATCAGCGCCGTGGTCATTGCGCCCGGGCTGATCTTCCATGACCTGATCCTGAACGTGTTCGGCGCAACAGAGGACATCCTCCCGCTCTCGAGAGAGTACTTCATCGTGTACCTCTTCACCACCCCTTTTCTCATCTTCATGATCTCGGCCGGGAATCTTTTCCGGGCCGAGGGCAACCCCAACTACTCCATGTACGCGCTCACTACGGCAGCGCTGCTCGGGGCGATCCTGGATCCATTCCTCATCTTCGGCTGGGGTCCTTTTCCCGAGCTCGGTATCCGCGGCGCGGCCTATGCTGCAGGCATCTCCCAGTTCGTCACGTGCCTCTTGTCCATGTGGCTTTTCATGAGGCCGACATCGTCCTATCGCGTCCGCCTGGAGCACATGGCGCCCAACCTGACGGTCATCAAGGCCATCTACCAGGTCGGGGCGCCGGCGATGGTCATAAACTTCGTCATCAGCACCGTGCTGACCTTCTACAACCACATCCTCGGCTCTTATGGACCGGCCGCCATTGCCACCATGGGCATCATCTTCCGTGTCCAGGGGCTCGTCGTCTGGGTTCTTGTAGGGATCGGGCACGGGGTGATGCCGCTTGTCGGGTTCAGCTTCGGCGCCCGGCTCTACCGGCGGCTGATCGAGACGATTCATGTTGCCGTGAAATATGCGGGGATCCTCACAACAGTCAGTTGCGCCGCCCTGCAGGTCTTCGCAGACCCGCTCATCCGCATTTTCACGAAAGACCCGGCAGTTGCGGCTATCGCCGTGCCGGCGCTCAGGATCTTTGCCCTGTCTTTGCCCTTCGCAGGCGCCAACTTCATCTGGATCAGCATGTTCAACGGTCTCGGGAAAGGAGTGGTCGCCATGACGCTGCTGCTGATGCGTGACATCATTTTGCTCATCCCGATGCTGATACTTCTCTCGATGGAATTCGGCCTCGCAGGGGTATGGGCCGCCCAGCCCATGGCCAATGCCTGTCTCTTCCTCGCCGCACTGTATCTGACAAGGAAAGAGTTCCGGACTTTCCCCGCCGCAAGCCCCGCTGCTCAGACCGGGAAATAATCGTTGGGATTTTTCACCAAATTTTGTTAAATCATCAGCAATACCTTGCAAGCGTCATGAGGAATCGGGAACCTGGATGGGTAATGGATGAACCCTCGTCCCTGCACCCTGGTCCCTGGTCCCTTTTCTTCCTCCGTTCACTGCTCACCATTTTCTAAGGGGGGCTTATGGATTACTTGTTTTCACCCATCAAGGTCGGATCGCTCACCCTGAAGAACCGCATCGTCATGCCGGCAATGCACCTCGGCTACTGCAACGACAGGAGCGAAGTGACAGAGCGCCTCGTGGCCTTTTACGAGGAGCGTGCCCGGGGAGGCGCTGCTCTTCTCTTTGTGGGGGGATGCCCGATTGACGAGTACGCCAGCAGCATGAAGGAGATGATC
>DASRZY010000015.1:0-5271 GCA_035685905.1 Syntrophales bacterium
TGACCCTCGTCATCCGGGTTCCCTGAACGAGCAGGATGAGGATGAACACATAGCCGGAGAGGTTGATAATGATTTCCAGGACGTTGCCGACCACCGTTCCCTTGAAGTGGTTAGGCACGAACTGCACGGCCAGGTGGCCCGATTCACCCATGATGAGGGCCGAGCCGAGAAACACGACCCAGACGAAGAGGAACCGGGATAGTTCCTCGGACCATTCCGGGGTCCAGTCGAAGATGTAGCGGGTCACGACCTGGGAAAAGATGATGACCAGCATGAGCGACATGGCCGCAACCGAAAACCCGTACAGGACCGATCGAAGACTTTTGAACACTTTATCCATCATGGCGGACTCTCCTCAATAAAGGCCCAGGCGTTCTGCTGCCGGGCCTCTTTCCGATAAAGGGAGCGCTTATTTCTCCAGGGCCCTGACCTTGTCGATGTTCGCCTGGCCGACTGTGGGGGCGAGTTTCTGATAGACCACCTTGGTGGCGTCCATGAACGGTTTGCGGTCCACGGTAATAACTTTCATCTTGCCGGTGGCCCTGATCTTCTTCCAGAAGTCTTCGTCTTCATCTGTGGACACCTTGCGCTGCCAGGCGATGGACTCGGTGGCTGCCTGCTGGATGATCGCCTGCTGCCCGGGCGTAAGCTTGTTCCAGGTCATCATGGAGATGAGTATGGGTTCCGGCGCGTAGGCGTGGCCGGTCAGGGAGGCATACTTCTGGACCTCGTAAAAGCGCTTCGTGTAGATGTGGGCGCTGGGGTTTTCCTGGCCGTCAATGGTTCCCTGTTGCAGGGCGGAGTACAGCTCCGAGAAGGCCATGGGGGTGGGGGAGGCGCCGAGGGCTTTGATCATCTCGATGTAGACCCTGTTGTTCATGACGCGGATCTTGAGTCCCTTCATGTCGGCAGGAGTCTTGATTTCGCGCACATTGTTAGTCATGTGGCGGATGCCGTTTTCCATGTAGCCGAGCAGCTTGATGCCCTTGGGCTCGAGTGCCTTGCCCAGTTCCATGCCCACCGTGTCCAGGGCTTTGTATGCGTGCTTTCGGTCCTTGAACAAAAACGGCATGTCGAACAGGGCCATCTGCGGCTGGAACGTGCCAAGTTCGGCGGTGCCCGTAAGCGTCATGTCCAGGGTGCCGTAGATGCAGCCTTCAATGAGTTCCTTCTGTGCCCCGAGCTGCGAGGAGGGGAACACCTTGATCTCGATTTCGCCTTTGGATTTCTGGGCGACCAGCTTGGCAAAGTGGTCGGCGCCCATGCCGTAGGGATTCGAGGGTTCGGCGATGTGGCCAAGCTTCAGGACGACCTTGGCTGCAGGCGCGGGTGTGGCAAGCGCAAGAGCCAACAGCATGACACAGCACAGGGTTAACATGCGTTTCATTGATTCTTCTCCTTTTTTTTTGAAATGGCGTCTTGTGCCGGAGAACCGGTCGCAAAAGTGATATGTAAGGGGATCCTCTGGAGTTCCCGGGTTGATATCTCCGATTTCAAGGGGTTACTGCGGACTTATCACAACTCGCTGCAATTTTCCAATCGCAATCCGGGCGCCGGCATGCTCCAACGCGGGTATATAAAAAGCCGCCAGCCAAACATAACGTTTAGCCGGCGGCACAACTGAGCTGGCAATCGATAAACGGCAGAGCCGTGCGGATTACGGAAAGATCCCAGACAGGAATAGCTGCCCAAGGGATGCTGCCGGCATGCAGGTGAAAGGATGAACTGCTGAAAGAGGAGCAGACCCCGCTTTTCGTTTATATCAGGTTGGCCGGGAGGACTACTGGATGATTTTCACTTCGGCCCCGGTCCTTGCCTTCAGCTCCTGGACGTGATCTTCAACGTCTCCCTTAAAGAGGTGCTTCTCGACGAAAGTTCTCTCCTCGTGCCCCAGGACGAGCAGGTCTGCCTTCTGCTCGCTCATGACCTGCTCGAGTACGTCCAGGACAGTGCCCCTCCGAACGATCTTCTCCGGTTTCACGCCCTCCGAAGCGGCAATCTGCTCAGCCGTGTCCACAATCTGTTTGCCGATCTTCTCGATCGACTGGGCAATCACGTCCTGTGACAGGTTACCCATTCTCCCGCTTTTGAGGAAGTCGAGATCCACGGCATAGACATAGAAAAGTTGTGCTCCGTGCAGCTTCGCCAGGCTGGCTGCCTCCAGGGCGGCCCGGGCGGCTGCAGCCGACGCCGTCACCCCGCAGACGATCTTTTTATACGCCATATCGCACTCCCAATGCAGTGACCGGTGACCAGTGACCAGTTAAGAAGAAGGGCTTCTCAGTCTTATACCCTATACCCGTTGCCCTAAACCCTGATTTTAAATTTCAACAACCAGCAGCCAGATCATGCACAGCGACACCGTGATGACCATGGGGATGAAGGCGGCCTTGAGATACTCCATGAACGAGATCGGATAACCCGCCCTCTCGGCCATACCGACGGTGACCACGTTGGCGCTCGCCCCGATCATGGTGCCGTTCCCGCCCAGGCATGCTCCTAACGCAAGCGCCCACCAGAGCACACCGCTCTGCGCCCCGGGGATGACCTGGGTGAGGTAGGCCACGATGGGAAGCATTGTTGCCGTGAAGGGGATGTTGTCGATGATGGCCGAGGCGAGGGCCGAAACCCAGAGGATCATGATGACGGCAATCACGAGTGATCCCCGGGACATTTCCCTCACCCAGTCAGCGATGATCTGGATGAGGCCCGTGTGCTCGGCTGCAGCCACGACGATGAAGAGCATCATGAAAAAGATGAGTGTGGGCCACTCGATCTCCTTCTCGAGCATCTCGACGATGTTCTCCCGGCTGATCACCATGAGAAGCGCAGCCCCGATGAGGGCGGCGATGCTGGGCTCCATCCTCAGCTTCCCGTGTACGATGAATAGAAAGATCGTGATCGCCAGGATGACCCCGCACTGGATGAGAAGTTTTTTGTTCGTGATCTGGTATTCCTCGCGGAGCTTGCGTATCGTCCCCTCGATGTCGTCGACCCTGGCCTGGAGGTAGTCCTTCTTGTACCACCAGAGGAAATAGAAGATGGTTACAACCTGGCAGATGAAGCAGATGACAGTCAGGTTCTGCACAAAATCCATGAACGTGAGCCCCGCATAGGAGCCGATCATGATGTTCGGGGGGTCGCCGATGAGGGTCGCTGTGCCGCCGATGTTGGAGGAAAACGCCTCGGGCAGCAGCAATGCCACCGGGTTGATCCGCAGGGTGAGGGCGATCTCGATCGTCACGGGGATGATGAGAAGCATCGTCGTCACGTTGTCGAGAAAGGCCGACACGACAGCTGTGATGAACATGAGGATCGAAGCCAGGATGTAGATGTTTCCCTTGGCCAGCTGGTATGATTTGTACGCGAGCCACTGGAAAACGCCCGTCTTCTTCATGACCCCCACGATGATCATCATGGCCATGAGCAGGAAGATGACGTTCATGTCAATGGCGTGGATCGCATCCTCGTAGGTCAGGATGACCCATTCGTGGTTGAAGGTGCCGGCCGTATAGGTCACCGTGAGGACCAGGGCTGCACCCACGAAGGCCGCCAGGGTCCGGTGCATCAGCTCAAAGGCGATGAGCCCGTAGACGGCGATCAAGACCAGAGTTGCCACCCAGAAACCCGGCGTGATCGCCCTCGAGAGAATGATATTGTGATAGGCAAGATAGTGAGCTTCTCCCGCCTCGCCTACCTTTTCCTGCACGATATTCTGCAGGGCAATCCGCTCCGATGCCTTGTAGGAAGGCCTGCTCGCCTCCATCTCCACTTTGGCCCCGGGCAGCGTCCCCGTCGGGAGCTCCAGGTTAACGATGTATTGCCCTCCCTTGGAGGTGGCCACCTCTTCTTTGACGGCCTGCTTGTTCCCGTTGATGAAGAAGGTGATCTCCGCGTCCTTCACGGGTTTTTTCTGGGCATCGGAAATGACGCCGGATACGGTGAGGATGTCGGAAGCGGCAAAGGAATCCGCCGGCACCATGACAGGGAGAACGGCGATCCCTAAAAATACGATCAGCAGCAGACGGGCAAAGAACATCACGCCACCTTTATCCAGTAGAAGATGATAAGCCGTAAAGCCACGCTAGGGCGCACTTTATTCGAAATAACTGTGCTTTCGCAAGGGATTTTTCAGATCAAGGGTTGGTCATGACATCGTGACGACACACAATGAGCAAGCGTCTCTGGCTCATCGGATATCTTGTATTTCCGCCCGGGTGCCCTATATTAAAAACGATGAAAGGCGGCGATACACATCCTGTTTTTCTCGAAGGCAGCGGTCTATCCGGTGATGTGCAATTCCGGATCGGAATGGGGAACCTGTCCGTCACCGATGGGAAGGAAAACCTCTCCATCCCTGAAGAGCGCCTGGACCTCATCGAATACCGGCCCGGGTCATGGCGCATGGGAGTTTGTGCACCGGTGATTCGGCTTGCCATCCGTTACAGGAAGGACGATGACCGTGAAGCATTGAAACAGGTCCTCCTGTCAGGTGAAGACAACAGAAACGTGGAACTTCTCCACCGGCTCGAGAGTCGTTATCCCGATATCGCTTTCATCGGGCCAAACGAACGCGAGAGGCACACGATCCTTGCAGATACATGGCGCGGCACCTACGCACTCCATTCCCTCCACATCCTGACTCCGGTGGGAATCGTCATGGGGCTGCTGCTGATTTCCGTCGTTTCTCTCATCCTTGCGGAAGATATGCCCGTTCGAGCGGTGAGCCTGCAGGCGATTTCCCAGGCCCGTAACCACCTACTTGTCCTCAGCCTGGTTCCCGCTGCATTGATCGCGCTCATCCTCGGGAAAATGCGGATGGTACTCCGCACGGACCTTGAAGGCTTCACCATACGCAGAGTGTTCAGTTGCAAAAGGATTCCATGGTGTGAAGTCGAGATCGGCGAGCCGCGATCCGACGTCTTCAACGTCTACACGGGATTGTTCTGCTACTACTCGGACCGCGTGAACGTGGTTGCTTCACGGGGCCTTGTCGAAATCCCTCTGCTGCATCGAGGAAAGCCGGAAACCTCGCTGAGGTTGAATCTCGAGGAGGCAGGTCTGTTGTTTCGAGAATTATACTACCGGGGCAAGGTGACACTGGAGACGGCGAAAAAGTTCGGAGCCTTTATTTAGCCGCTGCGCGACGTAAAAATCCCCCTCTTTGCCGCCTGGATCCGCTTCGCGGGGCGGCCCGGCACGGTAAGAACCAGACATGGTTGCGCACCCTGGAGGGATGCGCCCCCAGTCCCCCTTTAGTAAAGGGGGAGG
>DASRZY010000016.1:0-5394 GCA_035685905.1 Syntrophales bacterium
GACGCGGATGCTGTTCGGCTTCGGCTCCTGGAGGACCCTGAACGGCCGTGTCTACAACCAGGGCCGGGCCGGCGACTTCAACTATTTCTTCGGGGCCAACTACGAGCAATCGAACTACACCAATTACGGCACGCCGAATTCATGGCTCGCGATGAACAAGGACCCCGAGTATCAGAAGAGCAAGTTCTACATCAAGGGCGCCTACCTGTTTGACGGCCGGGAGGACAACAAGCTCTCGGTATTTGCCCACCACACGCAGCAGACGGGCGATGCGGGTCGGCCGAACCGCGACTACAACCACAATTACGACACTGTCAACGCCGTCTATGCGAACCAGATGACCGAGGCGTTCAATCTCCAGGTCAAGGGGGGTTATCGCAATTACGACCGGCGCTGGGCGGAGGACAATTACCCGGTGAACCTGCAACTGCGCGAGCACGACGGAGTCCAGCAGCAGATCTTCCCCGCCGACATCGCCCTGAACTGGAAGCACTTCGGCAACAGCGTTCTCACGGTCGGGGCCGACTTCCAGGCTGCGACGTATAAGACGTACGCCGAGGTCAACGGCAGCCGCAGCACGGTCAACGATATCACCGCCTACCAGACCGGAGCTTATCTTCAGGAGAAGGTCATCCTGGACAAATGGGTGCTCCGGGCAGGCGGGCGATTCAATTACACCTACTACGATTACGACATCCTCAGCGGTTCAACCCCGGGTCTGAGCAGCCAGACGTGGACGAATCCCCTCTGGAGCGCCGGCGTCCGCTACAACGCCCTCCAGGAGCTGGCAGTCTATGCCAACGCCGGGTCGAGCTATGTCGTCCCTTCGGCCAAGTCTGTCGGCGGCACTCTCCCCGCGTCGGCTCAGGGGGTGCCCGGGATGAACGGCCAGCTTCCGAACCCGGGCCTGCAGGCCGAAAGCGGGATCGGTGGCGACGTGGGCATCGACACGAGGCCGATCCAGAACATGACATTCGGCGTGCGCGGCTTCTGGAACAAGGTGGACAACGCGATCGTCGAGAACATTGTCAGCCAGAACCCCTCCCAGAGCATGTCGGTGAATGCCGGACAAGCCCAATCGTACGGTGTGGAAGTCGCGGTGGATCAATATCTCGCCCCGCGCTTCTACTGGTTTGCAAACTTCACCTATACCTATACCAATGTCCAGAACTCGGTGGACCCGGACCAGGACGGCTCGAACGTTCCTTTCGTTCCGAACTACGTCGGCAACCTCGGCCTGACCCTCAGATTGCCCTACGACATTTTGGTTACCCCCTATCTCCAGGCGATTGGCACCTACTATGACAGCACATCCAAGAGCTCAAGGAGACAGTTCGGCCCCTACGAGGTGATCAATCTTGTGCTGCAGAAGGCGTGGGTCAAAAAGGCTGAATACACCGTTTCCACAAACGTCTACCTCAACAACATCACCAACCGGCAATACGAGATGCCCTGGCAATTCCAGGACCCCGGGTTCAACTGGCTTGTCAATGTGGAGCTGAGCTTCTAACTGCAGCGGGGCGTCCCGGCGGGCGCCCCTGAGCGTGAGGATAACTATGAACCGAATCTCGCGAAAAATCCGCATCGGCATTCTGTTGCCGATCATTCTGTGCTGCCTGTCCTCACAGGATTGTCGTGCCGCAGAGACCGTTGGGCTTGCTGCGTCCGGGGGGACCATGAAGGTGAACCTTGAGATTTTTCTTGTCACGCTGGCGGGAGACACATCCGTGCGCTATGCCGTAAACAGGCATGACATCACCCGCAAGCCCTGCAATCCGGATGCTCTCGTGCAGAATTTCACGTTCGATACAAAGGCAGGGTCGGTTGTCGTCTCAAGGAAGAATTGCTATGTGCATTCGACCAGCTGGCGCTACGAACAGGATGGCTCGATCGTGTTAACCTATCTTGTCTATTCCGACCGGATGGAATTTCTGAACGGCGCCGGCACCGTCCTCAAGCTCGAGGACGTTGCCGTCACTGTCAGCGAGGACCCCACTCGACCCCGTCCGGCCATCTTGAGGGAAGAACAAATCGTTCTTCACGGGATCCGGCACTTGAGCTATCTGGCGAAAACGGCCAATCGAAACCTGCTCGACGTCATCACACCGGAAAGCCTGCGTCGCTTCAGGGCCATGGATAGCCTTCTGGCGGGCAAGTTCAATTAACCCGGACGGGTTCCCAGGAGGGTGGTGCTGCCTCAACGATGGGCACCCATGTCGGAGGGACGGTTGGCCAGGCGGTTACGATCAGGAACAATGATGCTGCCTTGACGAATATCGTTGCCTAGATCGCTCCTTCCGGCTCGAGCATGCCGAATCGCTCCATCAGCGTTCGGTCGCCAAGGATCTCCGTTACACTCCCCGCAGCCATGACCGCTCCGGCATCGAGAAGGGCCACGCGCGTGCAGGTCCGGGAGATGAAATCGAGGTCGTGGGAGGCGATGATCTTGGTCATGGGCAGCTTCCCCAGGAGCTCCATCAGGTCGCGGCGATGGCGGGGGTCCAGGTTGCTCGACGGCTCGTCGAGCACGAGGATCTCCGGATCCATCGAGAGCACCGTCGCGATGGCGATGCGCTTCTTCTCGCCGATGCTCAGGTGGTGGGGGGTCCGCTGGATAAAATCGAGCATGTCCACGGCCGCGAGGGCCCGTCGGACCGAATCGTCCACCTCGGCTTTCCCCCGGCCCAGGTGCAGGGGACCGAAGCCCACGTCGTCATAGACGGTGGGCATGAAGAGCTGGTTCTCGGGGTCCTGGAAGACCATGCCCACGCGGCTCCGGAGTTGCGGGGCGGTCTTTTCCGTCACATCGATCCCCAGGATGCGCACCCTCCCCTCCCCACGGAGA
Source organism: Syntrophales bacterium (assembly GCA_035685905.1). Lineage (GTDB taxonomy): Bacteria > Desulfobacterota > Syntrophia > Syntrophales > UBA2192 > UBA2192. Next base: position 2,846 of record DASRZY010000016.1, read on the forward strand.
ATCCCGTTGAGATGAAGAAGCAGCGTGGACTTCCCCGCGCCGTTCGAGCCGATGAGCCCGAGAGCCTCGCCCCTGCCGACCGCGAGGTTCACCCCGTTGAGGGCCCGGCTCCCGTCGGGATAGGCAAAGCGAAGGTCCTTGATTTCGATCACGGATTTCCCCATCACCAAACGCACGAAAAAAAATGCCCCCCGCAGGGGGCTGAAATGAATCCATTACTGCGCAAACAGGTTGATGCCGGCGAGCGTTGCGATCATGAGGATTGCAAAAGCCGCGTCCGCGCGATTCAGCCGGAAGTCATGGCTTACGATGATCCGCCCGTTGTAGCCCCTGGAGCACATGGCAAGATAGACGGCCTCGGCCCTCTCGTAGGAACGGACAAACAGGACCCCCACCATGCCCGCCAGGGCCTTCCAGTCCATCCGGCGGGACCGGCCTGCGGACCGCGCATCCTTGGCGAGCCTCATTTTCATGAACTCGTCCTGCACGACGAAGAGGTAGCGATACATGAAAGACAGGATCATGATGACAAGGGCGGGGCAGTGCAGCCGCTCCAGGGCCTTCAGGAGCTCCGGGAAGCCCGTCGTCGCCGTCAGAAGGACGGCGCAGAAAATAGACAGGAACGATTTCACTGCGATGATAGCAAATGCCTCCAGCCCTTCCCGGGTGAGCACGATCTGCAGCGGACCTGCATCGAAAGACCAGAGCACGTCGGCGCCCTTCAGAAAGGGGATGAAGAGGGCCGTCATGAGGGTGAAGGGCAGGATGATGAGCGATCGCTCGAGGACGTGTGACACGGGAAGCCGGGACAGCGTGATGAGGACCGCAAGGATTGCGCCGTAGAGAACAAATGGAGCCGGCGACGCGCCCCGGGTCAGGACGATGGAAACGAGCAGTGCGATGAAACCGAGCACCTTGATGCGCGGATCCAGGCGGCGGATCGGGCTTTGAACGCAGCTCATCTCGTCGAGAAAACCGTGCTCCATGTCATTGTCCTTTTCTTCGCAGCAGGCGGGCCACCCCGAAACCGATGCCGAACATGGCGAACGTCCCGATCGTGCCGGAGAGCGCCGTGGAAAATCCCTCGCTGTCCAGCCCCGGGAACTTGTAGTCGGGGATGGGGGCCTTCAGGACCTCTGCGCCTTCCCCCTTCTCGATGAACCCGAGATCCTTCGCCACTTTCTCGAGCCCGTCGGGCCACGAGGAGGCAAGGGGCGATAACAGCAGAGCGATGACCAGTGAGGCGGCCAGACCGATCACGATGTCACGCTTTCGCATCCAGCCCTCCTTCCGCTTTGCCGTATTCCTGTTCTTCACCCTGTACCCTGACCCCTGTCCCCTGAACCCCGTAGATGAGATCCGGTCTTGTCTTGAGGATGAATCCCACGATGAGGCCCGTGATCATGCCCTCGCCGATCCCGATGACGGCGTGGACGGCAACCATGGCCGGCAGCACAAGCCCCAGCGGCGAGGTGCCCGACAGGGCCAGTTCCGCGGCGCACAGAGATGCGGCTGCGACAACAGAGATCCAGGCGGCCGCAACGGCGGCCGTCACGATCCCTTTTCGGCCCCCCAACAGCTTTTTCATGACACGATACACGAGATAGCCGCCGAGGGTCCCCGCCAGGGCCATGTTGAGAATATTGGCCCCCAGGGCCGTGAGCCCCCCGTCCTGGAACACGAGGCACTGGAAGATCAGGACGCAGGCAATGACGACCGCCCCCGCCCAGGGCCCAAGCAGGACGGCGGCCAGCACCCCGCCGAGCAGATGGCCCGAAGTCCCCCCCATGACGGGAAAGTTGATCATCTGTGCGGCAAAGATAAAGGCCGACAACACCCCCATGAGCGGCACCATCCGGTCCTTCATCTCGCGGCCCGCCTGCCTCAGGCAGCAACCCAGCCCGCCCGCTGAAACCGTCCAGGCGGAGACCCACGTCGTCGTCGAAAGAAAACCGTCGGGGATGTGCATGGGATGCCCTTCGATGCTACCGGATTGGAACTCGTGCTACCTGCGAGTCAAAAAAAATCCCGGGCTTCGCCCTTTGACTGATGACTCGGCAGTGTTACGTTTCACTGATCCGTAGCACAGCGGATGATTTTTGTCAATCGGATTAAACAACCGAAAACAGATTTTATGCTACGATTCGACAGCCTCGAGCAGGGCCTGCAGATTCTCCCGGAAGGGATCTACTCCAAGCGGAAGGGCCTGGAGATTTCGTGTCGTGACCTCCCGGGACTGGGGAATTGCCGCCGCGATCGGGATCCCCCGGCCCCCGAGGAGGGTCCGCATAAGAGACTCCGTGTCGCCGTCTGTTTTGTTCAGAACGATGCAGAGCCTTTTCCCCCCCTCATCGGCCATCGCCTTGATCTTGCCGATGAGCATGACCGTGTCGAATGAGGGGTCGGCGACAGCCACGATGGCGTCCACTCCCTCGAGGACCCCCCTTCCGAAGTGCTCCACGCCGGCCTCGGTGTCGATCAGGACCCACTGGTCGGGCTGGATAGAAATGCCGCCGATGAACGCCCGGGCAAGAACTCCCATGGGGCAG
>DASRZY010000017.1:0-3512 GCA_035685905.1 Syntrophales bacterium
TACCTTATCGGTTCCCTCTCCCTTGAGGGGAGAGGGCCAGGGTGAGGGTGAACGATCCATTCCTCTTGCTGGAGAGGGTAGGGGTGAGGGTGAAAAGAGGAACCATGAAAACATACAGGATTGCCATGGTCCCCGGAGACGGGGTCGGCCTCGAGGTCGTCCCGGCGGGGCTTACGGTGCTGGGAAAAGCCGCGGGGAGATTCGGCTTTGCCTTCGAGACGACGCACTTCGAGTGGGGGGCCGGCTACTACAGGAAGCACGGCCACTTCATGCCGGCAGACGGGCTCGACATCCTGCGCCCGTTCGACGCCGTCTACTTCGGGGCCGTGGGCCTGCCCGACGTGGACGACACGCTCCCGGCGAAGGATTACACCTTCAAGGTCCGCACCGGATTCAAGCAGTACGTGAACTACCGTCCCGTGAGGACCTGGCCCGGCGTCACCCGCCCCCTTCGGAGCGACAGGCCCATCGATTTCGTCGTGATCCGCGAGAACGTGGAAGGCGAATTCGTCCAGGCGGGCAAGCAGATCCAGCCCGACGAAGCCGGCGGGCTGGCCATCGACACGAGCATCTTCACCCGCCGGGGAATCGAGCGCATCGCCCACTTCGCCTTCCAGCTGGCGCAAAAGCGCCGCAAGCGCCTTCACCACATCACGAAGTCCAACACGCTCATCCACAGCCTCACCTTCTGGGACCGCGTCATCCGGGAGGTGGCGGCCCGGTACCCCGACGTGGAGCATCACCAGATGTACATCGACAACGCGGCGGCGAGCTTTGTCCTGCGCCCCGAGATCTTCGACGTGGTTCTGACGACAAACCTCTTCGGCGACATCCTGAGCGACCTGGGCGGTGCTCTCATGGGCAGCCTGGGGCTTGCCGGCAGCGGCAACATCAACCCCGAGAGGGACTACCCCTCCATGTTCGAGCCGATCCACGGCTCGGCGCCCGACATTGCCGGCAGGGGGATCGCCAACCCCTACGGGACGATCTGGTCGGGGGCGCTGATGCTCGAGCATCTGGGCGAAACCGAAGCGGCGCGGAAGATCGTGGAGGCCATGGACAGGGCGGCGGCCGAGGGCGTGCTGCCCGTGGATCTGGGCGGGAAAGCGACAACCGGCGAGATCGCCCGGCGTGTGGCCCTTAATCTCGACATCGTATAGGAGACCATGTCCCCGTCTGGTTTTTTCACCTCTCTCTGCGAGGACATACACCCTGCAGGCTCCCTCTCCCTTGAGGGGCCGTGTCGCAATTATGAAAAACGCAGAAATACGGTCATTCCCGCGAAAGCGGGAATCCAGAACATATTGAAAATACTGGATTCCGTGTCGCGCTTCGCTTGCACGGAATGACAAAATTGGAATTACGACACAGTCTCTGAGGGGAGAGGGTCGGAGTGAGGGTGAATGCTCCCTTCTTTTTGAGGCAGGGGGGATTTCCATACGGATTTTCAAATCTCTCAGGAGGAGCCATGTCCAGAGTCATCGACCTGACCGTTTCGCTCAAAGACGGCATGCGCGGCGTCACCTTCGAGGCCTTCAAGGAGCTGGAGAAAGACGGCTGGAACGCCAGGATGCTCCACCTCTATTCCCACGCGGGGACGCACATGGATGCCCCGCTTCATTTCGGTGTGAATGACACAACCGTTGACCGGATCCCCCCGGAGCGTTTTGTTGCCGATGCCTGGGTGATCGACGCGCCGGCCGTGCGGAGCAACATGCTCATCGGCATCGAGCACCTGATGGATGTCAAGGACCGGCTTGTCGAGGGGGAAGGGCTTCTCTTCCGGACCGGGTGGCACCGCTTCATCGACACGCCCGCCTATCGGGACGCCCTGCCGAGACTGAGCATGGCGCTGGCGTTGTGGTGCGTGAAAAAGAAGGTGGGCCTGATCGGCGTCGAGCCGCCGTCGGTGGCGAGCCTGACCGACATGCAGGAGCTGAGGGAGGTTCACCGGATCCTTCTCGGCGGGGGTATCGTCGTGGTCGAAGGTCTCTGCAATCTGGAGGAGATCTCGAGGCCCCGGGTGAAGGTCATCGCCCTGCCGCTCAAGATCGCGGGCGGCGACGGGGCGCCGGCCAGGGTCATCGCCATCGAAGAATAAAGAAGTGTCTGAGTGAATAAGTGTCTGAGTGTCTGAGTGGCGGAAGGACTGAATTTCGATGCGACTATCGTACAGCGAAACGATGCAAAGTCTCCCGCCGCCCTGGAAGGCAAATCTCGTTCCCGCGATCCGGGAAGCATTTGCTGGGGCAGAGGTGACCCTGATCGTCATGGACGACGACCCGACGGGGTGCCAGACAGTCCATGACATACCGATCCTGACAACCTGGCCCGTCGAGGCCCTGCGAGTGGAGCTCGAGCGCAGCCCGGTCTTTTTCATCCTCACCAACTCGAGAAGCATGCCGGCCCGCGAGGCGATCGAGCTCAATCGCGAGGTCGCCCGGAACATCACGGAAGCTGCTGCTCAGGAGGGCCGCCGGTTCATGGTCATCAGCCGCAGCGACTCGACCCTGCGCGGCCACTTCCGGGCCGAGATCGAAACCCTCAAAGCACAGTTCCGATGGCAAAAGGCGGTGACGCTCTGCATGCCCGCCTTTTTCGAAGGGGGTCGCTTCACAATCGGCGATGTCCACTACGTCAGGGAGGGCGGCGAGCTGGTACCGGCGGCCGAGACCCCCTACGCAAAGGACCCCTCCTTCGGCTTCGCCTCGTCGAACCTGAAGGACTACATCCGCGAGAAGATGGGCAAGACCGTCGGCCGAGACGATATCTGCTCCATCTCCATCGAGGATATCCGCAAGGGAGGGCCGGAGGCCGTTGTGCACAGGTTGCATGCGTGCCGCGACGGCGGTTTCTGCGTCGTCAATGCCTGCGATCGAAGCGACATGGACGTCGTTGCTCTCGCCGTCTTCAGGGCCATGGAACAGGGGAAGCAGTTTCTCTTCCGGTCTGCGGCCGCCATCATCCCTGCGCTCATCGGCCTCGAGCCCCGCCCGCTCCTGGGCGCGCAGGATTTCTCCTCGCCGCAAAAAGGCTGCGGCCTCGTGATCGTCGGTTCCTTTGTCCCCATGTCTTCCCGCCAGCTGGCGCACCTGCTGGCAAATGCCGACATCCATGCCGTCGAGCTGCATGTCGGGCGGCTGCTCTTCGAGTACAGGCGAAGAGAGATCGAGCGGGTGACGGGCGAGACGAACCGCTCAATCGGCATGCAAAGCGACACGGTGGTCTACACGAGCCGCGAGCTCGTGACAGGAGACACTCCCGAGGAGAGCATCCGGATCCAGTCCGTTGTGGCAGGCGCCCTCAACGAGATTGTGCGCGGCATCTCCGCGGCGCCCCGCTACATCCTGGCCAAGGGCGGAATCACGTCCCATGACATCGCGGCGAAGGCCCTGGGGGTCCAAAGGGCTGTCGTCATGGGGCAGATCATCCCGGGAGTGCCGGTCTGGCGCCTGGGCGAGGGCTCGCGCTTTCCGGGCATGAGCTACATCGTCTTCCCCGGAAATGTCGGG
>DASRZY010000018.1:0-4131 GCA_035685905.1 Syntrophales bacterium
CATCGACAAGGCTCGACATACTGGCCACGATCCCCACCAGGCCGATGACGCAGCCAAAGAGGATGGTCCTGGAATGCCTCGCAATCATAGGGGCATTTCACCTGTTCAAGCCAGAATTGGTGCGGTCCGGACAACAACACCCTACGCGTTCAGCGGGTGGAAATCTCGCGGCTTGTTAGGCATTGGGTTTTGGGGAGATGACGAAACGCTTGCCTGCCCCGTCCCTTCTCGAGGCATCCAGAAACAGCACTCGACTCCTACCAGGGCCGGCAAAGATTGGGGCTCTGGTAAGTTCATAGATAACCGGGCCTGTAAAAGCAATATTGGAATAATATGGTGAAAATATGGAGGCGAAACCAATATTTTGTACATTGTGGGAGAATGCACGCTATGGGGATCGGCTCCTCGTTTTCCCGGTAGCCGACCCATATGGCAATTTGATGTTGACCAGCCTAAGAATGACGTATCAAGACGAAAGGGGGGCCGAGGCATGACAGTCAGGAAATCAGCCGTCCGCAAAGAAATCCTCTATGATTCCAACTGGGTATCGTGGGAACGGGTACATGCCGGGAGCGTGAAGGCCTGGATACAGCAGATCAAGTTCCTCGACCGGTGGCTGTTCCTCGTAACCGACGAAGCAGGCCACAACTACAAGGAAGGCAACAGGGAAGAAGACTGCTACCGGATCATCGAAGAGGCATTCCCCGTGGCCGCCCTGTTCGGGCAACGGAAAAACGGGGCGATCGAACTGGTCGATATCACGTCAAAGACAACGATCTGAGAAGTAAGAGGATATCAAGAACTGTTTTCATTCGAACAGATCCCCGGCGCGGCAAGGTCTGCCTGTGAAGCCGAGACAAGCGGCTGACGCCCGGTGTATCTTATTTTCAACGGGCTTAGCGACGAACCAACCTGCCTGGAATGGACGGCACGACAACGCCCGAGCACCGCGCATGTATGGCAAGAAGACTATGGGAAAAACGGGTTGAGGCAATTGTTTGGAACAAAATCAGGACAGGGAGTGCAGATAGGAACGGAGATTGACTCTTTTTTTCTTCAGGCCCAGCTTGTTTCGGATGTTGTTGCGATGGGTATCGATGGCGCTCTTGGAGACGTTCAGGTGCTCCGCGATTTCCTTGGAGGCTCTGCCCTCCCGGATGAGATTGGCCACCTGGATTTCTTTCGGCGTTAAGTTCAGCACCTTGGATGCAAGCTTGTGAGCGAAGGGGGAGATGATGGCCTGCAGGTTCGATTCGATGGCCTTGATCTGTGATTTGTCCTTGGTGCCGACGGCGCTTTTTTTCAGCCTCGCCAGATTCGGCAGAACGAGGTCCCGGATATTCGACATCACCTGCTCTTCGAGATCCCGGCGGTCCTCGTCCCTGCGTTTCAACAAAACTCTCAGGGCCGTGTTCACTTCTTCGAGCTCCCGGGCCTTGGACTCCAAATCCTTTTCCCGCCTTCGAATCGTCTCCTCGGCCTGCTTTCGCTCGGTGATGTCCAGCAGGGAAACGATACTTTCAGTCGTCCCGGGGATCTTCGACAGCATGGCGAAGATATCCCGGATCTGTCCGAAACGATCCACGAGCTGGCATTCATGATGACGCGGCCTGAGACAGGCGCCGTTCTTTTTCCCGTTGTGATTGGAGGTCATCTGCCGGATATCCGATTCGGAAAAGAACTCCGCCCATTGTTTCAGCTGTTCCACTTCCTTGCGGGAGTATCCGGTCATTCGTTCGAATTCGGCATTGACCAGGAGGATCATCGAGGCGTCGTCGAGGATCATCGCCGCCGTTCCCGTATTTTCGAAAATTGCCCTGTAGCGGGTTTCCGAGTCCTTGAACTGGGAGGTCTTCTCTCGCAGCTCCCTTGTCCGTTCGTCGACGATGCGCTCTAGCAGGGCATTGGCGCCGTGAATCGCTTCCTCGGCCTTCTTCCTGAGGGAAATGTCACGGGAGATCCCCAGCATTTCCACCACGCAGCCATTTTCGAAGATGGGCTTTGACTTGACCTCGACGTAGTATCCACCGCCGTTCTGCCCCTTGATGCACAGCTCGTAATGCGGGTTTTCCTCGCCGCTCATCACCCGCTCGAATCTTGCACGCACCATATCGCGGTGCTCCGGGGCAACCAGGTCAAGATAGTGGCTGGTCGGATAGGTCTCGGGTGTGAGACCGGTCCTTCTCATGGCAGTCTCGTTCAGGTACGTGAAGAACCCCCCGGGGTTGATCTTGTAGACTGCATCGGCGATGCTGTCCAGGATAAACCGATACCGCTGCTCCGTTCCGAGCGTTTCCCCGTTCAGATGATTCGTTTGGACACTATTGGGTTTTGTCCGGCCGTTTTTCATATTCCACACCTCCTGGCGGAGGGCCCCCCGGGAAAAGAAAAACTTGCGGTTAGAAGAAAAGAAATATTCTCGGCTACGCTCAACGAGCGAAAGTTTCAGAAGTGTAACGGAGCGGTAAGAAGCACCGGGTCAAGAAGACGCGGTTCAGTATAGTAGAGCTCATGCCATGACTGACGGTGCCTGTCAAGAGCTTTTTCTATACACGGCAAGAGGTTAGGAAAGCGGAAATCACTTCCTGGGCAGGGGAAAATTTCTCCAGGAGTAGAAGAGGCGTTCGAAGGTGGCCTTCGTGTCCAGGGCCTCGAAGAGCACCTTCGACTCTTCGAGCAAAAGCCGGGTCTCCCCGATGGCCCGTTCCAGGTCCTCCCTGGGGTTCCGCGAGATCCGGCCGTGCCCCGGGTAAATCTCCTCCACGACCAGGCAGTGCAGGCGCTGCATGGACATGAGATAGTCGCTGATGCTTCCCGAAGGGAACACCCCCGACAGGATTCCTTCGGAGAGTACCGTGTCGCCCGTGAAGAGAAGCTTTTGATCGGGCTCGTAGAGGCAGATGCACCCCGAGGTGTGTCCGGGAGTGTGGAGAACCCTGAGCCGGTAATTCCCCAGTTCGATGATGGTTTCGCCTTCGAGGCAGATGTCCACCTGGAAAGGCTTCGCCAGGCGGTCGAAGTACTTGCTCATCATGACGAATTCGTCCTGGAGCTGGATCTTGTTGGCAGCCAAGCGATGTGCGGCCAGGACAGCCGTCTCGTAGAAGAAGGAGCTTGCCCCGATGTGATCGAAATGCTCGTGGGTGAGGACGACCAGGTGAATCTGGGAGGGCTTCAAGCCCAGCTCGGCGAGGCAGTCCCGGAGGTTCTCGAAGTTGTAGGCCGTTCCCGCATCGATGAGAACGTTTTTCACCTGTCCGCGGATCAGGTAGACATGACTTCCCGGACGCTCGACTCGAAACTGGTAGATGCCGGGCCTGAGCTCCACAATCTTTGTCTTCTTCCTGTTGTCGGGCATCACTTCCCTCCGGGCTCCGGGACGGCACGGGTGCCGGTATTGTCATTTACTCCCTTCAGGAGGCCGTCGTATAGAGCCCATCGCTCCCGGATGCGTCTGCAGAGCGCATGCATGATCGTAAGCGCAAAGGCCGGCTGCTGGCCCACCATGTAAAGGAATTTGGCCTGGTCGATTGCTACAAGCCGGGTGCCGTCCTCCACGGCCTTGGCCGTTGCCGTCCGGGGGGACATATCGACGAGGGACATCTCGCCGAAAAAATCGCCCGCCCCCACCTCGCCAAGCACGATCTCATGCCCGGGAGCGTTCGTTGTGAGTTGCACGCTTCCGGAGTAGACGATGAACATCTCCCCCCCGGGGCTGCCCTCCTCGAAGATGATCTCGGAGGCCCCGTAAGTGCGTAGGAATTTCTTGAATTCGTTTCTCATGGCGGGGATGGGATCGAGCATCGAATCCTCCTTCTTCGAGGTACATCGGCCTGGGGCAAAGGACTCCGCGGGAAGCGGGACCTGTTCCGGACATGGGAGGTTCAGGAATCCGGTACGACTCAACCGAGGCGATTCCTCTTATCAACAAAATGGGACTGACCCTGGCCCTGGGCGGGTCGCGGTGTTTCGATCAGATAAAGGTTTGGAGACCCTTCGTTCTCATGGCACTTCCGACATTGAAGCCCCGAGGGCGCATGAAAGGGCATGATTGACGTGAATGCTGTTTCTGTGGCCTACATGGCATGGCGGCGTTCCTGCTGTCAATCTCTTTTTCGGCTGGAAGACTTG
>DASRZY010000019.1:0-29079 GCA_035685905.1 Syntrophales bacterium
TCGAGGCGGGGTTTGCGTTGTAGGTGTCGTCGATGAGGTAGCCGCCGTTCTTCAGGCGCCAGACCTCCATGCGCCCCCCCACGGGCTTGAAGGCCATGAGCCCCTGGCAGATCGAGTCGAAGGCAAGCCCCGCGGCGTGCGAGGCCGCCGCTGCCGCCAGGGCGTTCGAGACGTTGTGAAAGCCCAGGACGGGCAACAGGATCTCCCGCGACATCCCGTCCATGACGAGCGTGAAGATCGTTCCCTTCTCGCCCTCGTGGGCAATGTGAGCGGCCGTCACGTCGGCATCGGCCTGGATTGCGAAGGTCATCTTCCTTCCTTTCCATTTCTGAGCCCAGGGGGCCAGTGCCTCGTCGTCGAGGTTGATGATGGCCGTGCCCCGGCCGCCCATGACCCGGAAGAGATCACCCTTTTCCTCCCGGATCATCTCGAGGGACTTGAGCCCCTCCAGGTGTGCAGGCCCCACGTTGGTGATGACCCCCACGGTGGGTGCGGCGATCTCGGTGAGGCGGGCGATCTCGCCCCGCCGGTTCGTTCCCATCTCGAGGACGGCAAACTCGTGTGTCTCGTTCATCTGAAACAGAGTCAGCGGGAGCCCAACGAGGTTGTTGAGGTTTCCCCTGTTCTTCAGAAGCGGTTTCTCCCGGCCTGCGATCGCTGCCACCATCTCTTTCGTCGTTGTCTTGCCGGAGCTTCCCGTGATGGCCACGACAGGGATGGCGAAGCGGCTGCGCCAGAACTTGGCCAGATTGCCCAGGGCCGTGAGCGTGTCTTCAACCGCAATGACGGCCGCCGAGCCTGCGGCCTTTTCCACGAGGCCTTCCCGGCCTTTTCGGATGAGGACCCCGGCGGCGCCGGCGCCAACAGCCTGGCCGATGTAGTCGTGGCCGTCGAAGCGGGGACCCGTCAGCGGCACGAAGAGGCTTGCGGCCGCAATCGTCCGCGAATCCGTCGAGACCCCGTCAAAGGGGACGGAGCGGCCGGGCCGGACAAGAGTGCCCCCCGTGGCCTTCACCACTTCGTCGATCGAGAATCGGGGGTTCGAACTCGTATTCACCGCGCTCTTCCTCGCGCCCTGTCCAGGGCCTCGCGGCCCACTGTCCGGTCATCGAATTGGATCGTCTTCGCCCCGAGGATCTGGTAGTCCTCGTGGCCCTTGCCGGCAATCAGGACGATGTCATCAGGGCCCGCCAGGTCGACGGCGAGGCCGATGGCCTCCCTGCGGTCCGCAACCACCGTGTAGAATTTCCCTTCGCCTGCTGCGCGAAACTCCGCCGGGCTCACCTTTTTCATCCGGCTCGCGTCGATCCCGCCCTCGATTGCGTCGATGATGGCAAGCGGATCCTCGGTGCGAGGGTTGTCGGAGGTGACGATGACGAGATCGCTCCCCTCGGCGGCCGCTTTGCCCATGAGAGGGCGCTTGCCGCGGTCGCGGTCGCCGCCGCAGCCGAAGACGGTGATGATGCGGCCTTTGCGGAAGCAGCCAAGGCTCTGGAGCACCCGCCTCAGGGCATCTTCCGAGTGGGCGTAATCGACGAAGACGGCGGGCTCGCCGGACTCGCTGATCTTCTCGAGGCGGCCGGGAACGGGCTTCGCGGCCTCGATGCCCCGCTGGATGGCCGAAAGCGGGATGCCCAGGTGGAAGGCCGCAGCGGTGGCGGCGAGAATGTTGTAAAGGTTGAACCTCCCGCTGAGCGGCGCCCGGAGCGGGAAGGCGCCCGCCGGGGTCTCGATTTCCGCCCGGATCTCGCCAAGGTTGAGTTCCACCTCCTTGGCCTGGACGAAGGCGATCGCGTCAATGCCGAAGGTCACCAGCCCCGTGGCCGGTCTCAACTCCTCGGCGAGTCTGCGGCCCCAGGGATCGTCGATGTTGATGATCCGTCCCTGCTTGCGGCCGTTCTTTTCCCCTGCCAGCAGCTCCGTGAAGAAGCGCTTCTTGGATGTGAAGTAATCCTCCATGGTGCCGTGGAAGTCCAGGTGGTCCTGGGAGAGGTTCATGAAGATGCCCAGGTCGAACTCGCAATCCTCCACCCTCCTGAGCTCCAGGGCGTGGGAGGACACCTCCATGACCACGTGGGTGACCCCTGCGTCCCGGATCTCGGCGAGCAGGCGCTGCAGTTCGAAGGACTCGGGGGTGGTGTTCGGGGCGGGGAGCACCTTCGCACCCCAGTGGTAGTTGATGGTCCCGATGATGCCGGGCTCGTGGCCCGCCTCTCTCAAGATGGATTCGAGCAGGTAGGTGACGGTTGTCTTGCCGTTCGTTCCGGTCACGCCGATGAGGCAGAGCCTGTCCGAGGGGTTCTCGAAGAAGTTCTTCCCCAGGACCCCGAGGGCCCGGCGGCTGTCGCGAACCCGGATGGAGGTGTAGCTGGCGTGGCGGGCGATTTCCTTCTCGTAGACGACGGCCTTCGCCCCGCGCCGGATTGCTTCGGGGACAAAGAGATGCCCGTCGAATTTCATCCCCGCGACGGCGACGAACAGGAAATCCTCCCCGCAGCGCCGCGAGTCGAAGCAGATACCCGCGATGTCCCGGGCCCGCGTCCCGTGGACTTCCAGGACATCTACATTTTCCAGCAGTTCAAGCAAGTCCACGTCGGCCTCTCAATCCCCGGTGCTGAAGGATGCAGCACACAGCCGGTCGCCCTTGAGCGGGGTTCCCGGCGCCGGTTTCTGGCTCACAGCCCAGCCGCTTCCCGTGACTTTCATTTCCAGACCTTTCTCCTGGGCCACCTTCAGGGCCTGCCGAACCGTCATTCCCCGGAAGTCGGGCATGACGGCTTCCTCCTGCGCTTCGGCGGCGTGAGCCGCCGGGCTTGCCACGGGGGTCGACACAAGCTGGATCTTCGCACCCGTGTTGATTTCCTGTTCCCGAACGGGGGCCGTCTCCCCGATGTCGGGCTCGAAGCAGCGAATGATCTGCTGCGAGATGGACTTGAAGACGGGGGCTGCCGCCTCGCCGCCCCACTTGTGGAGCTGCGGCTCGTCGATGGAGATGAGCAGCGCGAAACGAGGGTTATCGGCGGGGAAGAAGCCCATGAAGGAGGTCCGGACCCGCTCGCTGGAGAAGCGCTTGTGCGCAAAGTCGAACTTCTGTGCCGTGCCGGTCTTCCCGGCCACGTCCACGTTGACGAGCGCCGCGTTCTTGCCCGTGCCGCCCTGCTCGCCCACGACGTTGGTCAGCATGGTCGTCATCCGCCGCGCCGTGTCGGCCGAGATGACGCGACGGACGGCCGTGGGCGTGAACTCCTTCACCGTTTCCCCGTTTGCGTCGACGAACTTCTTGACGATGTGGGGCTGCATGAGGACCCCGTCGTTGGCGATGGCGGAAAGGGCCGAGACGAGCTGGATGGCCGTCACCGAGATCCCCTGGCCGAAGGCGACCGTGGAGGTGTCGACCTGTGTCCAGTTCTGCCAGGGCCGCAGCAGGCCCGGGATCTCGCCGGGCAGCTCGATGTTTGTCTTCTGGCCGAAGCCGAAATCCCTGATGTAGCGATGGAACTTCTCGCGTCCCAGCTTCTCGGAAATTTTCACGGAACCGATGTTGCTCGAGTATTTCAGGATCTCACGCACGGTGAGAGTCCCGTGCCGCTTGCGGTTGGCCTCGTGGAAGGTTGCGTTGGCCACGCGGTATGCGCCGTTTTCACAGTAGAAGGTGTCCGATTCCTTCACGGCCTTTTCCTCGATGGCGGCGGCCACCAGGAAGGGCTTGAAGGTGGAGCCGGGGTCGAAGCAGTCCGTGATCGCCTTGTTTCGCTTGTTGTCCGCCGTGGCGTTCGAATAGATGTTCGGGTTGAACGGCGGGTCGTTGGCCATGGCGAGGATCTCGCCCGTGCGGGGATCCATGACGATGATGAAACCGCCCCGGGCGCGGGTTCTTTGCACGGCCTCCTTGAGGTTCGACTCCACGGCATGCTGGATCCGGCTGTCGATGGTGAGCACGAGGCTCAGCTGCTCGTCCTTCCTGCCCGTCACGGAGCGCTCGGGCAGATAGAGCTTCTTGCCCCGGGCGTCCCGGCCCCAGAGGATCTTCTCCGCCTCACCGCGCAGGTAGCTGTCGTAGCGCAGCTCGAGGCCCTCGAGGCCGTTGGAGTCCATGCCCACGAAACCGATCAGCTGCCCGGCGAGATCCTTGTTGGGGTAGAAGCGTTTGGGCTCCTGGATCAGGTAGACCCCCTCCATCTTGAGACTCTTGACCTGCTCGGACTGGGCTGGCGGGATCATGCGGGCGATCCAGCAGAAGTTCTTCGATTTGGCGATCTGATGGGCGATCGCCTTTTTGGGCTGTCCCGTCACGGCGGCAAGCTGTGCGGCCGCTTCGTCGACGTTGTCGATCTTGGAGGGGTCGGCGAAGATGGAGTCGGCAAGGATGCTCGCGGCGAGCTTCTCGCCGTTGCGGTCGAAGATGATGCCCCGTTCGGGGTAGAGCTGAAGGGTTTTGTTGTGCTGCTTTTCGGCGAGGTTCTTGTAGGTCTTCCCCGTCATGATCTGCAGGTGGAAGGCCCGGAAGACGAGCGCGCAGAACAGCACCAGGAAAAACACCAGTGCGGTGGCGATCCGGAAGCGGAACCATTTTTTCGATGTCGCACTCATTTGATGAGGACCACCTGTTCCCGCTCGGGATATTGAAGCTTCAGCTTGTCCCGGGCGATGGATTCAATGCGCTGGGGTGATTTCAGCGTGGCGATCTCCACCTTCAGCCGCCGGTTCTCCTCGATGAGACTGTCCCGGACGGTCATCTCCTCGGCGATCTGGTACTTGAGCTGCGTGTTGTGCAGATGGGACCACACGTAGACGAGCGTCACGGCCACCAGCACGAGAAGCGACAGGATGAGGGTCGAGACGCGCAGCCCCATCGTCTCTCTCACATCCGCTGCCGTTGCTCTGGGCCGTGCCACTTTCGCTACAGGCATGATCCGGTCCTCTCTGCCGTTCGAAGTTTCGCGCTGCGCGCTCTCGGGTTTCGTTCCACTTCGTCAACACCCGGCCGGACGGGCTTGCGGGTGATGACCCGAAGCCGCGGTTTGCCTCCGCAGGCGCAGACGGGAAGATCGGGAGGGCAGGTGCATCCCCGCGAGGCTTCGCGGAAGAGATCCTTCACCATCCTGTCTTCCAGTGAGTGGAAGGAGATGACGGAAAACCGCCCGCCTTCCTTTAACCGGTCGATCCCCGAGGCGATGCCCCGGTTCAGACTGCCCAGTTCGTCATTGACGGCGATCCGGAGCGCCTGGAAGGTCCTCGTTGCCGGATGGATCCTCCCGTGTCTCATGTGCGCCGGCATGGCGCCGGCAACGATTGCAGCCAGTTCGTTCGTTGTCTCGATGGGCGCCTGCTGCCTTCGCTCGGCGATGGCCCGGGCAATGCGCGCGGCCTGCAGCTCCTCGCCGTAGATGCGCAGGATCCGCTTGAGCTCCCGCGGATCGGCCGTGTTCACGAGCTCGCGCGCCGTCAACGACGCGTCCCGGTCCATCCGCATGTCCAGCGGTGCGGACTGGGTGAAGCTGAATCCCCTCCCGGCCGTCTCGAGCTGGTGCGAGGACACGCCGAGATCGAGCAGGATGCCGTCGACGCCGCCCATGCCGAGCCGGTCGAGGATTGCCGCCAGATCGGCATAGTTTCCCTTGACAAGAATCGGGCGCGTTCCGTAGGGTTCCAAGACCCGCCGGGCCTGTGCCAGGGCTTCGTCGTCCCGGTCGATGCCGATCAGGATGCCGTCGGGGGCCGTGGCTGCCAGTATTACCCGGGCATGCCCTCCTCCGCCCACGGTGCCGTCCACGTAGATCCCGCCGGGCATCAGGTTGAGCGACTCGATGACTTCCTGCAGCATGACGGGTTCGTGGTACGGCGAATTCACCGTTGCGTCATCCATCTTTCTTTTCAAGGATCATCGGTGGCAGCAAACGCGGGAATCCCGCCAGGGGAGCTGGCCCGTCAGATTCCCAGGTCGGCCATGTAATCGCTGAAGCTCTCTATGCTTTCGCCGGACTTCCGGATCTCTTCCTCGAAGCGGTCCTTGCTCCAGATCTCGATGATGCGGACCATGCCGGCCATGACGATGTCTTTCTGCAGCCCGGCATACTCGCGAAGCGGCGGCGGGACCAGGATACGACCCTGGCTGTCGAAGGTGCAATCCACCGCTCCTGACATGAAGAAGCGCTGAAACGCGCGGACTTCTTTTTTCAGGATGGATTGATGTGAGATCTTCTCCTCGAGGATCTGCCATTCGTCGTAGGGGAAGACCATGAGATAGCCATCCCAGTTCGTGATGACCATCCGGTTGTCGTACTTCTCTGCGAAGACCTCACGGAGCTTGGCGGGGAAGATGATTCTTCCTTTGTCATCAATGGTATGGTAATATCTCCCCCGGAACACAGACATGCGAGATACTCCTCCACAATCATCCACTTTGCTCCACCTGGATGCAATACTAAGGCCGTATCCCAACCCTGTCAAGAAAAAACTTTAATTTCCGCTGGATTTTCGAATGATTTGAAACTTCCGGACAGCCCGGCTGTGCTCGGCCAATGTCGCGGAAAACTGGTGGGTCCCGTCATTGCGGGAAACGAAGTAGAGATATGTCACCGGGGCGGGGTTCAGGGCCGCCTGCAGCGCATCCATGCCCGGGCTGCAGATGGGGCCCGGCGGCAGCCCCCGGTTGAGGTAGGTGTTGTAGGGATTTTGGCGCTCCAGGTCTTTTCGCGTCAAATTTCCGTCGAAATTATCGATGCCGTAGATCACCGTCGGGTCGCTCTGCAGCGGCATCTTGATCCGCAGGCGGTTGTAAAAGACGGCCGACACGAGCGGCATCTCTTCCCTGCTGCCTGTCTCTTTCTCGATGATCGAGGCAAGCGTTACCCACTGCTTGAGGCTGAGCCCCTGCGCGCGGGCCTTTTCGATCATCGAGCCGGTCACCTTGGCCTGGAACCGGTCGGACATCATTCTCATGATCGTCCGGGTGTCCATGGTCCGGTCGATGTTGTACGTGTCGGGGAAGAGAAACCCCTCGGCGCTGGCCGCAGGTATTTGCAGGGTGGCCAGGAAATCCTTGTCCCTGGCGAGGCGCAGGAACTCCTTTTCTTCGACGAGACCCTGGGCCGCGAGGCGTGCGGCGATCTTGCGCACGGTGAACCCCTCTGGCACCACGATGCCGTACGCCTTGACCTCCCCGCGGATGAGTTTCTGTAATATATCACCGGCCGACATGGCTCTGGAAAATTCATACTCGCCCGCCTTGATCTGCGAGGGGGCGCTGTAATAATACGCCAAGGCCCGGAAGATCAGCCGGCTCCGGATGAGGCCCTTGTCATCGACGAGATTGACGACCTGGGAGAAGGTCGTGCCTCGTGGGATGTAGACCGTGACAATCTCCTCATCCCCGGCTGCAGGATACCGGATGGCGCCGAGAAACCATAAGCCGGCAAGGATTCCCGCCACGGCGAAGAGCACGAAGATCGAGAGCCGGTGCCTGCGGAGAAACGTGATGGATTTCATGGGTTGCCGCCCCCGGGATTCGAGGGACTGCCTGTCCCATGACGGGCCTTCCTGTTCAGGTAGTCCTGCAGGATGAGGGCAGCAGCGATCCGGTCCACCATGCCCCGCTTCTTCTTTCGCTTCACTCCGGCCTCGCGCATCAGCTCCTCGGCTTCCTTCGTGGAGAGTGTTTCATCCCAGGCCAGCACGGGTAAGGGGAAGGCCTCCTCGAGTGCGGCGATGAACCGGTCGACCTTTTCGCACTGGATGCCCGCCGAGCCGTCGAGCCTCAAGGGATAACCCACGACGATCGCGCCGGCGCCGCTCTCCGAGAGTGCCCTGCCGATGGCCTCCAGGTCCGCCTTCTTCGATTGCCGCTGGATGACGGAGATCCCCCGCGCCGTGATCTCCAACTCGTCGGAGACGGCCAGCCCGATACGCTTTTCGCCGTAATCGATGCCAAGGATCCTCATGGGGGGTATATATAAAGGATGAGGTTGCGAATAGCAACCCTTCAAGAAGGCACGAGGTCCGAGGAACGAGGACCGAGGACAAAAGAAAAACCTCGATCCTCGAGCCTCGATCCTCGCCCCTCCATCTTAAGATTGAGTAACGTCGGGTTTTCTGTTATCTCATAGCCTACTCACGCGGGTGCGCGCACTTAGGGATCATTCATGAAGCACATCATTCTGGGCACGGCAGGCCACGTCGATCACGGGAAGACCTCGCTCGTCAAGGCCATCACCGGCGTGGACACGGACCGGTTGAAGGAAGAGAAGGAGCGGGGGATCACGATCGAACTGGGCTTTGCCTCCCTTCCCCTGAAAAACGGCGACGCCCTCGGCGTGGTCGACGTGCCGGGTCATGAGAAATTCGTCAAGCACATGGTGGCCGGCGCCACCGGCATCGACATGGTCCTTCTCGTCATTGCCGCCGATGAAGGCGTCATGCCCCAGACGAGCGAGCACCTCGACATCTGCACCCTCCTGGGGATCAAGACCGGTATCATCGCGCTCACCAAGATCGACATGGTCGATCCCGACTGGCTTTCGCTTGTCCAGGACGACATCCGCGAATTCATGAAGACGACCTTCCTGGCCGATGCCCCCCTCATCCCGGTTTCCGTCGTAACGGGTCAGGGGCTTGCCGAGCTCACTGCCGCGATCGAAGAGATGGCCTCCCGCATCGGGGAGCGCCGCGACAGCGGTCTGTTCCGCATTCCCGTCGACCGGGTCTTCACCATGAAGGGATTCGGCAGCGTTGTCACGGGCACCCTGGTTTCGGGGAGTGTGAATGTGGGCGACACGGTCGAGGTTCTGCCCCGGGGCATTCACGCCAAGGTGCGGGGCATCCAGGTCCACAACGAGCCTCAGGAATGCGCCGAGGCGGGCCAGCGCACCGCCATCAACCTGCAGGGCGTGGATCGCGCCGCGCTGGAACGCGGCGACGTGGTTGCCCACCCGGGTATCTTCGAATCTTCCCAGCGGCTCGATGTCCGGCTCGAATATCTTGGCGGGGCGGGGCGGGTGCTGAAGAACCGGGCTCTGACGCGCTTCCACGCGGGCACGAGCGAAATCATGGCCCGGGTCGTCCTCATCGACCGAGAGGAACTCCAGCCGGGTCAAAAGGTCTTTGCCCAACTGCTCCTGGAAGACCCGGTCGTGGCCATGGGCAGGGACCGTTTCGTGATCCGCAGCTACTCTCCCATCCGCACCGTGGGAGGCGGCGAGATCCTCGACCCCGACGCCATTAAACAGAAGAAAACAAAGGATCGATTCTCCGTCGAGCTGGAGATGCTCATGTCGGGGACCGACACCGAGCGGGTGGCCGTCATCCTGGGACGCACGGGGATCGGGGGGATCACACCGGCGCGGCTCGCCGTGAGGACGGGGATTCCCCTGGGTGATCTCACCCGGGCCCTGAAGGACATGGCTGAGAAGAAGACCGTTATCACGATCGACCGGGAAGAAATGCGGGTCGTGCCGTTTGCCGCCTACCAGGGATTGAAGGAGGAGATCCTCCGGGAGATCGGCCTGTATCACCAGCGATTCCCTCTCAAGGAGGGTGTGTCGAAGGAGGAGCTGCGGACGACGGCGGGACAGGAAATCGAAAGCAGGCTCTTCAACATGGCCCTGAAGGAGCTCGAGAACGAGAAGAAGATCCACGGCGACAGGGAGCACGTCAGGCTGGCGGCGCACCGGGTCGATCTCAAGGGCAACCTGGGCGACCTCGGCGGCCGAATCGAAAAGATTTACCGCGATGCCCAGCTGGCGCCGCCTTCCGTGAAAGAAGTCCTGGAAACGCTCGGCGGAAAGAAGGCAGAGATCCAGAGTGTCCTCGGGGTGCTCCTCAACGAAGGGGTCCTCGTGAAAGTCACGGAGGAGCTCTACTTCCACGGCGAGCCGATGAACAAGCTCAGAGAGGATTACACGGCCGCCCTCGCGAGGGAAGGGAAGGCCACGCCGGCCACCTTCAAGGACCTCACGGGGCTTTCGCGCAAGTACATCATCCCCCTCATGGAGTATTTCGATGCCACGAAGCTCACCATCCGCGTGGGCGATCACCGGACGCTGAGGGAGCGGAAGTAGACATGACGAAGCGGCCCGACACGCAAGGGATGGAGCAGCTGATCCTGCGCCGCTTCGACGGGCGGCGATTTTCCGATGACCTTGGCGACGTGGTGCGGGAGATGCTCCTCGACGTCTCCGTCAACGGGAATCCCGTCGTGACCATCGCCTGTGCGGGCATTCACCTGCAGGAGCTGACAACCGGGTTTCTCAAGCAGGAAGGACTCATCGAAGACGCCGACGACATCCTGGACATGGTGTTCTCATCGGACCGCGTCGAGGTGCGCACGCGAGAGATCGCGGGAGCCCCGCTTTCGAGAGCGAGAGCCAGGACGATCGCATCGAGCGGCGCCCGGGGAAGCCGCACACTCGACCCCGAAGGCAGGAAGAATCCCCTCGGGCCGACGTGCCCGAAAATCGATACGCAAGCCGTGCTCGATCTGATGGATGCACTCCTTGCGGCCACCGCGATCCACGAGCGAACGCGGGGAACGCACTGCTCGGCCCTGGCGACAGTGCAGGGCATACTCGCGGCGCGGGAGGACATCGGGCGGCACAACACGATCGATATGCTCTGCGGCTGGGCGCTCACCGGGGGCGTCGACCTTGCCGACAAGATCCTGCTCACGACGGGACGCGTCTCCTCGGAGATCGTCTCCAAGGCCTGGCGGATGAGGGTTCCGGCCATCGTCTCCCACTCGGCGGCCACCTCTCGGGCCGTGATGCTTGCAGAGAAGCTGGGGATCGTGATCGTGGGATACGTGCGGGGCGGGTCTTTCACGGTCTACGCGGGAAGCGAAGCCGTCAAAGCGTGACGAGGCAAACAAGGCCACAGGCTGCAGGCGACAGGTAACAGGCAGCAGGATAGAAGAAAGAGTCGTAAGGCATAAGGCAATAAACATCGGGAAGGAACTGAATGAAATCGTTATACGTGAAAGACATCAGGGCAGGCGAGAAGATCAAGGCGTCCTTTCTGGTCATGGAAAAGAATCTCGCCTACTCCCAGAAGGGGGCGCCCTATCTCAGCGTGCGGCTCCGCGACAAAACGGGCGACATCGAAGCGCGCGTGTGGGACAACGTGGCGGCCCTCGACCCGGGCTTCAGAAAAGGGGATATCGTTTATGTGCAGGGCCGCGCCGTCAGCTACCGCGACGCGACACAGCTGGCCGTCCTCGACATCCGGAAGATGGAGGATACCGAACTGGACCCCTGGGACTATTTCCCCACGACGAAGGGCAACGTCGAGGAGATGTTCGCCGCGCTTTCGGACTACGCACGCTCCGTGGAGAACCCTTGGCTGAAAACCCTCCTGGAGAACTTCCTGGGCGACGGTGAGCTGGCCGCGCGGCTCAAGCGGGCCCCCGCAGCCAAGGGGTTTCACCATGCCTATCTCGGGGGGCTCCTGGAGCACACCCTGTCCATGGTGCGAATCCTCGACTTCCTGGCCCGACATTACCCGACAGTGAGCCGCGACATGCTGATCGTCGGCGGGATCCTGCACGACATCGGCAAGATCGAGGAATTCACCTATGACCGGGCCATCGACTACACGACGCCGGGGCGGCTCCTGGGGCATATCTACATCGGAGTGGAGATGCTCGACCGCAGGATTGCGGCGATAGAGGGGTTCCCCATGGACCTGGCCCTGGAGCTCAAACACGTCGTATTGGCCCATCATGGCGAGCTCGACTTCGGCTCCCCCAAGCGGCCCAAGACCGTCGAGGCCCTGATCGTTCATTTCGTCGACGATCTGGATGCCAAGGTGATGGCCTTCCAGGAGTTCATCGGGAATTCGGGCGGCGAGGATGCGGAGTGGACCCTCTTCCACCGGTTCTTCGAGCGATTCCTCTACAAGGGGAAAGCCGGGGCATAGGGGCAGGAACAAAGCCACAAGCCACAAGCCACAAGGCAAGAAAAGCAAAAAAGAAACGGCGGGAAATCATCCCGCCGTTTTTGTTTTCTGTGCTTTCTAACGTCCCTACACCATGGTCCCTCGTCCCTTCTTCCTCTTCACTCAGACACTTTTACTGGTCCCTCGTCCCTAGTCCCTTCTTCACCAGTCACTTCCGTTCTCCAAAGATCGCCCTTCCGATCCGGACGATGGTTGCGCCTTCCTCGACGGCCACCTCGAAGTCGTCCGTCATTCCCATCGAGAGCTCCCGCATGGCGACGTTCGGGATGTTCTCGGCTGCGATGCGATCGCGCAGGGCCCGCAGGCCGGCAAAGCAGGGCCTGGCCTTCTCGGGATCGTCGTACCAGGGCGCCATGGTCATGAGTCCCTGGATCGAGAGGTTCGGCATCGCGGCAACGGCGCGGATCAGAGCCGGCGCTTCCTCTGGAGGGGCGCCGCTCTTCGAGTCCTCCCCGCCCAGGTTGACTTCGATGAGGACCCGGCAGAGCGTCCCTGCGGCCGCGGCCCGCCGGTTGATCTCCTCGGCCAGGCTCAACCGGTTCACGGAGTGGATCATGTCAAAGAGGTGGACGGCGTACTTTGCCTTGTTCGTCTGCAGGTGGCCGATGAGATGCCACTCCACGCTCTTGCCCATCAGCTCGATCTTGCGCTTTGCCTCCTGGACGTAGTTTTCGCCGATGATGTCGATGCCGGCCTCGATGGCCGCGAGGATTCGCTCATCGCTGACTGTTTTTGTGACACCCATGAGGCGGACTCCCTTCGGGTCGCGGCCTGCCCGGATTGCCGCTGCGGCAATATTCTCCCGGATCCGCCCGATGTTTTCTCTCACGTCCGACATGGCTCTTCTCCCCCCCCGAAATCAACGAGCCCCAACTCCTTCAGCGCCTCGACGACCTCGCACAACGGAAGGCCCACCACGTTAGTCCAGGAACCGTGGATCTCGGAGATCAGAAACGACGCCTTCCCCTGGACGGCATAGCCGCCGGCCTTGTCGTAGGGCTCATCGGTTGCCACGTACCACGCCACTTCGTCCTCCGGGACATCCTTGAAGCGGACCTGCGAGGCGACGGCCCGTCGAATGACCTCCTCACGCTCGCTGTTGACTAGAGTGAAGGCGGTGATGACGGTGTGTTCCCGTCCGCTGAGTTTGCGGATCATGCACCGGGCCTCGTCTGTTGTCCGCGGTTTGCCCAGCAATTCGTCATCGATGGTCACGATCGTGTCGGCCCCGAGGATCCAATGGCCGGGGCGCATACCGGCAACAGCCCTTGCCTTTGCCTCCGAGAGCCTCAGGGCGTAATGCTCGGGTTGCTCCCCCGTGGACGGCGCCTCGTCCACGTTGCTGTGCAGGATGGAAAAGCGCAGCCCCAGCAGCCGGAGCATCTCCTCCCGGCGGGGCGATGCCGAGGCCAGAATCAGTTGAGTTCCCCTCATGATCGTCTTGTCCGTCGTCTTCCTTTTTGCCGCGTTTGCCGACAGCTATCCGTTTCTTTATCACAGAACGGGCAGCCGATAAAGGGAGCAACCCGCCAGGGGATAACCGCTCGAATTCAAACATCTTTGAAGCCATGAGCCCATCTGTTTGACACTTGATCTTCTGCGGGACGTCACTGGTATGCTTCGTGCATCGCTTCCTTGGCGGTGAGGTATGCACCCCCGCTTTGCCGCAGTGCGCAGGCAGGGGGTGAGAAAATGAAGACCGGGATCGCGCCACGGCTTCAGACGTCGGAAGAGCGGGACAGTGCATGGGCATCGAAGTCCAACAAACAACCCGATTCACGGAACATGTGACGACCGGCCAGGAGGAATACCTGAAGGCCCTCTTTGACGCCGTCCACACGGGGATCCTTGTCATCGATCCCGCAGCGCATCGGATCATCGACGTGAATCCGGCAGCCGCGCGCATGATCGGCCTTTCCCGCAATGAGATCATCGGCTCCGTCTGTCATCGCTTCGTCTGTCCCGCCGAGGAGGGCAAGTGCCCCGTCACGGATCTCGGCCAGGCGATCCACCAGTCGGAACGGGTCCTGCGTCTGGCCGACGGGAGGGAATGCGCGATCATCAAGACCGTTGTCCCGACGACGATGAACGGCAGGAAATGCCTGATCGAAAGCTTCGTCGACATCTCCGAGCAGAAGCGGATCCAGCGCGAGATCGCGGAGAGCGAGCAGCGAACCCGGGAGCTGGCCGACTCGCTGCCGCAGATCGTTTTCGAAACGGACGTGGCCGGGAATGTTACGTTCGGCAACCGCAGGGGCCTCGCAATCCTGCGCTACACCCAGGAAGACCTGGACAGGGGAATGAACGCCCTCGACATGTTCATCCCCGAGGACCGGGACCGCATCCAGGGAAACATCATCCGGATCATGAAGGGGGAGATCCTCCCGGACATCGAATACACGGCAAGGCGAAAGGACGGGAGCACCTTACCCGTCATCATCAATGCAGCCCCGATCATCCGGAACGGTCGGGCCGCAGGCATCCGCGGCATCATCGTCGACATCACCGACATCAAGCGCACGGAAACAGCCCTCCGGGAGTCGGGGTCCCTCTACCGGGCACTCTTCGAGGGCACCGGTACGGCCATGGCGATCATCGAAGAAGACACGACCATCTCGCTCGTCAACTCCGAGTTTGAGTATTTTACCGGCCTTACCCGCCAGGAAGTCGAGGGCCGCAGGAGCTGGCTCGAGTTCACGCCGCCCGTCGAACTGCCCCGGCTCACAGAGTATCATGACCTCCGGCGGGCCGACCCCGATGCGGCGCCGCGCCGTTATGAACTGCAGCTCAGAGACCGGGAAGACCGTCTGCGCGATATTTATCTGAACGTTGCCATGATACCGGGCACCACGATGAGCGTCTGCTCGATGATGGACATCACCGAGCGAAAGCAGGCCGAGGAAGGTCTTCGGGAGTCCCAGCGACGGCTTGCGGATATCATCAATTTTCTTCCCGACGCGACGTTCGTCATCGACCGGGACGGCAAGGTCATTGCCTGGAACAACGCCATCGAGATGATGACGGGCGTGAGCGCCGACGACATCCTCGGCAAAGGCGATTTCGAATACAGCCTTCCTTTCTACGGCGAGCGGCGGCCCATCCTGATCGACCTCGTGCTCAACGGCAATCCGGAGGTCGAGGACCGTTACGTGAGGCGCGAGCGCCAGGGCAAGGTCCTCGTCGGCGAAACGTATGTGCCGGGCCTTCGGGGCGGCGGCGTCTACCTGGCCGGCACGGCGGCCGCCCTGTACGACTCGAAAGGGGAGATTGTCGGGGCGATCGAGTCCATCCGCGACATTACGGACCGGCGGAACGCGGAAGAAGAACTGAAAAAAGCCAAGGAGGAGGCCGAACGGGTCAATCGGGAGCTGGAATCCATCAACCGCCAGATGGAGGAATCCATCGAGCGGGCCAACATCATGGCCCAGGCCGCAGGGGCGGCGAACCTCGCCAAATCGGAATTCCTGGCCAATATGAGCCACGAGATCCGCACGCCCATGAACGGCATCATCGGGTTCACGACCCTGACGCTGGAGACGGACCTCGACGGCGAGCAGCGGGAGTACGCCGAGGCCGTCAAGGTGTCGGCCGAGAACCTGATGGCGCTCATCAACGACATCCTGGATTTCTCCAAGATCGAGGCCGGCCGGCTGACCATCGAGCCGATTCCCTTCGACCTGAGGACTACCGTGGAACAACTGGCCGACCTGCTGGTCGTGCGGGCCGAGGAGAAGGGCCTGAGCCTCGTTGTCCGCTATGGCTGCGATGCGTTGCGCCGGGTGATCGGCGATCCCGGCCGCATCCGCCAGATCCTCACGAACCTGATCAGCAACGCGGTCAAGTTCACGGAAAAAGGGCACGTGATCATCGATGTGACCTGCGAGGCGAAGCCCGATGCGCCGGCGATGTTTCATTTCCGGGTGGAGGACACGGGGATCGGCATCCCCGAGAGCAAACTGGAATACATTTTCGAGAAGTTCACCCAGGCCGATGCATCTACGACACGCCGTTACGGCGGGACGGGACTGGGTCTGGCCATCTCCAAGCAACTCGTCGAATGCATGGGCGGCCGAATCGGCGTCGAAAGCCGGGAAGGGAAGGGGTCCACCTTCTGGTTCTCCCTGCCGATGCCCGTCGACACGGAGGCGCCTGTCGAGATCATCCCCGAGGCCGATCTCACCGGCGTGAGGATTCTCGTTGTTGACGATCGCGAAATCAACCAACGGGCCCTCGAGGAGCAGGTGGCCTGCTGGGGCATGCGGTGCAGCAGCTGCGGATCCAGCGAGGAGGCCCTCAATATCCTCCGGGAGGCCCATGCCGCGGGGGATCGCTTCCAGATCGCCGTCATCGCCTACCACGACGAGCAGAGCGCCAGCGAGGACCTGGGCCGCCGCATCAAGGCGGATGCCGACCTGAAGCAGACGATCCTCGTCATGATCGCCTCCATCGGCAAGCGGGGCGACGCCAAACGGATGCAGGATGTGGGGTTTGCGGCATACCTGGTCAAACCGGTGCACTCCTCTGTCCTCATGGATGCGCTGGCCACGGCCTGGAGCGCCAGCCTGAAGGGGCTGCCCATCCAGCTCATCACCCGGCACAGCCTGGCAGAGGCGCGCTCGGACAAGAAAACGGCGGATTTGCAGGGGGCGCCGGCCTTGAGGGCAAGCGTCCTGGTGGCAGAGGACAATCCAGTGAACCAGAAACTCGCCGTGCGGATGCTCGAGAAATTCGACATGAGCGTCGACATTGCGGCAACAGGCAGAGAGGTGCTCGGGAAACTCGAAAAGGGCGCCTACGACATCGTGTTCATGGACTGCCAGATGCCCGAGATGGACGGCTATGAAGCGACGGCATGCATCCGGCGGGCCGAGCAGGACAGTGGCAGGCATCTGCCGATCATCGCCATGACGGCCAACGCCATGCAGGGCGATCGCGAGAAGTGTCTCGCGGCGGGCA
This sequence comes from Syntrophales bacterium, assembly GCA_035685905.1. Taxonomy (GTDB): domain Bacteria; phylum Desulfobacterota; class Syntrophia; order Syntrophales; family UBA2192; genus UBA2192. Next base: position 16,903 of record DASRZY010000019.1, read on the forward strand.
TGGACGATTACATCGCCAAACCGATCCGAAGGGAAGCCATTGCGGAGATGCTCCAGAAATGGGCACGGAAAAACAGGGCGTAGGCTCGAGGACCGAGGATCGAGGTTCGAGGAACGAAAAAAAGATAGATAGCATGCGTTAAGGAACAAGAGAAACGTACGAAGCACGACCGGAGTGAGAGATGAATTTCAACGAGATGGCGGAGAATATCGGGCTCGATGAACAGGATTTCCGGGAGATGGCCGAGCTGTTCGTCAGCGTGGGGGTTACGGACCTGAGCAAGTTGCGCGACGCCTGTGCGAGCCGGGATTGCCAGGGAGTGCTGATGTCCGCCCATTCCCTGAAGGGGGCGTCGGCCAACCTGGGGTTCACCGAGATCTACGAGATCGCAAAGCGAGTGGAAGCAGAGGCCCGCGCGCAGAAGCTCGACGGGGCCGGGGAGGCGATTGTCGAGATCGAGCGAAGGCTTGATTCCATCACCGCTGCGCTCAGGGGACAGTAAAAGAAACCGGGGGCTGATCCCCCCGGACCACAAGAACAAGGAATGACGTTTGTGAGGCCCCGGTGCACGCATACCGGGAAGGGTTGCCCAGAATGATTGAACCGTCCGTGCCCGTACTGATTGCAGTCGAGAATCCCGCCGACCGGGCGGGTCTGGAGAAAATCCTCGCCGATACGGGATACCGCGAGGTGGTGACCGTCGCAAGCGGCCTCAAGGCCGTCGTCGCCCTGGCAGCGGAGTTCTTTCCCATTGTCATCACCGGATCACGCCTGTCCGGCATGGACGGCTTCGAGCTGTGCCGATACATCCGCGCCCGCAATACGCCCGGCTATGTCTACATCCTGATGCTCACGAGAGGCAACCGGAAACCCGAAATCCTCAAGGGGCTCGAAGCCGGCGCCGATGCGCACCTGGCAAAGCCCGTTGAGCCGGCCGAACTGGCCGCCCGCCTCAAAGCCGCGCGGCGGGTCATCGACCTGGAGCGATCCCTGAGGCTCAGCAACGACGAGGTCCGCGCCCTGTCCATCCGGGACCCCCTCACGGGGATCTTCAACCGGGTCTACCTCATGGAGCGCCTGCCCCAGGAGCTGAAGCGCTCCCAGCGATACGGGCACCCGCTGTCGGTCATCATGTGCGACATCGATCACTTCAAGGAAGTAAACGATCAGCACGGGCACAGGGCCGGGGACCAGATCCTGAAGGATTTCGTAATCCGGATTGCCGGCTCCATCCGCATCGACGTGGACTGGATCGCCCGCTACGGGGGCGAGGAGTTCCTCATCGTGCTGCCGGAAACGGACCTGCCTTCGTCCTATATCGTGGCGGAGCGGCTGCGGCGGCTCATTGCGGAGTCCCCGTTCCGGCTGAAGGGAAAGGAGCTCTGCATCACGTCGAGCTTCGGCGTGGCCAGCTACCAGCCGGTCCGGCAGGGAGAAAAGGTGTCGTACGATCTGCTCATGGAGCAGGCCGATGAATTTCTGTACAAGGCGAAGCGCGAAGGAAGAAACACAGTGCGGGGGGCGAGAGCCCATGACCCCGAGACGAAAGGACGCGCGGCATGAAGAAGAAAAAAATCCTCGTCGTGGACAACCACCCCATCATCCTGGAGTACATGAGCAAGTTCCTGAGCAAGGAAGGGCACGAGGTCCGGACCTCCGGGGATGGACTGAACGCCCTGGACATCCTGGAGAGCTACAGCCCGGACATCATCTTCATCGACCTGATCATGCCCAACATCGACGGCAAGAAGCTCTGCCAGATCATCCGGGCCATGCCCGACATGAAGGAGACGTATCTCATCATTCTCTCGGCCGCCGCAGCCGAAGAGCAGATCGACTTCAAGGCGATCGGGGCCAATGCCTGCATCGCCAAGGGACCGCTCGACAAGATGGGCCAGTATGTGATCGCCGCGCTCTACGATGCCGAACACGGGCGGACACAGACAACGCAGGAGCGCATCTTCGGGGTCGAGAACCTTTACTCGCGGCAGATCACGAAGGAGCTTCTCTCCATCTGGAAGCATTACGAGGTGGTGCTGGGAAGCCTCTCCGAGGGCATCCTGGAGATCACCCCGGGCGGCCGGATCGTCTTTGCCAACCCGACGGCCGTCTCGCTGACGGGCATCCCCGAGGAGAGGCTCCTGGCCTCGAGCGTGCTCAGCCTCTTCAACCCCAGGGAGCGGGACCGTGTGCGGGAGATCATCGACCGGGTGGCAACGGAAGCGAGTGTCGTGGTGGCTGAAAACCCCGTGAAACTCAACGACCGGGAATTCATGGTCAAACTGCTGCCGATCCGCGACGAGATGAAACGAACGCTCATCATGGTCCTCAACGACGTGAGCGAGCACCGCAGGATCGAGGCCCAGTTTCAACTGGCCCAGCGGATGGAAGCGGTAGGCACCCTTGCCGGCGGCATCGCCCACGACTTCAACAATCTGCTCATGGTCGTCCAGGGAAACATCTCGCTCATGCTCTTCGACCTGGACCCGAAACATCCGTTCTACGAGCGTCTCAAGGGGATCGAAAAACAGGTCCAGAGCGGCTCGCGGCTCACGGCACAGCTTTTGGGTTACGCCCGCAAAGGGCGATACGAGGTCAAACCCGTCGACCTCAACCAGCTCGTCCAGGAGGCGTGCGAAACCTTCAACCGGACTCACAAGGAGATCCTCATCCACCATGAACTCGCACAGGATCTCTACGCCATCGAGGCCGACGCGGGACAGATCGAACAGTGCCTCATGAATCTCTTCGTCAATGCCGCCGACGCGATGACCGGCGGCGGAAGCCTCGTCGTTACAACGGTGAATACGGACCACCTTGCCATGAAGGGAAAACTCTACAACCCCAAGCCCGGCAACTACGTGATGCTCACGGTGACGGACAACGGCATGGGCATGGACAAGAAGACCATGGAGCGGATCTTCGAGCCCTTCTTCACGACCAAGGAAATGGGGCGGGGGACCGGGCTGGGGCTGGCCTCCGTCTACGGCATCATCAAGGGGCATGGCGGGTTCATCGACGTGGAATCGGAAAAGGGAACGGGGACAACGTTCCGGATCTATCTGACCGCGACGGACAAGGCGGTTGCGCGAAACGGCGCCGAGGTGCACGAGCCGATCAAACGGGGAAGCGAGACCATTCTGCTCGTCGACGACGAGCCCATGATGCTCGAAATCGGCCGCGACCTCCTGCAGACCATGGGCTACCGGATCATCACGGCTCGCGACGGCGAGGAGGCCGTGGAGATCTACCGGGGCCGCCGCGACGAGATCGACCTGGTGCTCCTGGATATCGTCATGCCCAAGATGGGCGGGGGGCAGGCCTATGACTGCATGAAGGCGATCAACCCCGCTGTGAAGGTGCTGCTGCTGTCGGGTTTCAGCATCGACGGCGAGGCGACACAGATCCTCGAGAGGGGCTGCAACGGCTTCATCCAGAAACCCTTCAACATGGAGCAGCTCTCCCGAAGCGTCAAGTCGGTGCTGACCGGCAACGGCGGGCCGAAGAAGGGAAACGGCGGCCAGCCGGGCCTGGCCAGGGGCATTCGGGCGTAACGTCAAGACGTCAAGGGAACGAAACGATGGCAACAGCGCAGACGGACAACCGGGGGACAGCGGGCGGCAAAGGGACCATTCTGATCGTCGACGATCACCCCGTCAACATCCGGCTCCTGGAGAGGATCCTGGGCGCTGCCGGCTATCGGACCCTTGCGGCCGAAAACGGTCCCGACGGCAGGGGTCTTGCCGTGTCGCGCCTGCCGGACCTGGTCCTGCTGGACATCATGATGCCGGGGGAGAGCGGCTTCGAATCCTGCGAGAAGCTGAAGAAGGATCCGCGCACGGCTCACATCCCGGTGATTTTCCTGTCGGCCAAGGCGGATGTGGAGAGCAAGGTGACGGGCCTCAATCTCGGGGCCGTGGACTATATGACAAAGCCCTTCGACAAGACGGAGGTCCTTGCACGGGTGTGCCGGCACCTCGAGACCCGGGATGCCTACCAGACGATCATCGAGCTGCAGGCGGCCAAGCTCAAGCAGGTCCACGAGGCCCAGCAGGCCATCCTGCCCCGGCCGGTGGAGTTCCCCGGGGCCCTGTTCGGGGTGAACTACATCCCCATCATCGAGGCCGGGGGCGACTTCTACGATGTTTTCCCCGTGGCGGACGGGGTGTTCGGGTATTTTGCCGCCGACATCAGCGGGCACGACATCCGGGCCTCTTACAACACGTTTGCCCTGAAGGCCCTGATCAGCCAGAACATCGGGCCGCAGATCCCACCCGAAGAGACGATGCGGGTCATCAACCAGGTGTTCACAAGTCTCATGAAAAACGGCGAGCACCTGACCGGTGTCTACGCCAGGCTCGACCGCCGGGTCCCGGAGCTCACCGTCGTCAATGCCGGGCACCTGCCCGTCCTGTACCTGAACCGGGATGGTGCGATTCGGCCTCTTGCGGCCGAGGGAGATATCCTGGGTGTCTTCGAGGATGTGATCTTCGAGCCGCTCTGCGTGAAGGTCCGCTCTGGGGATCGCTTCTTTCTTTTCACGGACGGCCTGCTGGAAGTCTTCGGGGAGGACCCCCGCAGCCGGGAGGAGGGCCTCGATGCGCTCATGGCCTGCTGCGTAGACACGAGGGATCTGCCCATCGACAAGGCCGTCGACGAGATCGTCTCGCTGATCTGTCCTGACCGCAAACGCCTGCAGGACGATGTCCTGTTGCTGGGTGCGGAGGTGTAGCCGCACGCCTGCGCGCGAACCCCGGACGGCGAATCGAAACGATACAATGGACCGAATGACATGGATCATTTTGACGTGAATCGAACAACAGGGAAGCTGGACGTCTTTTTGTCCCCGAAGCTCCGGTACATCGACCGGGCGGGCGAGGAGACCGAGCGCTTCCTTCAGGAAAACGGGGTGGCGGTGAACCCCTTCGGGGTCCTTCTCGTCATGAGGGAGGCCCTCACCAACGCAGTGCTCTATGGGAGCCGCCACGAGGAGGACTCGCAGATCCGGTACAGTCTTCGATGCGAAGGCGGCACACTCACGATGGAGGTGGAAGACGACGGGGAGGGCTTCGACTGGAAGAGCCTGTCTGCCGAGGTGCCCGACATCAGCGCGGAGTGCGGCCGGGGGACGGCCATCCTGACGCACTATTCCTCCGGGTTTCAATACAACGAAAAGGGAAACCGGCTTGCCGTCTTCTGGCGCAGCACAGGACACGGCGGGCCTGCCATTGACTGAAAAAATCGAACCAACAGGAGGTTCCATGGAAGAGGCAATCAAACAAGAGAAACAGACGTTCATCGCACCGGACCGCGACATCGTCGCTTCCTATGCCCAGGAGCTCAGGCGCAATCTCTGGTCCCTCATCGAGGAGGGCGTCACGAACGTGACGATCGATCTGGCCCGCGTGCAGATGATCGACTCCATCGGTCTCGGGGTCCTGATCGCAGCGCACAACGCGCTCAAGAAAAAACAGGGCAAGCTCGTCATCGTCAACGTGTCGAAAGAGATCGTCGGGCTGTTGAAGACCATGCGACTCGATCGCCACTTCGACATCAAGGAATAGGACCGCGGCCGGAAGGCGCGCGCTGTCCTCTCTGCCGCAATGTTCATCGGGTGAGCCCGGAGAGGCCTGCTGCGCTCCTCCTGCAGCAACCGCTCGAATGCGGTTTTTCCGGCCATGCCGCGAAGCGGCAGCGGCATTCCGGAGCCTGCAGCTGACGGCCTACAGCCTACAGCGAAGATCCCGTGCTGCTTTTTGCTGTGGGCTGTGTGCTGTCTACTGTCTGCTGTCGGTCTTCATCTGCCGGCTCGTCCCTGCCCCCTCGTCCCGGGTCCCTTTCTTTCCCACCGGTCACTGATCATTGGTCACCGGTCACTGCCGCTTGACACCTGACACTTCTTCACGCACGCTCCGTGCGAACCCTCGTTCTTCTCAAATACACCTTGACAGTCTCTGCCGATATTTGTTAGTAAGTACTTACTAACATGAGCGCTACAACCACAAGAGACAAAATCCTGGAGGCTGCCCTCAAACTCTTTTCGCAGAAAGGGTTTCTCGGGGCCACGACGCGCCAGATCGCCCGGGAGTCGGGGGTGGCCGAGGTGACCCTCTTCCGCCATTTCCCCTCGAAGGAGGCGCTTTTCGAGGACGTGATCCGGCGGTACTCCTTCCTGCCGGCCCTGAAGGGAATTCTGCCCGGGCTGGAGAGAACGGGCTACGAAGAAGCGCTGCTCGAGATCGCCCGGCGATTCCTGGAGAGGCTTGAAGATCGAAAAGACCTCATCCGGATCATGCTGGCGGAGCGTCATCAATACCCGTCCCAGGTGAAGAGAATCTTCCAGGGTTTCCTCGGGGAGATGATCCGGATGCTTGCCGACTATTTCCGGCAGCTCCAGGTCAAGGGAATTCTGCGAGATTTCGACCCCGACGTGGGCGCCAAGGCTTTCATGGGGTCGTTGTTTGCGTATGTCAACTTCCTGGGGTTCTTTCTGCGGACGTCCGGCAGGGGGGCTTGTGCTGATCGGTTTGCCGAAGAATTCGTGAAATTGTTCATCGAGGGCACCGTAATTGGGAATCGATCGTCGAACGTCCATCGGAGGAAAAAGACCGCAGGAGAGGTGCGGGGGAGACCGGCCGGGTAAACGGAACACAGCCAACAGACTAACCATCCGAGGAGGTCCTTGTTGAAAAAGAAAAAATTGATCGTTGTCGTGTTCGTCGCTCTGCTTCTCGGCGTGGGCATCACGGTTTATCTCGGGCAGCAGAAGATGAAGGGGGGGGAACTCACCTATTCGGGGACCGTTGAGGCAGCGACCATCTCGAACCTGGCCTTCCAGGTGGCGGGAAAGGTGGCACGCGTTCTCGTCACAGAAGGCCAGAAAGTGGAAAAGGACCAGATCCTGGCGGAGCTCGATCGCGCCGAATTCGCGGCGGCCCAGGACCAGGCAAAGGCCACCCTCGAGAAATCAGAACAGGGCCTGGGACAGTCTTCTGCGCAGCTCGATATCTCGCGCAAGACGCTGCCCGATGACGTCGCGCGGGCCGAGGCAACCCTGTCGAGCGCCCGGGACGTCCTCGCGGAGGCGAAGTCGAACAAGGAGCGCTACGATCAGCTCTATGCGCGGCAGGTCGTCTCCAAAAAGGAGTGGGAGGGGGTGACCCTCACCTACGACACGGCCCGGGCCCGGGTTGCGGAGGCCGAGGCGATGCTGCGGCAGGCCAAGAGCAACCTGGGGCGCATCGGCGTCACGGAGCGGGAGATGGAGTCCGCCAGGGCCCAGGTGGCCGCATCCAAAGCCGCTCTCGAGCAGGCCCGCATCCAGTTTGACCGGACGCAGCTCCGGGCGCCCTTTCCGGGGATCGTGACGAGCAAAAACATCGAGCCCGGGGAGGCGGCGACCCCGACCCGGCAGGCGATCACGCTCTCCGATCTCTCCTCGGTGAAGGTCAAGATTTACGTGGGTGAAACGGAGATCGGCAGGGTCAAGCCGGGTCAGAAGGCCGACGTGAAGGTGGACAGCCATCCCGGAAAAACATTTGAAGGGACGGTGACCTTCATCTCCCCCGAAGGGGAGTTCACGCCGAAGATCATCCAGACGCAGAAGGAGCGGGTGAAGCTCGTCTACCTGGTGGAGATCACTGTTCCGAACCCGAACCTCGAGCTGAAGACGGGGATGCCGGCGGATGCGGTGTTGAAGTAAGGGGCCAGGGTACAGGGTCAAGGGTTCAGGGGTACAAAGGCGAAAGGCAACAGGTGGCAGATCTCAGCAGATTCTTGGGCAATGGACCGCATCAGAATCCTGCCGCGGCAACTACTGAAGAGGCGGGGTGATGGATCAAGGAAAGGTTATCATCGAGGTCGAGAATGTTTCCTGCCGGTTCGGGCAGGTCACGGCCGTTGAGGACGTGTCGCTGGCGATCGAGGAGGGCACGATCTTCGGTCTCGTGGGCTCCGACGGTGCCGGCAAGTCGACGCTGCTCCGGATGATGGCCACCATGATCCCCCCGAGCGCGGGTAAGGTTATCATGGGGGGTCTCGACGTCGTCGGAAGGCGCGGCGAGGTCAAGCGGCTCATCGGCTACATGCCCCAGCGGTTCGGCCTCTACCAGGATCTCACGGTGGACGAAAACCTCACCTTCTTCATGGACATCTTCGGGATAAAGGGACAGGAGAGGGGAGCGCGCCGGGAACGCTACCTCGGTTTTTCGAACCTGCTTCCTTTTGTCGACAGGCCGGCGGGAAAGCTCTCGGGGGGCATGAAGCAGAAGCTGGGGCTAGCCTGCGTGCTGGTGCACGAGCCGCGGATCCTGATCCTCGACGAGCCGACCAACGGCGTTGATCCCGTCTCCCGCCAGGAGTTCTGGGAAATACTCCTGGAGATGAGGCGCTCAGGGATGACGATTGTCATCTCGACGGCCTATCTGGACGAAGGTGAGAAATGCGATCGGCTGGCCCTGATGCACCGCGCCCGCATCCTGGCGGAAGGCTCGCCCGGCGAGATCCGGTCATCCCATGACAATCTGGAGGAGGCCATGATCCGGCGCATTGAGGACATGGACGGGGAAACGGCGCGGCAAACATTCGTGGCCTAGTCCCGTGGAATGGAGAGGAGTGAAGATGCAGGATCAGCAGATCGTGCAGGCGCACCACGGGGAGAACGGAACCCCGATCGTCTCGGTGCAGGACCTGGAGAAACGCTTCGGCGATTTCGTGGCCGTCGATCGCGTCAGCTTCTCCATCGACCGGGGGGAAATCTTCGGGTTTCTCGGTCCCAACGGCGCAGGGAAATCGACGACCATCCGGATGCTCTGCGGCATCATCACCCCGTCGGCCGGCTCGGGCCACGTGGCCGGCTTCGACGTGGTGAGGCAGTCCGAGTCGATCAAGCAAACCATCGGGTACATGTCGCAGAAATTCTCCCTCTACGAGGATCTGACGCCTGCCGAGAACATCCGCTTCTACCTGGGTATCTACAGCGTCCCCGAGAAGGATTGGGACGAGCGCACCGACTGGGCCCTGCGCATGGCCCGCCTGGAAGAGATGCGGGACCGGCTCACGCGAGAGCTGCCGACCGGGTGGCGTCAGCGCCTTGCACTGGCCTGTGCTCTGCTTCACCGGCCGGAGATCCTCTTCCTGGACGAGCCCACCTCCGGCGTTGATCCCATCACCCGGCGGCACTTCTGGGAATTCATCGGCAAGCTGGCCGCGGAGGGCGTCACCATTTTTGTCACGACGCATTACATGGACGAGGCGTTGAACTGCAACCGGATCGTCATGATCAACGAGGGGAAGATCGTCGCCATCGGAAGCCCCGGCGAGATCATCAAGGAGACCTGTCCCGGGGAGCCGAAGGCAACCCTGAATGACGCGTTCATCCGGTTGATGACGAAAAAAGACAGGGACTAGGGACCAGGGTGTCGGGACAGGGCCGCTTCGCGGCAGTGACCGGTGGAAAGTGAGAGACCAGGGACAAGGGGGTAGGGACCAGTAAGAGTGTTTGAGTGAGAAGAAGTGTTTGAGTGTCTGAGTGAAGAAGGGAAAGGAAATAAATCCTCCGGAATAGACCGAACAGACAGGACAGACAGAATAGACCGAACTGACGGAATAGACTTCGATGCTGATCAATCTTCGCAACATACAGGCCGTGGCCCGGAAGGAAATCTTCCACATCGTCCGGGACTACCGCAGCCTCTACATGGCCTTCGCGCTGCCGCTGCTGCTCATCCTGCTGTTCGGATATGCGCTCTCGCTCGACGTGGACAACGTGAAGGTCGTCGTTGTCGATCACGACCGCACGGATCTCTCCCGGGATTTCGCAAGCCGCCTCGATGCCTCGGCCTACTTCGACCTGGTGAGCTATCTGCCGGACGAGCGCGACGCCGCAGCCTGGCTCGATGCCGGAAAGGCGACGATTGCACTCGTCATCCCGCCGCAGTGGACCGAAGCGATCCGCTCGAACCGGGACGCGCCCCTGCAGGTCCTGATCGATGCCAGCGACCCGAACATCGGGACCATCTCGCGGGGCTACATCACTTCCTTTGTCGAGAGATACAACGGGAAGCTCCTGGCCGACTATCTCAGCCGCCAGGGGCTCGAAGGCCTGCACACGCCCGTGGAAGGCCGCGTCCGGGTCTGGTTCAACGAGGATCTCGAGAGCCGTAACTTCATCGTCCCCGGCATCATCGCCGTGATCATCATGATCGTGGGGGCCATGCTGACCTCGCTTGTCATCGCGAGGGAACACGAGAACGGGACCATGGAGACCATCCGGTCCCTGCCGATCAACGCCGTGGAATTTCTCACCGGCAAGGCGATTCCTTATTTCCTCATCGCGATGACGGATGTCCTTGTGGCCCTGCTCATGGGCCAGTTGCTCTTCGGTGTGGTCATGAAGGGGAGCTTCTGGCTTCTGATCCTGGCCTCATCGCTCTACCTGTCCGTAGCTCTCGGGCTGGGACTCTTCATCTCGATTGCCACGAAGTCCCAACTCGTGGCCAACCAGATCGCGCTGCTGGTCTCGTACCTGCCGGCGCTTTTGCTTTCGAACTTCGTGTTCCCCGTGGAGAACATGCCCCGGGTGCTTCAGTTCGTGACCTGGATTGTTCCGGCGACGTACTACATCGACATCATGAACGGGCTCTTCCTGAGAGACGTCGGGATCGGCTATCTCTGGCCGAGCTACGGGGTGCTGCTCTTCATGTTTCTCGTCAGCGGCGCTGCTGCCGTCGTCAAGATGAGAAAGGAGGGGCTCTAAGGATGAACCGGATACGGATCCGCGAAATCGTGAGAAAGGAGTTCATCCAGCTCTTCCGGGACAAGAAAAACAGGCCCCTTCTGATCATCATGCCGTTCATCCAGCTTCTCATCTTCGGCTACGTCATCTCCACGGATGTGAGGGACGTCAAGGTCGGTCTTCTCGACCAGTCCCGGACGAAGGAAAGCCGGCTGGTCAGCGATTACCTGGAGGGCAGCCCGATCTTCCGGCTTACCCACAGGGTGAACGATCCGCGGGAGCTCGAGGAGCTTCTTCTTCGCCGCAAAGTGGACATTGCCATCAAGATCGGGCCCGATTTCAGCGAGCGCATCCGAAAGGGCGAAACGGCGGCCATCCAGGTGCTGGCCGACGGGAGCATGAGCAACCTGGCGGGGGTCCGGATCGCCTACACGCTCCAGGTCCTCGAGAAACTGAACCAGGAATTCCTGCGGGGGCTCGTTCCCCAGCGGATCGACTACGGCCGGATCGATGCCCGGGTGCGCACGTGGTACAATCCGAACCTCGAAAGCCGGGACTTCTTCGTACCGGGAATCGTGGCCGTGCTGATCATGATCATCTCGCTGCTCTTCACCTCCATGGCCATCATCAAGGAAAAGGAGGTGGGAACCATGGAGCAACTCATCGTGACGCCCATGCGGCCCTTCGAGCTCATCCTCGGCAAGACGATCCCCTACATCCTGATCTCGCTTGCCCAGATGGTGGCGGTGAGCCTCTTTGCCGTTTTCTGGTTCGACATCCCCATGCGGGGAAGCGTGATGCTGATGTTTCTGGGTGTATGCCTTTTTCTCCTCAGCACGCTGGGCATCGGGCTCTTCGTCTCCACCATCTCGGCCACACAGCAGCAGGCCATGATGACGACATTCTTCTTCATCGTGCCCTTTTTCATGCTCTCCGGATTTATCTTCCCCATCGAGAACATGCCGCTTGCCGTGCAGTGGCTCACCTACCTGGATCCCCTGCGCTACATGATCGTCATCATCCGGGGCCTCTTCCTCAAGGGCGTGGGGATGGATGTCCTGTGGCCCCAATACCTTGCTCTCATCATCATGGGGGTCACGGTTTTCGCGGGGGCCGTGGGGCGGTTCAGGAAACGGCTGGACTAGGCCGCCGCAGGCGGCGGGAGTCGGGCATCAGGCATCGGGCATCGGATTCGGGAAAAGACATTTTTCATGAGGTGATGGCTATGAAGCGATGGGTCCGGGCGGGAATATCAGCCGGTGTGTTATTCATGTTGGTCTCTGTCGATGTTGCGAGTGCACAGGAAACGGAGGGACCGCTGACGCTCGAGCAGAGCATTGATATTGCCCTGAAGCAGAGTGTCATCATCCAGTCGGCCAGGGAGGGGGTGGCCGCGTCGGAGGCCAGGAAGAAGGAGGCTTTCACGGGGTTTCTGCCGAAAC
>DASRZY010000020.1:0-2229 GCA_035685905.1 Syntrophales bacterium
GACTTCATCATCCGATCCTCCCGTCAACCGCGATTCGTAGTCAAAACCGATCAGGCTGCCGGCTGGCGAGATGGAAGCAATGATACTCAGCGTCTCATCCACGACCTTTGCGGACAGGTAAGGCGTGACTCCCTCCCAGACAAAGAGGGATTTCTTGTTTTTTTCGAATCCCGTCCGAAACAAAGCGTCTCCGATGTTGTCGGTGTTGAAGTTGATGGAAACGAAAACGAGCGGATCGGGTATGGGGATGCCCGCCCGGTGCAGCAACGCAATTTTGTGCTGTTGGGTCGGCTCAATATCCAGTTCGAAGATCCGCGTATCCCGGATCAGCTCCTTGAAACGATAGGGTCGGCTGTCATAGCCTGCTCCCAGGAATACAATCTGGGGGATGTTTTCACGCAACGCCCCCTGTACAAGCCGGTCAAAGAAAGCCGTGCGCGCAATCATGAATTCGTACATGCCGGGAGGAATCCTGTTCTTCATCGCCCACTGCCGGATCATCGGTTCCTTCAGGCTGTCCCTGCGGTCTTCCGGGATGAATATCTCCGCGAGGGTGTCGGGCCCGGCAATCTCTTCCCTCGGATCCAGGGTCGCAAGAAAACGCAGGATGGCCGCCCCCAACGCCGTTTCTGAAGGCCTGGTTTCGACGGACATCTTGCCCTCATCCAATCGGCTTTGCATGGACACTCCTCTTACCTGCTAGATTGGTTTAAGCAACCCGTTTCTGCACGGCCCGGGTGAATGCCCTCTATTGTGCGGTCAGGCTTGAGCTGCCGCATCCAGGGCTTCGTCCAGGATCGACAGCGCCACCTCCGCCTCGCCCGGCGTGATGTTCAGCGCAGGGCACAGGCGGATGACCTTCATCTGGATCAGGTTGAGGATGAGCCCCCGCTTCAAAGCCTCGCTGAAGATTCGCTCGGCCGTTGCCGCATCGGCCATCTCCATGGCAAGCAGCAGGCCGCGCCCGCGGACGTCGACGATCATCGAGGGGAACCGCTCTTTCCAGAGAAGCATCTGCTCGTGGATCATCCCCCCGACGCTCAGGACATTCTGCTCGATGTCGTTGTCCATCAGGTGCCGGATCACGGCATGGGCCACGGCGCAGCCCAGGGGATTGCCGCAGTAGGTGCCGCCGTGATCGCCTTTTTCAAGTTTTGCCGACACCTCCTCCGTCAGGGCGAAGGCCCCGAAAGGGAACCCCCCGGCGATCCCCTTGGCCAGGGTCATGAAATCCGGCCGGACACCCAGCTGGGTCACGGCAAACAGGGGGCCCGTCCGGCAAAAGCCTGTCTGGACCTCGTCGACAATCAGGTACGCGCCCGCCTTCCGGCACAGCTCCGCCACGTCCCCGAGATACCCCTCGGGGGGCACGTTGACGCCTCCTTCGCCCTGGATGGGCTCGAGGATCACGGCGGCCGTGGTCCCGCCCAGCACCTCGGCGATGGCCCCCACGTCGCCGTAGGGCACGAAGACGTAGTTGGGCATGAGCGGGTTGAAGCGCTCGCGGTGCTTTGCCTGGCCCGTGGCCGAGGCCGTGCTGATCGTCCTTCCGTGAAAGCTCTGCTCCGTCGAGACGACGTCCATCCGGCCCGTGGCCTTGCGGGCGAGCTTGATCACGGCATCGTTGGCCTCGGCGCCGCTGTTGGAGAAGAAGACCCGCGTCAGGTTCGGCGGCAGGATCTCCATGAGAAGGGCGATGAGCTGCGCGCGGGCCGGCGAATAGGTGAGACCCGAGTTCGGGCTCTGGAGGATCTTCTGCCCTTGTTCAGCCAGGGCCCCGGCAATGGCGGGGTGGGAGTGTCCCAGGCAGGTGACGCCCCAACCAGCTGTGAAGTCGATGAAGCGCCTTCCCGACTCGTCCCAGACGTAGATCCCTTCGCCGCGCTCGATGGAAAGGGGGATCTTGGTGAAAAACGGCGGCATGTGCCGGTCTTCAATGGTGATGGTGTTCAAAGGCTCTTTCATGATCGCTCCTGCTTTTTGACCTTTTTTTCTTTCAACTAATCATGTAGAATTTAAGCTCGTCTTTGCAACTCACAGGGTTTCATTCCCGGTGGGACTTTCCCGCAAATATCGTCTTTGTCTCCGGCCGGAATCATTCATCGGAATCAAATTCAAGAACAAGGAGGACTCCATGGACAAACCCCATTTCTACTCTTTACCAAAACTGCCTTACGGTTACAAGGAATTGGCGCCGCATATCTCCGAGGAGCAGCTGCAGCTCCACCA
>DASRZY010000021.1:0-37746 GCA_035685905.1 Syntrophales bacterium
CGGCTATGTCATCCTGATTGTCCCGTTTTTCGGTTTCGCCTTGAAGGGCTCCCCGGCGCTTGGCACGTCCTGGTGGACTGCCATCGGGGGCACGCCCCACGTCCACTGGGTTTTCGGCTGGTGGGAATGGGCGGTGATCACCCTGTTCATGTTCCCGAATGTGTGGCGCATGAAGCCATTTGGACTGATCAAACTTCCCCAGCCCGCCAAGGGGTTTGTCTACATGGGGCTGAGTTTTGTCCTTGCGTACTGTCTGGCGCTGATCTGCATCAACATCGCCCCCCTGTGGCTTCCCCCGGAAACCATCCATCACCTGTTTGAGGAAAAAGGCGCAGGCGAAGTATCGAGGTTCCTGTGGCTGCACTCCGCCGAGATCGCCGGCTTTACCCTGATCCCCTTCCTCGCCTGGCATCACTATTTTGATGACCTGTGCGGAGTGAAAGACGTGGACAGCTGGGCAGGGTTCTGGATCCGCACGATTGGAGTCCTGTTCTTTGCCGCAATACTGTACTGGATTTACTACTACGGCAATTTCGGCCATTGGGCACTTGGAAATCATCACATGACGGAACTTTCCCACAGATTCCCCCACGGAGAATCCCTGGTCTGGAACTTCTGGTGGATCGTTCCTCTGCTCTGGAATGAATGGTTCTTCCACAAATGGCCATTCTACGTTCATGATCATCACTGATCTCGCGATGGCATGATCGCAAGGTCACAAACGCCATGAGCGTGAAGGCAGGGTCAGAAATGGCCCTGCCTTTTTTTCATGAGGAAAGCCCGAGAAATCGGGTATTTCCGGGGCGCTGTAAAGAAGAGACCCGCAAATGCCGAAATATGCAATACGGGTTCAATAAAGGCGCCTTATTGGGGAA
This sequence comes from Syntrophales bacterium, assembly GCA_035685905.1. Lineage (GTDB taxonomy): Bacteria > Desulfobacterota > Syntrophia > Syntrophales > UBA2192 > UBA2192. The sequence goes on from DASRZY010000021.1 coordinate 876, forward strand.
TGAAGCCGTCGTCAAGCCTCGACGGAAGAAAAATCAAAATGGGTTCCATGACACCGCGGACATATGAACTGTACATGCCGGGACTGATCAAGGCGCTGCTGGCCTTTTTCGCCGTCTTCTCCGTCTGCGTGCCGATCGGTCTCCTGGTTCTGCCTCCGGGCGGTCCACCCCTGGCCGTCAGGCTCATTTTTCCCGTTGTGCTGGCCTACGCCTGGTACAGGCTTATGGTTATTCCTCACCGCATCGTCATTCATTCGGACCAAGGGATTGAATTCATCGGGATTCTCCAGCGGCGCACGGTCCAGGTTTCTCAAATCCTCTCCATCCGTTCCCACCGAAGTCAGTTCGGTTTCCTCATCCTGCAGCATACAGGCGGCAAGATCATGATTCTCAGCCAGTTCACGGGCTTTCACAAGCTGCTGACAGAACTCGAGGCGGTGAATCCGGGCATCGAGTTTCTGGGTTGCTAGCGCGCACCCGCTTTCCCTCGAGATCACCTGACATTCCCCAACCGGATGACTCAGAGAAAAGACCGATGAATTGAACCTCTTTGCCCGCAGGGCTTCCCGGCGGGAAAGAACCCATCGCCAGCCGGCGCGGGGGAAATTCCCTGAAGCCCTGCAATATTCGGCCTTCGGGAGAGCGACGAGCGGAAGAGCCGGTACGAGATTTGCACAATTCACCTTGCCCCTCTGTGATGCGGACCCCATGCGATCAGCGAAGGGAGGTAAAAGACCGAACCGGAATCAGATGATCACGGAAAGCAAAAATGAGAACTCCTCATCCGGCGCATGGATGCTCAGCTATTCCATGGCGCCCAGGTATTTCACCGTCGGCGTTTTCATCCTGGTCTTTGCCGGGCTCTGGATCGGCGGCCTCTACAGCTATCCCCTCTTCCACAGCCTCGCGGAGATGTTCAGCGTCGTCGTCGCCTTCGGGGCGTTCACCATCGCCTGGAACTCCCGCAGATACCTGGAGAACCAGTATTTTCTCTTCGTCGGGTTCTCCTTCCTGTTTGTCGGGTTCATCGACATCCTGCACACCCTCGCGTACAAGGGCATGAACGTGTTCCCCGGGTACGACTCCGACCTGCCCACCCAGCTTTGGATCGCAGGGCGTTACTTCGAAAGCCTCTCCCTGCTTGTCGCGCCCGCCTTCCTCGATCGCAAGCTCAAGACCCGGTATCTCCTGGCAATCCTTTGCGCTGCTGCGGCGGCTTTGCTGTTTGCCATCTTCGGCGGGCAGTTCCCTGCCTGCTTTGTGGAAGGACGGGGGCTCACCCCCTTCAAGATCGCCAGTGAATACATCGTCTCGCTTCTCATGATCGTCTCCGCCTGGCTCATCGTTCGGCGCAGGGACAAGTTCGATCCGGACGTTGTGCGGTTGCTCGTGGCTGCGGTTATCATAAACGTCGTCTCCGAGATGTCCTTCACGCTTTACACCGACCCGTACGGGTACTCCAACATGCTGGGCCATTACCTGAAGATCATCGCTTATTTCCTCTTCTACAAGGCCATCATCGAAACGGCTTTCACTCGTCCCTTGAATCTCCTGTTCCGTGACCTGCAGCGAAGCGAGGAGCAGCTCCGCACCACGTCTCTGATGGATGAACTGACGGGGCTTTACAACCGAAGGGGATTCCTCGCGGTGGCCGAGCAGCAGTTGCGCATTGCCGAGAGGGTGAGGAGGAAAGTTCGACTGCTCTTTGCCGACCTGGACGGGATGAAGTCAATCAATGACACCTACGGACATCGGATCGGGGACCAGGCGTTGGTCGAGGTGGCGGAGATTTTGAGGACGGTTTTCCGCCGTTCCGATATCCTGGCGCGCCTCGGGGGGGATGAATTCGCCGTGCTGGGCCTTGACGAGTCCGATGCGGATGCGTTTGTACTGGTGAAAAGGCTTCAGCAGGAAGTGGCGAGGCGCAATGCCCAGGCGGATCGAGTGTACCGGATCTCGCTGAGCACGGGGATATCGGAATTCAATCCCGACAACCCCTGCAGCCTGGATCACTTGATGTCAAGGGCGGACACCCTGATGTATGAGGACAAGAGATACCGCAAAGGAGAGGCCATGGCGAAGATTGCATTGCACTGATCGTGCGCTTCTTTTCTGTCTGACCTTCAATCCCCTTTCCCCCGCGCCCGGTTTCCACTCCATCCGACACAGAACGATCTTGTTGGCGCACTTCTCTTACCAACCTGCCCGGCTCCGGGCGGAAGCAACATGTCTATAAAAATGACCCTTCGCCTCTTCAATGCACCGGCTCGAGTCTCGCGCAGCTGGGGGCGATGAAATGGAGTTTCGTGAAGTACGATTTCAGTTCCCTTTCCCGCTTTGCACACTCGGGACACTCGTCTTCGGTGTTGAGCCTCAGTGAAAAGCGACCGCACTCCTTGCAATACCACTCTATCCCGCGGGAACGGCTCGACGCCCCGGAAATCCCGAAACAAGCGGCACATGGGCTCATCAAACGGAGTAAAGGCAACGCCTGCGGAGAATTGAAGGCTGGATACGATCGAAATTCAGATGGCTGGCGAAGAGTCTGCGGGTTTCTCTCTCATTACTAATCTACACCCGCAGGCGGAGAAAGCAAGGGGCGGAGTTCGAGTCTCCGCCCCCTGTTTCTTGCTATTGAGTGACGACGGTTTGCGAGGCGCTTTTGGCCTTTGACATGTTTTCCTGGGCCTTCGCAAAATGCTGGGGATTCATGGCAATGGCCTTCTCGAAGGACTGGATCGCCTTCTCGTATTTCTTCTCCGTCAGATAGAGGCACCCCATGTTATTGTATGCGGCGGCCTCGTCGCCCCCCTGCTTGAAGGCAAGCAGTGCCTCATCGTCATGCCCCATCTTGAAGAGCACGAGCCCCAGGTTGTTGTAGGCGCGGCGGTTGTTGAGATCCAGCCGGATCGCCCGGGAGTATGCGTCGGCGGCCATCCGGAAATCCCCCTTCAGATAGCGGGACATGCCCAGGTTGTTGTAAACCAGGCTGGAATGAGGGTTGAGGGCAATGGCCTTTTCGTATTCCCCGATCGCCCGGTCATAGTCCTTTCGCTGGTCGTAAACGTAGCCGCGCAGGGCATAGACTTGCCAGAAACGCGGATCGGCGGCAAGGGCGCCGTCGAAGTCAGCCATCGCTCCGTCAAGATCGTTCTTGGCCATCCGCACACGGCCCCTTCCCTCGAGGGCCATGGCATTTTTCGGGTCGCGGCTGAGGATGTCCTGGAACGCCGCCAGCGCCTCGTCGTTCATCCCCCGATTGAGCATGAGCATCCCTTTTTTGTACTTCGCGCTCTCGAGCTTCGGGTCCTTGGCCAGCGCTTTTTCATACTGCACGAAGGCCATGGCGGCGTTTCCCTGCCGGACGTAATTGTCCCCCACCTGCTCGAGGCCCCGGGCGTCCAATTCCGGCAGTTCCTTGGCGGGCGACCCGGCGGCGGTTGCCGCCTCGGCTTTTTTCTGCATATCCAGCATGCGCATGTGCTCGTCCCGCACCGCGGTCTCCTTCGTCGCCGATGCGCAGCCGCCCAGCAAGGCCACGGCGATCGATACCGCTATCGTCACGAGGAGCGGCTTGGTTCGGATCGTTATCATTACTTGTCCCCCTCTTTGTAGGTTTTCTGCTCACCGGCCAGGTCTTTGCCGACGAGGACCTTCACCTGGATATTGTCCCGGTCGAAACCGCCGACTTTCTTCATCTGGGTGACACCGGGCATGGCCCCTTTGATACGGAGTGCCGTGAACTCGGCGTCGCCCCTGTAGTAAACGCTTGCCTTGGAGTATTGAAAATGATCGGCATTGGTCAGGCGCACAACGTTGAAGCCCTGCCTCTTCAGGAAGCCCCCCACGTCCTTCGCCATGTGCCGCACGCCGTTTCCGTTGGAGATCTCGACCCCGTCGCGGCCGATGATTGAAAGCCTGTCCCCGTCCACAACGAGGGATCCTTCTTCCTTGTCCATGTAGCGCTTCACGTCGGCGAGCAGGGTGGCCACTTCCGTCCCCTTCTGCGCCCCGTGCAGGCCGGGATCCAGGACGAGGGCCTTCTGGTAATGCTCGCGGGCCTCCTCGAATCCCCCGCTCTTCAGTCGCATATTGGCTGCCGTGTACTCGATCAGGGCCTGGTGCCTGGGGTTGTCGGGCACCGCAGCGGGATCTCCAATTCCCATTGCGCTTCGGGCAAGGGCCAGGTTGTTGCGGATGCGGCTGATCTTCCCCCCGGAGAGCGTGTCCGCCTTTTCAAACGCCGCCGCGGCCTCCTCGTAGCGCTCCTGGAGCAGGAAGGAGTAACCCATGTTGTTGTACAGGTAGTCGAGGTCCGGCTGGATCTGCAGGGCGGCCTGGTAATATTCCAGGGCCCTCTCATGCTCGCCGATCTGGTCCAGGGACACGGCGATCCCGTTGTACGCCCTCACGAAGCGGGGATCGATCCGGATGCACTTGTTGAACTCCTCGATCGCCTCGCGGTGCCGCCCCCGGCCCTGGTAGAAGTCCCCGAGCAGGTAGTGCGCATCGGGGTTGCCCTGGGACACACGTACCGACCCGACGAAGCGGTCGACCCCATCCCCCAGCGTCGACCGCCCCGGCGCCTGCGATTCCCAGGACTTCACGTATCCGGAAAAGTAGTTGATGAGACTGCAGCTGTTGACGGAAAGCACGAGCGCTGAAACCGTTGCCAGAAGGATCGTGCGCAATGTCTTTTCCATGAACCCTCTCCTAGTTCGCGATGATCGAATGATAGATCTGGATGGCCGCCGGCCCGACGATGACCACCAGGACGGCCGGGAAAATGCACAGGATCAGCGGGAACAGCAGCTTCACAGGGAGCTTGGCGGCCAGTTCCTCCGCCCTCTGATAGCGCCGGATCCGCATGGCGTCGGAGTGCACCCGCAGGGCCTGGGCAACGCTCGTGCCGAAGCGGTCCGTCTGGACGAGCAGCGTGGCGAAGCTCCGGACCTCCTCGACGTCCGTGCGGGCCCCCAGGTTTCTCAATGCATCGGCGCGGGATTTCCCCGCCCGCAGCTCCAGGTTCAGGAGCCGGAACTCGTCGCTGATCACGCGGCTGCTCAGCTGGATCTCCTCGGCCACGCGGTTGATGGCTGCGTCGATCCCCATGCCCGCCTCGACGCAGACGACAAGCAAATCCAGCGCGTCAGGGAACCCGTCAACGATCTGCCTCTTACGCCGTGCGATCCACCGGTTGAGGCACAGGCTGGGGAAGTAGAACCCCAGAACCCCGGCAACGCCCAGGGCCAGCAGGATTTCCAGATCCACCAGCGATCGCTCAGCGACCAGGTAGCCGAAGAAGGCAAGCACGGGGAAGATCGCTGCGCAGATGATCTTTGCCCCCCAGAATACGGCCGGAGCGCCCTGGTGCCGGATCCCGGCCGTGAGCAGCAGCTTGCGGAAGTGGCTCATGCCGGTTTCGTCATCCTTGCGCTGGAACCGGCGGCCGGTCCGGGCCGAGATCCCGAACAGGACATTCTTCATGGAGCTGCCGGCCTGCACCGCTCCTGCTGCAGCCATCTCGGGCCGGGCGACGATTCCTCCCGATCGGACCTTCTCGACGACCTCCTGGTGCTCCCGGTGGAAACGCAGGAAATAATACCCGGCCATCAGGAGAAGGAGCGTCCCGGAAAAAACCATTGCTGATATCAGGATTGTCATGTCGAACTCCCCTTTCAGACCTTGATGTACACCATGCGCTTCATCGCGAACATGCCGATGAGCATCATTACGATGGCCCCGGCCACCATCCACAGGCCCACGGTCTCCCGGAACAGGATCTCGATGTAGTCCCTGTTGAGAAAATAGATGATCGCCGCCATGAAGAACGGCAGCAGCGACAGGACGATGGCCGAGGCCCTCGCCTCGCCCGTGAGGGCCTTCACCTTGCCGTGAAGCTTGAAGCGCTCCCGGATCAGGTAGCTGATCTTGTCGAGGATCTCGGCCAGGTTGCCGCCGCTCTGGCGCTGGATGATGACCGACAGGGCGAAGAACTTCAGGTCGGGGCAGTCCACCCGGTCGGCCATGTTCCGCAGGGCGTCCTCGTAGCCCACACCGAAGTTGATCTCCTCGAGAGTCTTGCGGAACTCGGTCCGTGCGGGATCGGCAAACTCCATGGCCACCATCTGCAGGCCGCCGTTGAAGGCGTGCCCGGCCTTGAGGGCGCGTGCGACCATGTCCAGTGCGTCGGGCAGCTGCTTCTCGAACAGGGCAAGCCTGCGCTTCTTTCTCACGACGGCGTAGAACCAGGGCAGCGGAGCCGCGAAGATCCCGAGCAGAATCGCGATCGCGAGGTTGCGGCTCAGCATCAGGACCAGGATGCCGACACCGGCTGCGACGGCCGCAGAGAGCAGGAGAAAGAAGCCCAGGGGCTGTTGAATGTCGCCCTGAACCAGCAGCCTCTCCATGCGGCTCAGCGTCGGGAACCGGAGGCCGAGAAGGACCGCGTTGAGCCAGGGAATCGAGCTGAGGGTGCGTTTCTTCACGATGTCGACACCACCCGGCGCGGCGCGCTCCACCGACAGGCCCTTGATCTCCTTGCGCAGCCGTCCGACCTCGGGGTTGAACCGCCCCTGCAGAACCATCAACAGGGTCAGGATCAACGCCAGGGCGACGGCGAAGATGACAATAAAAAGGATCAGATCCATCGAACCCTCCCTCTCAGACTTCGAACGTCTTGCTGGAGTCGAAAATGTTGTACGGGATCGGCACGCCGAGGGCCGCAAAGCGTTCCATGAACTTCGGCAGGAACCCGCGCATGGCGAAGCGCCCCTTCACCCGGCCGCTTTCGTCCAGACCCGTCTGCTCGAACGCGAAGATTTCCTGCATCGTCACGGTGTTGCCCTCCATGCCCGTGATCTCCTGGAAGCTGACAACCTTGCGGCTGCCGTCGACGAGGCGCGAGATGTGGATGATGACATGAATGGCCGAGCTGATGTAACGCCGGACGGCCTCGTTGGGGATGTTGAGCCCCGTCATGGCGACGAGCGTCTCGAGCCTCAGCAAGGCATCCCGGGGGGAATTTGCGTGGATCGTCGTGAGCGAGCCGTCGTGGCCGGTGTTCATGGCCTGCAGCATGTCAAGCACCTCGGCGCCTCGCACCTCGCCCACGATGATGCGGTCGGGCCGCATGCGCAGACAGTTCCGGACGAGGTCGCGCTGGGTGATCTCGCCCTTCCCCTCGATGTTCGAGGGCCGCGTCTCGAGCCGCACGACGTGTTCCTGCTTCATCTGGAGCTCAGCCGAGTCCTCGACCGTGACGATGCGTTCGTTGGGCGGGATGAATCGGGAGAGCACGTTGAGCAGCGTCGTCTTGCCGCTGCCCGTCCCTCCGGAGATGAGCACGTTGAGCCGGGATCGCACGATGCCCTTGAAGAGCTCGCCGATCTCCGGAATGACGGTCTTGAGCGTGAGCAGGTCGTCCATCTCGAGCGGGTCGACGGCGAACCGCCGGATGGAGAGCGCCGGGCCGTCGACGGAGACCGGCGGGACGACGGCATTGACGCGGGAGCCGTCGGCCAGGCGCGCATCCACCATGGGCGAGGACTCGTCGATCCGGCGCCCCACGGCGGAGACGATGCGGTCGATGATCTTCTTGAGATGGTTGTCGTCCTTGAAGCGCGTCCCCGTGAGCTGGATCTTCCCGTAGCGCTCCACGTAGACGTGGCGGTAGGAGTTGACCAGGATGTCGGATACCGTGGGGTCGTGCATGAAGGGCTCGATCGGCCCCAGGCCGAGGACCTCGTTGAAGATCTCCTCCTGGAACTGTTCGCGCTCCTCGAAGTTGAGCGGCGTCTTCGACTCCTCGGCGAGGATCCTCTCGGTGAGCCGCCGGATCTCCTGCTTGAGCAGGTGCCGATCCAGTGAGTCGATGAGCGAGAGATCCAGCATGTCCACCAGCCGGTCGTGGACCTTGCTCTTGAGCTCGTTGTACTCGTCGGTGATCAGGAAGACCATCGGTTTTTCTTTGGGAAGAGCCATCTGTCCAACCTCTCTTTTCTTCAGTCAGTGCCCGGGGCGGCCGGCCGATGCCGATCGTATCAGTAGAGCTTCAGCCCCAGGAATGCGCGTTTCTCCCTTTCCTTCTCCTTGCCGCTGCCGCTGCCGGTGAAACGTCCCGCCAGGGCGGCGGCCATCTCCGTGACCGCCTCGGTCACCTCGGCTGCGGGCTCCACGACCGACAGGGGCTTTCCCTGGTTGATGGCGCTCATCGTGGCGTGGAAATCGTTGGGGATGGCCCAGAAGACCTTCTTGCCGACGCTCTGCTCGGCCTCCCGGAGCGTGATGACGGATTTCTTGTCGAAGCGGTTGATCACCACCTCCACCCAGGGCTCGGGGGGATAGCCGAGATCGCGGAAGGTTTTCATGAGCTTCTTCACGTTGATGAGGCAGGGCAGGCTCAGCCCGGAGACAAGCAGGACCTTGTCGGAACTGCGCAGGATCGTCTTCGAGGTGTCGTCCACGGCCTGGCCGCTGTCGATGACCACGTAATCGAACATCGTGCGCATGAGCCTCAGGAGCGCCTCGACCACCTGCGGCGTCACCGTGTACTTGTCGTCGACCCGGTCGGGCGACGGCAGCACACGCAGCCCCGAGCGGTGCCGGTAGAGGATCCCCGTGAGGTACGTGGCGTCGAGGCGTGCGATGTTCTTCGAGACATCCACCCAGTTGAAGACGTGCTCCAGGCTCAGGAAAAGCGGGATCTCGCCGAAGAGGCGGTTCATGTCGATGATCACCACCGACAGCGCGGCATCGAGCCTCACGAGGCTGTCGGCGAGATTCACGGCGATCGTCGTCGTGCCGACGCCGCCCTTGACGCCCAGCACGTTGATGATCTGCCCCTTGCGCTGGGGACCCTTCGCCATAACCGGCGAGGGCTCCGAGCCGTCGCGGAACTTCAGCAAGGCCTTGCGCAATTCGGCCTCGTTGACGGGCTGGGGGATGAATTCCTTCACCCCGATGCGAAGGGCCTGGATCAGCACGTCGGGGTTTGTGCTTTTCGACGTGATGAAGAACTCCCGCGCCCGGCCATTTGTCTTCGCACGGTTCAATGTGTCGAAATCCCGGGCCGTGTCGTCGCCGATTTCCAGGATGAGAAGGTCGGCGGGCATCGTGTCGTGCATGCTCTGGATCAGCAACCCATCCAGGGAAGCGACGAGGACGGCAAGCTGGTCCCGCAGCTTATCGTTGCTGATCTCCAGTCTGACGGTTTTTTTCCGAATGGACATGTTTCTTCACCTCGAATTCTCTGATAGTCCGCAGCGCGCCAACCGCTGCGGGATCCCCGTGCCGATTATTGCACGAGGCGGAGCTTGATCTCCTTGGCGATCTTGTTGAAAATGGACTCCAGCTCGCTCGAGTTCGGCGTGATATAGGTGTAATTGCTGCCGCTCGAAAGGCTCTCGAGAAAGGCCTCATCGATTTCCGTGCTGCTCCCCAGTCCGATCACGTAAATCTTGATGCCCTTGTCCTTCAGGATCTTGGCATTGTCCAGGGTAAGCTGCCTTGCCGTCTGGCAGAAGTAGGGCAGCAGATCATCGTAAAAAGGAGCCTTGGTCCTGTCATGCGGAATATTGCAGGCTTCCGCGCCGTAGACCCCTCCCCCCGTGCGGGGTACCGGCCGGGTCTGGAAGAGATACCACTTCGTGGTGTTGGTCCCTCCCGGACAGACAGAGGCACCCGAGGCCTTTCCGTCGCCCGTTACGTTCGCAGTCACGCCGGAATAAAAGTTGTTGGTCCCGGTGGTCTTGTGAAGCTGGCTGTGTACAGACATGTTGGGATAATCGGAAGGTCTGCAGTTCGGGTTGGTACCCTCTCCATAGACAACGCCGTCATAGTCCGCGTCGTTGTATTTGAACTTGTCTCTCAGCGCTGTCGGCATTCCATCGGAGAAGAAAACGACGAACTGCTGGAGGCGCTTGTCGCCCGGAACGCCCGTCTGGTCTGTGAACCCGCTGGGCCCGTCGGCCTGATCGAAGGCATCTTCCATATTCGTCGCGCCGTTTGCAGTCATGGCGTTGATCGCCGTTTTCATCGGATTGACAAAGTCCGTCCCCAAGGCACGGTCGACAGAGACGGTGGTGGAAAAGCTGATGAGCCCCACCTTGTCACGGTCCTGCGTATCCTCGAAAAATCCAAGGAAGCTGATCGCCGCGCTCTTTAGGTTGCTCATCTTTGTCCCGGGGTTGCCCATGGAGCCGGACCGGTCGAGGATCATCATGATCTCCACCTCTTTCTTCTGGGCCATGCTGACGGCGTTGACAGGAATCGTGTCGATGCCGAAAAGCTTTGCCAGCACGGCCGTTGCCCGAACGTCGCCCGTGACGCGGACCTTGTCCGACTCAACCATCGTGGCGGTGAACTTCACCGTTCCCGTCCCCGCCCCGGGGGTGCCGATGTACCCGGCGTGGAAATTTTCCACCCCGAATTCCTCGGCAAGCACCGTGGGGCTCACGTAGGGGTTCGAGATGTTCTTGGCCGCCACGAGAGCCGCGGCGTCCACCCCCTTGGCCAGCTCCGCCCGGACCAGGTACCAGCGGCCCGCCTCGACGCCGAGGGCCGTGAAACCGAGAATCACCAGGAGCATGAGGGCGAAGATGACCATGAATGCGCCGCGCTCGCCGGATAACCTGCACTGCCTGTAGCCCCTCAAAAGGATCCCTCTGCATGATTTCATGAACTTCATCCCCCTAAAATACGGCCCTGCTCCCGATCAGAAGCCCGCCGGACGGCAGGAAATGGTTTTGGATCAACTTCGGCAGAGGCGTGATGGGCCTGTAGAGGTAAAATACCTCGACGACGGTCACCTCCGAGATGTCCGATGTACTGTTCTGAGCGATATACCGCAGGTGATTGTAGAGCATGGAGGAGAGCCCATGCGGCGTGCCGAACACGCTGCCGGTGATGCTGCTGGCCGCATTGAGACCGCCGCCCTGGAAGCGGCTGTCGATGTAGGGCTCGGGGTTTTGCGTGGTCGCTCCCGCCTTGATCTTGGTGATGTAGATCCTGCCGTCGGCATCTTTCAGATCGAAAGGGGCAGCCGAGGACTGCAGCATCGCGATGAGAGCGTCGCCCTCGCGGATGTCGCGCGAGGCAAGGCTGCCGCCCTCCCGGCTCACGTTGGTGACCACGAGCCGCGCGTGGATCAGCCTGCCGAAGTCCACAATGCCGTAAACGAGGACGACGAGGATCGGGAGGATCATGGCCAGCTCAAGCATGGAAGCCCCGCGTTCGGCCTGCCTGCGGCCGGGGGCCCGGAAGCAATCCTTCTTTTCATTTCTCCGATTCTGAACGTTCATGTTCCCTCGCTGCCGGCGGTCGGGATCGCCGCGTTTGTGCCGGTTTTCTAATCAAAAAGCTCGTTGCGGTATGTCCCCTCGGCCTGAATCACGACGTGGCCGCCGCTGAAGAACGATCCGATCAGGGGCGTGAACAGCTTGTGATCATACCGCGTCCGTACCCGCATGTACTCACCGGGGTCCCCTGCATCCTGCGTATTCTGCCAGCCGGTAGGGTCGCTGAAATCGGCCTTGACCGGATAGATCGACACCTGGATGGCTGCGGACTTTACCGCCACGGCCGCCTCGTCCTTGATCGTCTTGACGATGGAGGCCTCCCGGGTCATCGCATTGCCGGACCCGTCGGTCAGCGTCCGCCCCACAAGGGCCAGCCGCATCCCCTCGCGGGTGGCATACTGCAGCGTGTGCTGCACGAAGAAGTACCAGCCGAACTCCATGATCCCGATGACGAGAATGATGAAGATGGGGAGCGCCATGGCAAACTCGACGGCCGAGCTCCCCTTCATCCCCGTTCCTTCATTTCGCCGACCCTTCATGTCTCCACCCGCTTCTGAACCGGAAACGTTATTTGCTGTTGCCGACGTTGGAGATATTGGAGACATTGGAGGGCGCCTTCTCCTGCCTCTCGAACTCCTTGCGGTACTTGGTCATGGTGTTGGCCGCGGCCTGGCCGTCCAGCCCCTCGACAGGCGCCTGGCTTTTTCCCGCTTCGGGGTTTGCGGTCTGGTTGACGATCTGGAGCTTATAGGACGTCCCGTAATCCGTCTCCACCCGCGTGGGCGCAGCGCAGGAAACCAGCAGAACGGCCGTAAAACTCATTATGGTAATGATGACAATCGTTACTCTCATGGAGTTCTCCTTTCAGATGGTCAGGGCTTCATGTAGCCGAAATCGCCTTCCAGGCCGCTGCTCTTCTTGAGCCCCGGCACGGATGAGGCGGCCGTCGGGTTCGCGGTAGCCTGCTTCCCCTTGCCTTCGGTGCTCCCCAGAAGGTAGAACTCGAAGTCGTCGGGCTCGACGTAGGCATCCGTGGGCAGTGTCTGCCTGGCCATGTCGAGCGGCTTCACGAGGTGCGGCGTGACGATGATGATGAGCTCCGTCTCGTTTTTCTGGAACGAGCTGCTCCGGAACAGCGCCCCGAGGACCGGGATGTCGCCCAGCACGGGATACTTCGCAACGACTTCGCGCACGTCATCCTTGAGAAGCCCCGCGACGGCGAAGCTCTGTCCATCACCGAGCTCGATGACCGTCGAGACGCGACGCGTGTTGATGCTCGGGATGAGGAACCCCTGGACGGAGACCGCCCGGGTGAAGTCCAGGTCGGAGACCTCGGGGTTGACGACCATGCTGATCTTCCCGTTGCCCAGGACGGTGGGCGTGAAATTCAGGCCGACGCCGAAGGTCTTGTATTCGATCGTGATCGTCGTTCCCCCGCCGGAGCTGCTCTGCGGGACGGGGATCGGGAACTCGCCGCCGGCCAGGAAGCTTGCCGATCGTCCGCTCAGGGTGATCAGCGTCGGCTCGGCGAGGACCTTGGTCAGGCCGTTCTCCTTCAGTGCATCGATGAAGACGGTCCAGGTGGTGTTCCCGGAGAGAAACTGGGATATCCAGGTGACGTTGTCCGCAACCGAGAGGGGATTGCCGGGCCATCCTGCCGCGGGCAGCTTCGTGAGGCTGTTGAGCAGCGAGATGCCGATCTGGTTGCCGCCGTTGCTGATGTAATTCATGTTGACGCCCAGCCGGCGCATCAGGCTGCGGGACATCTCGGCCACGCGGACTTCCAGCATCACCTGGTGGACGCCGCCCACGTCGACGAGGCTCAGAACCCTGGGTTTCGATGTGAGCTTGTCGACGGGAGCATAGGCCTCGGCCAGCCGGACAAGCTGCGTAAGGTTTGCCGTGCTCGAGACGGTGCCCGAGAGGGTGATGCTCTCGTGGGTTGCCAGCACCTTGACGTCCTTCTCTGTCGGGAAGACCTGGTGGATCTTCTCCTTCAGGGCTGCCACGTCGGGAAGAATCTCGACGTCGAATACGGCGGCCACGCGGTTGGCATCGCTCCAGAGGGTGATCGTCGTAACGCCGGATGACTTGCCGGTCACGTAGATCTGGCGGGCCGTCAGGACGACCGTGTCGGCGATGTCCGGCGCCGCCACGGATACCCGCCGGATGACGTCGGAGGACTCAACGATGGTCGACTTGCCCACGGCAAGGGTCAGACTGCGGGATGAAAGATTGTTCACGCTCACGCTCGAGGCCTCCGCCACTGAGCAATAGGATACCGCGGCGAACAAGAGCATCAGGGTGAGGCACAGGGCGGCGCCCGCCCCGGTGTGGATCAGGTGTCGGATTTTCATGGCTCCTCATTCCCCCTTTTTAAAATTCGTTTCCGTGACCTTGCTGCCCCGAATCGTCTCGACGGTGAAGCCGGTAGATGATGCGGGTTTGGGAGCCGCCGCAGCCTTTTTCGCAACCGGTTTCGGCGGCAGGGCCTGGGCAAGAAGGCCTGGGATGGTCGTGCCGTGCGTTTCGCTGTTGGCCGAGTCCGAGAAATTGCGCAGCGCGAGTTGTAGCTTGCCTTCCGTGGCAGCCAAGGCCAGTTTCTCCCCCTCCTCGGGCGTCACTTCCAGGGTGATCACGTCGACCTGGGCGGGCTTTTCCTGCTTGCCCGATTTCTCGAGTTCCGTCCCTGTTGCGAGGACAAGGATGTTCTCGAGGACGATCTTCGTCGTCGGCACATGCACCTTGTCGGTGCCGGAAAGGGTTACAAGGACGTCGACGCGGTTTCCGGGATGGATGAACCCCGAAACCCCGACGACCTTGTCCACCTTGACTCCCATGGCCCGCTTCTTCGGCGTCACGAGGGCGGCCACCCCGCCCGTCGCAACCGACGTCGGAGCAAGCTTGGACTCAAAAAGCGGCTCGTTGGCCTTCATCGGGAAGATGGTTGTGCGGCCCACGAGGACGGCGGGATCGGAAAAGCTCCCTGCGGGAAGGCTCTCCTTGAGGTAGGGCATTGTCTTGATCATCGAGCTTGTGATCGATGTGCCCCAGGGGAGATCCACGGCGGCCACGACAACGGATTGTGTTTCCCGCGCCTGCGCCTGCGATTGCGTCACCTGCTGGAGTTGCCCGTGAATCAGGACGGTCACACCCAGTGCGGCGACAACAGCGAGGCCGAACAGGAACAGCGGCTTTTGCTTGTCCGCCAGCTTATTCCATAACTGTTTCATGATTCAGCTGCCTCCTTCGACTTTGCAGCACGGATTGCTGCGTTCGTTATTTGCCATTACCTTCTCACATCTAAACTATAGCGGCCTCAGAACAGCCAGAACCGTTCCGAGGGAAATGGCCAGGCCGTAACAAAGGCGGGGGAGGCCGGCACGGCCGGCAACCTCCGGGGCCTGCGCCGTTCTTGCCGGCATCATGCCGCCCAGGGCCGGCGCGAGCCAGTAAACCGTTTCACGCAGTTCACCGTGGCGAAACACGATGGCCAGCGCATAAACCCCGCCGACAAGCGCACTGTAGAGCGATGCGGTAAAGACATCTGCCGGGCCGAGGATGCTGCCGACAGCAGCCATCAGCTTCACATCGCCTGCGCCCATCCCTCCGAGCAGGTACAACAGGAGCAAGAGCCCCCCGCCCACCAGAATCCCCGACAGGCTGAACACAACGCCGGCCATGCCGGACGAAAGAAGATGAAAAATGAGACCGAATGCAGCCAAGGGATATGTAATGGCATTCGGGATCTTCCGGTGCGCGACATCCGTGAGGGATGCAATGACCAGTGCTGCGACGAGAATGACCAACCCCATGCTCACGTGCTCCATCTCCCAATCCGCGTATTCACTTCCATCTGCCTGATCACCAGGCCGCCGAAACCGTTTCGAACAGGAGCCGGACCTGGCTGCCCAAATTGGAAACGACAAGAACAATCACGGCGGCAATCAATGAACCCAGGATGGCGTACTCGATGCTTGTCGCTCCCCGATTACGGCGGAGTTGTTGCCGGCACAGGCTCTTGATCCTCTTTTTTTCGATCTGTGCTTTCATGCCGGATCCCATCCTGTTCTGGTTTTTCCGGAGGCGGGAGTCCTGTGGGATCGGCCCCGCCTCCGGAAAGGATTGGTGCCGCCTCAGCCCAGTGCGTTCACGATCGTCTGGAACGCGCCCTGGATCTTTGTGCCGAGGGTCTTCACGAGAGCGACGATGACCGCCGCGATGAGCGCCACGAACAGCCCGTACTCAACAGCGCTTGCGCCCTCTTCATCCTTGAAGAAACGAATCATCTTTTCCATTTTCAAATCCTCCTTGCAGATAAAATGTGTGTTTAAAGATTCAAACATTGCTACGTCCGTTACTTATTGTTTCTCAGCCCCGAGCCGCCCCTCCTTTCTTCGAGTGAAACATTTCGTTTTTCCTTGTCCTCCGGCCGACAGCCTCCAGGCCAAGCTACCCCGCTGACCTGAGAATAGATCTTCCCGGCCATTCTTCTTTTTCCGTCACGAACCTGGAGGCCAGGCGCGGCGGAACTTGTCAACGCAACCGAAATAACGGCCCTTCCCTTTGCAACCGAAGTACTTCTTGTTCTCCTTCCAGGCCGTTAAGAACTGGCATCCTGATGCCTGACCCAAAGAGCATAAGCTATTCCAGATGGGCCGCCCAACGAAGGCGCAGAAGCGGGCTGGTGCAACGAAAAAGAAATAAGCCCATGGGAAATGAATGAAAAAAATTCTTAAAGTTTCTTCCATTCTCCGCGACCCGCTGTAACATTTGGCGCCACCCGATTATCGTCCCTACAAAAATTGTTGCTGCCGTTAAATCGCCTGTTCCATTCCTTGCAGGAACAACAAAATATGATTCTTTTATCGAATATAAATAATTCAATATAGTTATGGCTAACCGTGTCGTCTGTCGTTATGCGGGGAAGGTTTTGTACGGGATCGTGCGGGAAAGCACTCCGAGTGTTTCCTCCACGAACCGTCAGGAGGGAGAGGAGGGGGGGCTCACTCCATGAGTTAACGTGCAAGACCGATCAATTCAGAATACCGTTGCAACTATCGCAACGTTTTAATCATTTGTAATGTGTGAATAGTCGCTTTTTGAACCCCCTTTCTTGACTCGTCCGATACAGCAGCAACTAACGTACCACGCCAATGAATGCAGGCAGTAAATCGGTTGAAGCCTGCTTGTGGAAAGCTTTTCCAGATAGGATGTGATTTTATCGATGCGGGGAGGAAGGATTCTAAATCGTAAAAAAATGCGACAGTAGATCTGTTGTACAGAAAAGAAAAAAATCGAAATCATTAGCAACTACAAACGGGTAAGACAAATATATTAGAGTGTAATATATTCCGACGGTGCCCGCTAAAATTTTACGTTGCGCAGAGTACAGCATTAACAGAAAGTAGGGGTACGGGATGACCGGAAAGAACGTCCGCTCTTTATCTATATAAGGGAGTGGGCTGCTGAGCTGCATTTCGATGCGGAGTCAATTGCGAGTGGATCGGTTGTTTATGCCATTACAGGTAATGCGGCTTCGATGTCAGTTCGAACCGGTTATCCAGGAGCTGGACCACAACCTCGTCGCCGGCTTTTACCGCTGCAATCGTTTCCGGGAGCACGATCAGGCCGTTTGCAAGCACCATGGATTTCAGGATACCCGAGCCCTGCTCGCCCGTCGTTGCGGCATAGAACTTCCCGTCGCGGTACTCCACCCGCGCCCGGAGGAAATACTTCAGTCCCTTCTTTTTCGAAAAACCCTCGGTCATTTCGGCCCGGACGGCCCTGCGGAAGATGTTCCTGTAGCCACGCATTTTCAGAATGGAAGGCCGGATGAATTGCTCGAAGGAGACCATGGACGATACGGGGTTCCCCGGCAGGCCGAAGAGCGGCTTGCCTTCCAGTCGGCCGAACGCCAGAGGCCGTCCCGGTCTCATGGCCACGCGCCAGAACTGGATGCGGCTGCCGATCTCGGCCATGATGTCCTTGACGAGGTCGAAATCCCCCACGGAAACCCCGCCCGAGGAGACGACAACGTCGGCCCGAGCCGCTGCCCTGAACTTCTCGAGCAGATCCTCCCGGTTGTCCCGGGCAATCCCGAGCTGAAGCGGGATTGCACCCGCCTCCAGGACCATGGCTGCCAGCGAGTAGCTGTTGCTGTTGACGATCTTGCCCGGCCCGGGCACTTCGTCGACCTCCACGAGCTCGTCGCCCGTGGAGACGACGGCCACGACGGGACGCTGATGGACGGCCACATAGGCGCGGCCAAGGGCGGCAAGCATGCCGATCTCCGCGGCCCGCAGGACCGTCCCTTTCGGGATGACCAACTCGTTCGTCTTCACGTCCTCGCCCGCATCCCGGATGTCGAGGCCGGGCACAACCGAGACAAAGATCCTCACCCTGCTCCCCTCCGCCTCGGTGTCCTCCACGCGGATCACGGCATTGGCCCCTTCGGGAAGGGGGGCGCCTGTCATGATCCGGATGGCCGTTCCCTTGCGGACAGGCTGAGTGGCCACCCTGCCTGCAGGGACATCCTCCAGCACATCCAGGATGACGGGCTTCTCTTTGCTTGCGAAGTCCGTGTCGGAGGCGATCACGGCGTAGCCGTCCATGGAAGAATTGGCAAGCGGGGGGATCATTCTGCCGGAGACGATGTCCTCTCCGACGACACTGCCGAGAGCCGAGGTGATCGGGACGTACTCGCAACCGAGGGGACGGATGCCTTCGAGAATGGTCTTCAGGGCTTCATCTACAGAAATCATGGTCACTCCTGACGAATCTTCATCGCTTGTGCAGAGTTACGAACGTAACGTAATCGCGGGGGAATGTCAACGATCCCGCGGCATCCATGCACCAGCCCGGGGAGTTTTTCACCTTGTATTCAGTGGTTCCATGACATATATTACGCGCGAAGAAAGAAATACCCCTTGCTCGACGCTGAAAAGGGTCGAAACAAGGGGTACTTGCGTCGAAAGGCGGGGTGCTGAAACGTGATCAAGGATAAAATCAGGGCGCTGCTCAAGGAGAAAAACGGCATCCTGCTGGCCCACTATTACCAGCGGGACGAGGTGCAGGAGATCGCCGACTTCACGGGAGACTCGCTGGCACTCAGTATCGAGGCCGCGGGGACAAGCGCCGAAGTGATCGTCTTTGCCGGCGTGCATTTCATGGCCGAGAGCGCCTCGATCCTCTCCCCGGACAAGACGGTGCTGCTGCCCCGGTACAATGCGGGGTGCGCCCTTGCCGATACGATAACCGCCGAGCGTCTCGACGAGGAAAAGGAAAAGTTCCCCGATGCGGCCGTCGTGACCTACATCAACTCCTCGGCAGCCATCAAGGCGAAAAGCGACATCTGCTGCACCTCGGCAAATGCCGTGCGGGTCGTGGGTTCGCTGACCCATGCGAAGCGTGTCCTCATGATCCCCGACGGCAACCTTGCCCGCTACGTGGCCCGCTTCACCGACAAGCAGATCATCCCCTGGGGGGGCACGTGCCCCGTTCACCAGAACCTCAGCCCCGAAGAGGTGATGGCCGTGAAGGCGCGCCACCCGTCGGCCAGGTTCGCAGCCCACCCCGAGTGCCGGGAATCGGTGCTGGCACTGGCTGATTTCGTGGGAAGCACTGCAGGGATCATCGGTTACGCCGGCACGATGGAAGGCAGCGAACTCATCTTCGGCACCGAAATGGGCATCCTGTACCAGCTTCGGACGAGATATCCCGGCAAGACCTTTATCCCGGCCTCGGAGAGCATGATCTGCGAAACGATGAAGCTGACCACACTCGAGGACATCCTGCAGGCCCTCACGATCATGGCGCCCGTGGTGTCGGTGCCTGAAGAAGTGAGAGGGCCGGCCCGGAGGTGTTTGGACAGGATGCTGGCCGTGGGGTGAGAAAAGCAGTGGTCAGTGGCCAGTGATCAGTGAAATTCCCTTCGGAAAAGGGGAATTTTGAATAACAAAAAAAGACAAGCAACGGAAGCCTCAATGACGGGCTTATGATCATAGCGTGAATCAAGAACTGCAGAAACTCCTTCAGGCGGACCCTGCCTTTCGGACCGTGCTCGAGCGCATGGACCTCGAGGGGGAAACGAGGGTCTCGGGACTGAAGGGCTCATCGAAGGCTCTTTTTATCGCCGCCCTGTTCGAACTGACCCGTCGGCCTGTCGCCGTTCTTTGCGCGGGCGCCGAAGAGGCGCGAACGCTCGTGCAGGACACAGCTTTCTTTGCCGGCAGCGACGACGTCCTGCTAATGCCCCCCTGGGACCTCATGCTCCCGGACACCCTCTCGCCGCAGAAAGACGCGGAACGGGAGCGGATCCGCGTTCTCTCCACATTCGTCGAAGAAAAACCCGCCATCGTGATCATCCCCCGGGCAGCACTGCTGCAGAAGGTCGTGCCGCGCGGAGTGGTGGCCGGCTTCAGCGCCCCGGTATCGATCGGAGACCGGATCGACCGGGACGATTTTGCCGCAACGCTCGCCGAGGGCGGATACCGCAGGGTCCCTCTCGTCGAGGAAGGCGGCGATTTCAGCGTCAGGGGAAACGTGATCGACATCTATCCCCCGGCAGCGCCGGGGCCCTACCGGCTGCTGCTGTCGGGGGACGAGATCGAATCGATACGGGAAGTCGACGTAACCTCCCAGCGTTCCCGGAAGGAACTGACGGACTTTACCCTCACGCCTGCCCGCGAACTCGTCCTCTCCGAGGAGTCCCGCCGCAGGGCCCTGCGCAACCTTCGGATCCGGGCGGGTGAGCTCGGGTTGACGGCCCGTGCCAAAGACCGGCTTGCCGAGATGATCGGCAACGGCCTGGCCGGCTCCATGAACCCGCAGTTTCTCCCCCTGTTCTACATGGACGAAGGGGGCGCCGGGGGACTCGAGGCCCTCACCGATTATCTTCCCGGGGAGGCAATCCTCGTCATCGAGGACCCCCTGGCCATCGACCGCGCCGACGAGAGGGCAAGGGATGACATCAGCCGTCTCTTCAGCCGGGCAAAAGACGAGGAGAAGTTCTATCTCGACGAGGGCGCCCTGTTCCTCTCGGAAAAGCAGGCGAGTGGCGGCACCGGCAGCCGCAGGCGAATCGTCCTGCAGGACATGGAGATCGGCCTCGAGGAGGACCCTGCGATCAGGTTCTCTGTCGAGACGGACCTGGGTCTGAAACCGACGGAGCCCGCACTCATTCATCGCGACGAAAGCCTGCTTGCCCCCATGGTCGAAAAGATCCGTGAATGGAGCAACGAGGGGTTTCTCGTTCACTACCTCTGCGCAGGCGAGGAGGAGATGCACCGCATGATCCACCTCCTCGAGGATTACTCGCTGCCCATGACCCGTTCGGAGGAGCCTTTTTTCCAGGATCTCGCAAAGCCGCGGACAGCATCGGGCAGGCTGATTCTGCGCGAGGGGAAAATCGCGGCGGGCTTCGCCCTACCGGGGCTTCGGCTCGTTGTCATCGGCGAGGAGGAGATCTTCGGGAAAAAGGCGCGCCGGCGCCGCCCCGCGCGGCCGCGCGAGGGCTATTTCCTCCAGTCCTTCGGGGAGCTCAGCGAGGGCGACTTCATCGTCCACACGGACCACGGGATCGGCATCTACCGGGGTCTCCAGCGGCTCTCCGTGGGGACGATCGAAAACGATTTTCTGCTCATGGAGTACCAGGCAGGCGACCGGCTCTACATCCCCGTTCATCGACTCGACCAGATCCAGCGCTTCATCGGGCCTGACGGGCACGAACCCCGGATCGACAAGCTGGGCGGCACGGCCTGGGAAACGGCCAAGCGGCGCGTCAAGAAGGCCGTCGAAGAAATCGCAGAGGACCTGGTGGCCCTCTACGCCGCCCGCGACGCCCTGCAGGGGCATTCCTTCTCGGCTGTGGACCGCTACTACGAGGAGTTCGCGTCGTCCTTCGAGTACGAGGAGACGCCCGACCAGGCCCGCGCCATCGAAGACGTGAACGTCGACATGGACAGCGCCAAGCCCATGGACCGCCTCATCTGCGGCGATGCCGGCTTCGGCAAGACCGAGGTGGCCATCCGGGCCGCTTTCCGGGCCGCCATGGACGGAAAGCAGACGGCGGTGCTCGTGCCCACGACGATCCTTGCCGAACAGCACTACCAGACCTTCAAGGCAAGGCTGGCCAAGTACCCGATCCGGGTGGAAACGCTCAACCGCTTCAAATCCCGCGAAGAGCAGAAACAGATCCTCGACAGGATCGCCAGGGGCACCGTCGACGCCGTCATCGGCACCCACCGGCTGATCCAGAAGGACGTCGTTTTCAAGGACCTGGGGCTCGTCATCATCGACGAGGAACAGCGCTTCGGCGTGACCCACAAGGAAAAGCTCAAGAAGCTGCGCACGCTGGTGGACGTGCTGACGCTCACGGCAACCCCCATCCCGCGAACGCTTCAGCTCTCGCTCGTGGGGATCCGGGACCTCTCGATCATCCACACGCCTCCCGAAGGCCGGCTCGCCGTCAAGACCTACGTGCTGGAGTTCGACGACGAGGTGATCCGCAAAGCGATCCTCGACGAGATGGCGCGGGGGGGCCAGGTCTTCTTCATCCACGACCGGGTCCACTCCATCCACCACATGGCCCGCCGGATCCGGCAGGTCGTCCCGGAGGCGAAAATCGGCGTTGCACACGGCCAGATGCGGCCCCGGGAGCTCGAAGACGTCATGGTAAAATTTCTTCGTAAAGAGTATGATATTTTGTTATGTACGACGATCATCGGGTCGGGCATCGACATCCCTTCGGCCAACACGATCATCATCGACCGTGCGGATCGCTTCGGGCTGGCGCAGCTCTACCAGATCCGGGGGCGCGTGGGCCGCTCGAAGGAAGAGGCGAGGGCCTACCTGCTGATCCCGCCGGGAGCCATGCTCTCGCCCGATGCGCAGAAGAGGCTCACCGTCATCAAGGAATTCACCGAGCCGGGCTCGGGGTTCCAGATCGCCTCTCACGATCTCGAGATCCGCGGGGCGGGCAACCTCGTGGGAATGGCCCAGACGGGGCATATCTCCGCCGTGGGCTACGAGATGTACACCCAGCTCATGGAGCGGGCCGTGAGGGAGTTGCGGGGCGAGAAAATGCCCGCGGCGGAGGTCAAGCCGGAGATCCACCTGGGGCTTCCGGCTTTCATCCCCGACACCTATGTGCCCGATACGCACCGCAGGCTTGTGACGTACAAGAAGCTCTCCATGGCCGCGACAGATGATGATCTGCTGGCCATGAAGGAGGACATGTGGGATTGTTATGGTCCTCCGCCTCCGGAAGTGCAGAACCTGATGCAGGTCATCAGCCTTCGCAACCTCATGAAGGGGCTCATGGCCGAAAAGATGGAATACGACGGGCGGAACATGATTCTCGTTGTCCACACGTCGAGTCCCATCGATCCGCTGAGGCTCATCGAGCTGGCGCGCAGGAAATGGAAGGGGATGCGGATCACGCCCGACCACCGGCTCTTCATCCCCATGCCCGATCTGACCGAGGGGCGGGTGATCGAGGCAGCCAAGGGCCTGCTCGAAGAGCTGTCGAGGAACTAGCCGCTTCGCGGCATGAATGAGGCTAAAGGATAAAGGTTCAAGGAAAAAGCGAAATAAGAAGACGCAAAGGATTCTTTGACCTTTATCCTTTTTCCTTTGACCTTTAACCTGTATGGCTGCCTTGCGGCGAAACGGAACGGACGGAATGGACATATTGTATCGGCGGGGGGAGTGAGGATGGAGGATCGAGAAGGAGATTCGCAGCGGTACGGCCTGCAGCGAAAAGCTGTCCTGGCCCTTGCGGGCCTGGCGGCCGCCGTCTTTCTGGCCACGGGCATCGGGTGTTCATCCTTCAAGACACCGTCGGAGGATGCCATCGCCACGGTGAACGGCGCCGAGATCACGGTCAAGGATTTCACCGTGAAGCTGCGCAACGCCCTCAACCTGCTGGGCAGTGCAGCCAACGTGAAGGAAGAGGACATCTACAACATCAAGCGCGAAGCCCTGGAGGCCCTGATCGAGGAAAAGATCATGCTGCTCCGGGCCGAGAAGCTCGGGCTGAAGGTCACCGACGAAGAACTGAAAAAGCGGGTCGAGGAGATCAAGAGGGATTACACGAATGAAAATTTCGCCCAGGTCTTCGGCGGCGAGAAGGTGGACTACAAGATCTGGAGCGAGGAGTTGCGGAAGCGGCTCCTCCTCGAGAAACTCGTTGACCAGGAGGTCAACTCGAAGATCGCGATAAGCGACGAAGAGATTGCGGCCTACTACCAGGCCAACCGCAACCGTTATTACTCCGAGGAGACGGTGCACGTGGCCCAGATCGTCGTTCCGACCCGGGAAATGGCCGATGCGGTGCTGAAGCGCATCCAGGCCGGCGAGGACTTCAGCAAAGTCGCCCGGGAGATCTCGACAGGCCCCGAATCCGCCAAGGGCGGCGACCTCGGCGTCTTTACGCGGGGCGTGATGCCCGAAGCCTTCGACCGGGTCGTTTTCTCGCTTCCCGAAGGCAGGGCCAGCAAGGTTGTGAAGAGCCCCTACGGGTTCCACATCTTCAAGGTTCTGAAAAAGGAAAAGGGCCGCTGGATCGAACTGCCCGACGTGAAAGACAAGATCAAAGGGGACCTCGCAAAAGGCAAGGAAGAGCAGGAATTCCGGAAGTGGCTCGATGCGCTCAAGTCGGATGCAAAAGTCCGCATCGACGAAGAGCGGCTCAGGCAGGTTAAAATAGACGAGACCCGCGTCGAGGAGCCCGCCCCGGGGCCGGCCCGGCCGGTCCCCGGCAAAGGATAACAACGGTGATCCCATGAACAGGCTTTGGACGTTTATTGCCATAGCGGCAATCCTTCTTTTTGCGGCGACCTCGCGGGGCGAGGTCGTTGACCGAGTCATTGCCGTCGTCAACGACGACGTCATCACGCAGTACGAGCTGGACAGCACCGTTGAGCTTGTCCTGAAGAGGTACGAGCAAAGCATCCGCCCCGAAGAACGGGAAAAGATCACCGCTGAAGCCAGAAAAGCCCTGCTCGACCGGATGATTGAAGATCTGATCCTTCGGCAGGAGGCCAAGCGGCTGGGCATCACCATCCGGGAAGAGGAACTGAACGCCGCCATCCAGGACTCCCTGGCGAAACGGAACCTGACCACGGAAAACCTGAGGGAAATCCTGATCAAGGAGGGTACGGACTACGAGAGGTATCGCGAGGCCACGCGCAGCGACATGATCAAGCAGCGCATCCTGCAGCGGGAGATCCGTCCGAGAGTGACCGTGACGAACGAGGACATCGGTGCGTACTACCAGGAACACCGGGACGAGTACGAGGGGAAACTGCGAGTGCGATTATTGATGATCACGCTGCCCCTTCCTGCTGGGAGCGATGAGGCGCAGAAGGAGGCGCAGCGCGCAAAAGCCGAATCGATCCTCAAGCGCATCCAGGCCGGCGAATATTTCGAGGCGCTCGCAATCGAAAACTCGCCGGGACAGGAGCGCTCCGGGGGCGACATCGGGTACGTCGAGAAAGGCAGCATGAATCCGATCATCGAAGAGGTCGCTTTCAACCTCAAGCCCGGCGAGGTGAGCGGCGTGATCGAAACGCCCCAGGGATTCTACCTCATCAAGGCCCTCGACAAACGAGGGGGCGGAAACCTGTCCCTCAAGGCCACCCGGGCCGAAGTCGATGAACGGATATTCAGCGAAAAGATGGGGAAAGCGTACACGGAGTGGATGGCAACGAAGCGGCAAAAGGCACATATTGAGATTCGCATGTAGGCGAATCTCGTCTATTCCGTCTATTCCGGCTGTTCGGTCTATCCGGTCAAACACAAAATATAGGCGCGGGGCCGAATGCCCCGCTTTCTTTATATGAAATACATTCGAATCAAAGGCGCCTCACAGCACAATCTCAAGAACGTCAGCATCGACATCCCCCGGGACAGTCTCGTTGTCATCACCGGCGTGAGCGGTTCGGGCAAGTCAACCCTTGCCTTCGACACGATCTACGCCGAAGGGCAGCGCCGCTACGTGGAGTCTCTCTCCACGTATGCCAGGCAGTTTATCGGCCAGATGGACAAGCCCGAGGTGGAGTCCATCGAGGGCCTCTCCCCCGCCATCGCGATCGAACAGAGAAGCGCAAGCCACAACCCCCGTTCAACGGTGGGCACCGTCACGGAGATCTACGACTACCTCCGGCTGCTCTACGCACGCGTCGGCGTGCCCCACTGTTTCCAGTGCGGCAAAGAAATCCGCTCGCAGACCATCGACGCCATGGTGGAGCAGATCCTGAGCCTGCCCGCAGGGGCGTCCGTTTCGCTCATGGCCCCCGTCGTGCGCGGGAAAAAGGGCGAGTTTCAAAAAGAGCTGAACCGGCTGCGCCGCGAGGGTTACGTGCGCGTGAGGGTGAACGGGGAGGTTCGGGACCTGGCCGACGAGATCACGCTGGACAAGAACAGGCGCCACGACATCGACGTCGTCGTGGACCGCCTCGTCATCCGCGAGGGGATCCGCAAGCGCCTTCGCGACTCCCTGGAGATCACGGCCCGCCTTTCCGAGGGCCTCGTCCGGGCCGCTGTCGCCGGGGGCGAAGAAATCCTGTTCAGCGAGCGCTACGCCTGCCCGGACTGCAACGTGAGCCTTCCCGAGCTTGCACCGCGGATGTTTTCCTTCAACAGCCCCTACGGGGCCTGCCCGGAATGCGACGGTCTCGGAACCAAGATCTTTTTCGACGAAGACCTCGTCGTGCCCGACCCGGGTCTCTCCATCCGTGAAGGGGCCATCGCCCCCTGGCAGAAGCGAAATTCCATGTACTTTTACCAGATGCTCGAAGCCCTCTCGGAACACTACGGCTTCGATGTCAACATGCCCTTCAAGGAGCTGCCCGCAAAGATCCGGCACATGCTCCTCCACGGCTCGGGCGATGAGCCCATCCGGTTCTACTCGGATAACGGCGGCAAGCGCACCTTCGTGGAAAAGCCCTTCGAGGGCATCATCCCCAATCTCGACCGCCGCTACCACGAGACGGACTCCTACGACGTGCGCTCGGAAATGGAGCGATACCTGAACATGAGCGAGTGCCCCGCCTGCCACGGCGCCCGATTGAGGAAAGAAAGCCTCTCCGTCACCGTGGGCGGGAAGAACATATACGACCTGTGCCGGCTCTCCATTGCCGACAGCATGGAGTTCCTGAAGACGCTGCCGCTGACAAGGCAGGAAGCGGCCATCTCCGAGAGGGTCCTCAAGGAAATCCGGGACCGTCTGCAGTTCCTGCTGGATGTGGGCATGGATTACCTGAGCCTTGAGCGGGCCTCGGGGACGCTCTCCGGCGGCGAGTGGCAGCGGATCCGGCTGGCCACCCAGATCGGCTCGGGCCTCTCGGGCGTGCTCTACGTGCTCGATGAGCCCACGATCGGGCTTCACCCGCGCGACAACGGGCGGCTCATCGCGACGCTTTCGCGCCTCAA
The DNA here is from genome assembly GCA_035685905.1 of Syntrophales bacterium. Taxonomy (GTDB): domain Bacteria; phylum Desulfobacterota; class Syntrophia; order Syntrophales; family UBA2192; genus UBA2192. The sequence goes on from DASRZY010000021.1 coordinate 27,608, forward strand.
GGACATGGGAAACACGGTGCTCGTCGTCGAGCACGACGCCGACATGATGATGGCCTCCGACGGGATCGTCGACATGGGCCCCGGTGCGGGCCTGGAAGGCGGCGAGGTGGTCTTCCAGGGAACGCCCGCTGAAATCCTGGCGAGCGCGTCCTCCCTCACGGGCAAGTATCTGTCGGGCAGGCTCGGCATCCCCGTGCCCGGGAAGCGGCGGGCACTCCCGGGGCGTTTCATCGTTCTCGAAGGCGCCACGGAGAACAACCTGAAGGGCATCGACATCCGAATTCCCGTGGGCGTCCTGACATGCGTAACCGGGGTCTCCGGCTCCGGAAAGAGCACCCTGGTCCTGGAGACCCTCTACCGGGTGCTGGCAAGGCGGCTCTACCGATACAAGGGCAAAGTGGGCAAGATCCGCAACGTGCGGGACCTCGGGGGGATCGAGAGGGTCATCGTGATGAACCAGCAGCCCATCGGACGCACCCCGCGATCCAACCCCATCACCTACACGGGCGCCTTCACCTTCATCCGCGATCTCTTCGCCCAGCTGCCGGAGGCCCGCATCCGGGGTTACAAGCCGGGGCGGTTCAGCTTCAACGTCAAAGGCGGACGCTGCGAGTCCTGCGAGGGCAACGGTCTCATCAAGATCGAGATGCACTTCCTGCCCGACGTCTACATCACCTGCGACATCTGCAACGGCAAGCGCTTCAACCGAGACACCCTGGAGATCCAGTACAAAGGCAAGAGCATCGCAGAGGTACTGGATATGACGGTGACCGAGGCCCTGGTCTTCTTTGAGAACATCGCGCCGATCCGTTCCAAGCTCCAGCTTCTCTTCGACGTGGGCCTGGGCTACATCCGGCTCGGCCAGTCGGCAACGACGCTCTCCGGCGGCGAGGCGCAGCGGATCAAGCTTGCCCGGGAACTCGGCAAACCCACCCGGGGCAACACCCTCTACATCCTCGATGAGCCGACCATCGGCCTGCACTTCGCAGACGTCCAGAAGCTGCTCGATGTGCTCATGCGGCTCGTCAACATGGGCAACTCCATTGTCGTGATCGAACACAACCTCGACGTGATCAAGTCGGCCGACTGGATCATCGATCTGGGCCCCGAGGGCGGTCCGGGCGGCGGGCAGATTGTCGCCCAGGGCACACCGGAGGACGTGGCCGGAACCGAAGAATCGCTCACGGGGAAGTTCCTCAAGAAAGTTCTGCCGTAGGCAGGACTCTCAGTGGCTAGTGACTAGTGGTCAGTGAGAGAAAAGGGACAAGGGACGAGGGTGTCGGGACGAGAAAAAGCAGCCACAAGCAACTAGCCGCAAGGCTCAAGGCAAAAAAATCCCCCATTGTCCCCCTTTTACAAAGGGGGATGAAGGGGGATTTGCATTTCAGGCTTTTACCCTACTTCTCGAAGATGAGCTCGTCCTGGAGCTTGATGCAGTCCTTGACGCTCTGGGCGGCTGGACAGCGGGTGATGTAGTTTGCAAAGGCTTCCTTCGCATCGGCCATCTTCTCTTCGGGGCACTTCAGGTGCATCTTCACGCGAATCGTCGTGATCTTGAGGACGCCTCCCACATTTTCGATGTCCCCTTCGATATCGGCCCAGTAGAGTTGCTCGGGGGTGGGGATTTTCTTTCCGGCCATCAGCGTGGCCAGTGTGCCCATCATTCACCCCGCGGTTGCAGCAACGATGTGATCCAGCGTTGCCGCATGCTCCTTCTCGGGTTCGACCTTGTAAAACCGCTTGATCCCACCGTGGACACCGTAATAGACGGGCTCGGAGAACCCCTCGATCACGGCCCTGCGGGTGGGACCTGTCTCCCTGACGATCCTGATCCTCGATGTGTGAACCACTTCGCCCATAGGTCCCTCCTTCGGCGTTTTCTTTTCTCATTACCCGAATTCTGAATCCCTCGCCACAAAAAAGCGTTCCATGTTCGATAGTGCGCAACCGGAGGGAGAAAACGCAGTGACCAGTGATCAGTGTCGAGTGGCCAGTGGAAGAAAAAGAAGGACCTCTTCCGTGCGACTCTTCCCTGTGGCACGGTCAGCGTCGCGAGATCTTCGCCACCTTCGGTTTCACCAACCGATCGAAATCCCGGTACTTGAGACGCATCAGCTCTGAGTGGGTGCCCGCGTTGAAGGCAATCTCCTCGTCCTCCTTCAAGACGTCGGCGGCATAAACCTTCATGCCGTAGAGGTTTCCGAAGGGCGGCATGGCCCCCACGGCACAGCCCGGGAAGAGGTACTTGAATTCGTCCTCGGTGGCCAGCTGCAACGCTTTTGCCCCCGCCGCCTCCTTGAGCAGATCGAGGTCGACCCGGCATGTCGCCGGCAGCACCGCCATGGCTAACCCGCCGTCGATCTTGACCATGACGGTCTTTGCCAGCCACTTGCCCGGGACGTGGGCCGACTCGGCAATCTCCTGGGCCGTGAAGGCCGGGGAGTGGCTGACGAGGGTGTACTTCACACCGTTGTCGTCGAGGAAATCCTTGAGTTTTTGAACGGGCATGGCAGGCACCTCCTCTCTGTTACTTGCCGGATTGGACGAAGGGCAGCTTGCATGAGAGCGGGACGCACCATTGAAAGGAAAGGGATAAGGCATGCCGATTCGGATCGCTTGTAAAAAAAGGATGGCATCGGGCAAGCGAATTTGCAAGGGGAAAGACATGTCACGTGTCGAGTGTCATATGCAGGGATCAGCAAAAAGATTCATCATCACATGACACAGAACACGTAACACAGATGACCGGGGCCGTCAGGCCGAAGCCAGCCCGTCCAGGAAATCGGCCATCAGGCCGTTGATCTCGCGGAAACGATCCAGATCTGCCAGCATGTCTGCTGCACTCTGAATGCAGGGACCTTCGGCGAGGTCCTCAGGGCAGTTGTGGACGAGTTTCTCCACACCGTCCCTCGTGGACTCGAGGTGGAACTGAAATGCGGCAACACGTTCCCCGAAGGTAAAGGCCTGGTTCTCGCAGGCCTGGCTTCGCATAAGATGGACGGCGCCGCGAGGGATCTCGAAGGTGTCCCCGTGCCAGTGGAATGCCGGAAACCGATCCGGAAGCAAGCCGGCAAGATTTGACTGCGAGGCCTGTGCCGCCTTTTCGACAGGGTACCAGCCGATCTCGATGCAGGGATTCCTCGTCACCTTTGCACCCAGCACACAGGCAAGAAGCTGGGCCCCGAGGCAGATGCCGATCACGGCTTTTTCCCTGTGGAGCGCCTCACCGATGAAACGCTTCTCCCGGGCAAGCCAGGGATAACGGTCCTGCTCGTATACATTCATCGGGCCGCCCAGGATGACGAGCCAATCCAGCTCCTCGACTCCCGGCAGTCGCTGGCCTGAATACAGGTGCGTAGACGTGAGGCGATGATTCCTCACCAGGGCCCACGTTTCGATGAATCCCGGCCCCTCGAAGGGGACGTGCTGAAGGTAATGGATTCGCAACGATCTCTTCAGCATTGGCTGCGCCTGTCAAGCAGTCAAGATTTCTAGTCTACAGTCCTCAAGAAAGCCTACAGCAGACAGCCGACAGTAGGAATCTATTGGCTGTTGGCAGTTGGCTGTCGGCTTTCTGCTACTTTTTATCCGATGCCTCTTTACACGCGCAATCAGCGTTTGTAAAGATCGTGTCTCTCGATGTACTCGCGCACCTCCTCGGGAACGAGGTAGCGGATGGATCGCCCCGATTTCACGCGCTCGCGGATGTTCGTCGACTCGATGTCGAGCTGGGTGACAGCCGTAAAGAATATGAATTTGCCCGACGGTCCGCGATAGCCGCGCACCCCCCTGTCATAGGCAAAGCGTTTCCTGTAATCGGGGGGAAACACGTTACGCAGCGCGCCCCTGCGCCAGCCCGGCCTCGTCATGACGATGAAATGGCACAGGGTCAGCAGCCGCCTCCAGTTTTTCCACCGCCGGATATCGTCGAAGGCATCCTGTCCCATGATGAAATGGATCTCCAGCTCCTTACCGAAGGTTTCGTGAAAATAGCCGATGGTGTCTACCGTGTAGGAGCGGCCCTCGCGCCGGTTCTCGACGTCGGAGAAGGCGAAGGCGGGATTCCCCTCGATGGCGAAGCGCACCATGCGCTCTCGGTGCTCGTAGGGTGTCAGACCGGGTCCGCGCTTGAGGGGCGGGGTTGACGAGGGGATAAACACAATCCGGTCGAGACGAAAGCCCTCGAGGATCTCCTGGGCGCATTGCAGGTGGGCGAGGTGGATCGGATCGAAGGTGCCGCCGAGTAGTCCCCACTTCACTGCCATCCTCCATCCAACTGTTCCGGCCTGAGCTCGTCTTTCGGAGAATTCGCGCTTCGAGGAACGAGGCAGAAGGCGCGAGGCACGAGGATCTGAAAGGTACTCCTCTGTTTCCTCGATCCTCGGACCTCGGTCCTCGATCCTCTCCGTCAGGAGGTGCGCACCTGTCCGCTCCCATAGATGATGAACTTCTGAGTCGTCAGCTCTTCGAGGCCCATGGGGCCGAAGGCGTGCAGCTTTGTCGTGCTGATCCCGATCTCGGCTCCCAGCCCGAGCTGGAAGCCGTCGCTGAACCGGGTCGAGGCGTTGACAAGGACCGTCGAGGAATTCACTTCCTTCAGAAACCGCTGCGCATTGTCATAGTCACGGGTGACAATCGACTCCGTGTGCAGCGAGCCGTATCGCTCAATGTGCCGGATCGCGTCGTCGATCCCGTCGACAACGCGGATTGCCAGGATGAGATCCAGGTACTCCTCGTACCAGTCTTTCTCCGTGGCTTCTTCGAGCCCGGGCAGGATGGCACGGGTCCTCTCGCAGCCGCGCAGCACGACCCCTGCCTTTTCCAGGGCCTCCGCCACGGCGGGCAGAAAGACACCCGCTGCGTCCTTATGGACCAGCAGCGTCTCCATGGAGTTGCACACGCCCGGGCGCTGGACCTTGGCGTTCACGCAGATCTGAACGGCCATGTCGAGATCGGCATCGGCATCGACAAAGACGTGACAGACCCCCTTGTAGTGCTTGATCACGGGAATCCGCGACTGGCTGACCACGGCGCGGATGAGCTCCTCGCCGCCCCGGGGAATGATCAGGTCGATGTACTCCTCGAGCTGGAGCATCTCGTTGACGGCCTCCCTGTCCACCATGGGGATGAGCTGGATGGCGTTTTCGGGAAGACCCTTCACCCGGAGCACGCCTCGCAGGATCAGGCTCAGGGCCATGTTGGAGTTGATGGCCTCGGAGCCGCCGCGGAGGATGACGGCGTTGCCGGCCTTGAGGCAAAGGGCTGCCGCGTCCACGGTCACGTTTGGACGAGACTCGTAGATGATGCCGATGACACCGAGGGGAATCCTCATTCTGCCCACGAGCAGACCGTTGGGGCGCCTCCACATGGAGCTGATCTTCCCGACGGGGTCCGGCAGGCCGGCCACCTCCTCGAGCCCCTGCGCCATGGCGCGGATGGTTCTCTCATCGAGCGTGAGGCGGTCGATCATGGCCTCCGAGAGACCCTTTCGCCGGGCGTACTCGACATCCTTTTCGTTTTCCTCAATGAGATAGTCCATGTGATGGACGAGCTGTTCGGCCATCTCGACGAGAGCCTCGTCCTTGTCCGCGCTCGAGAGATTGGCAGCAGCCCATGCAGCCTCCCGGGCGTTTTTCGCGATTTGAAGAACCTGTTCCTTGATCTCCATGGGCACCTTCAGCCGCTTCGCGGCAGTGACCAGTGACTAGTGTCTAGTGACCGGTGAAAAAAGAAGGCCATAATCATTACACCTTTCAATCCCACCACCGATCACCGGCCACAAACCACGAGCCATTTTTTCTGTTACGTGCAAACTTATACCGCATGCCCCTTATTATTACAAGGGGTTGTGGCGTTTCAGCGGGACATTGAATTTACGGTGCAACTGGATTATGATGGCTCACTTTGCAACCGGCAGGAAAGGACGGAAATGGAGATGCTCTGCGTCCGCGCAGGAAAACGGGCCCTGGAAATGATCCGGGACGGGGGCTTTCGCCTCGATCGGGTCACAACCTATGTGGGCCCCGCGGTGGGGCCCCGCTGGCTCGCTGCAAGCGGCTTCGACCTCACCCTCCTGCGAAACGGTCTCCTGGGATCGAAATCCCGGCCCGTTTTGCTGGCAGGCGCATCGGCGGGCGCCTGGCGATTCGCTGCCTGGCTGCAGCCCGAGCCGGAGAAGAGCTACCGGCGGCTCCTCGAGGCCTACATCGGTATCCCCTGTGACCGCAGGAGCACGCCCGCAAGCCTCAAAAAAGGCCTCCAGGAAGTCATCAACGCCTTTTTGGAGCAAGATGCCGGCCAATTCGCGCTGGCTCATGACCGTTACCGTCTTGCCGTCACAACGGCCCGGGCGAGACACCTCGCCGCATCGGAAACGCCATGGGTCCAGAAGTCAGCTCTCGCACTCTGCTACGCCCTCAACAGGCTCAGTCGCAAACATCTGTTCCGGTTTTTCGAGCGGGTCGTTTTCTACAGCGGACCGCGGCCACCCCAGTTTTGTTTTCGCCCGGGCTTCAGGGGCAGGACTGTGGCGCTGAATCCCATCAACTTCAAGCACGCCGTTCTTGCCTCGGGCGCCATCCCGCTCGTGATCGAAGGCGTAACGGACATTTACGGGGCGCCTCGCGGCGTGTACCGCGACGGGGGCATCATTGACTATCACCTGGATCACGACTACACGGCAAAGGCGGACGATGTGACCCTGCTATTCCATCACGAACAGCAAATCATCCCGGGGTGGCTCGACAAGAAGATCAAGGGGCGAAGACCGCCGGCCGAGGCCCTCGACAACCTTCTGGTCATCACTCCGTCGCCCCAGCTCGTGGGAACCTTACCTGGCGGGAAGCTCCCCGACCGGGACGATTTCCTGACATTCATCGACGATGCCGCGGGCCGAATCCTGAACTGGCGCAAGGTCGTCGAGATCTGCACCCCCCTCGGGGAGGAGTTCATCGAGCACGTGCAGAGCGGAAAGATTCGGGAGATTGTCGAGCCGTTGAGCCTTGACTAACCGGCTGTTGACCGGGGGCGCATCCCGCAGGAAAGGTTCGTTAGTTCCGTTGGTTCGATAGGTTCCATTCGTTCGAGGATTCACACCTCAACTGTCTGACGAACGAATTGAACCAACAGAACCAATGGAACGCATTCAATCGTACGCCTCGCTCCTCGGGATGTCGGGCGCCTTGCATCTGGGCCTTTTTGAACAGCCGGAATGAAACCAGAGCCGCAGTAAAATCCCTTGTGCCCGCAAAATTTTTTCTGATGTCGTAATTGTGGGAAAATAGTTGAGCAATCTTTCAAAAATCGAAATTCTCAGGTTGCGAATCCCTGAACTGCGGGAGTTGATGCGCTGCTGTACCCTCTGCCCGCGGGAATGCCGGGTGAACCGAATCGGGGGGGAAACGGGATTCTGCGGTCTGGGCCCCGAGGCCGTTGTCGCGCGTGCCCTGCCCCATTTCGGCGAGGAGCCCCCCATCTCCGGTTCGGGAGGAGCAGGGACTGTCTTTTTCACCTCCTGCAACCTGAAGTGCCCCTTCTGCCAGAACTACCAGATCAGCCGCGACAGACTGGGTGCGGCGATGGATCGGGAGGCTCTGGCGGGCATCATGCTGGAGCTCGCATTGAAAGGCTGTCACAACATCGAACTGGTCACGCCCACCCCGCAGATCCATGCCATCGCGGAATCACTTCTTGCGGCCACCGAGTGGGGCCTTCACCTTCCGATCGTGTACAACTGCGGCGGGTATGAGAAAACCGACGCGATCCGCCTGCTCGACGGCATCGTCGATGTCTGGCTGCCCGATTTCAAGTACGGCAATGAACGGGATGCCCTGGAATGTTCTGCCCCGCCCGATTACCCGCAGCAGGCACTGGAATCGATCGGGGAGATGATCCGTCAGACAGGCGAAAGGCTCGAGACGATGGGCGGCATCGCCCGGCAGGGTGTGATCATCCGGCACCTGGTCATGCCCGGAAAAGTTCAAAACAGCCTGGATGTCGTCCGTCTTATCGCCGGTCATCTCTCGAAGAAGGTTCCGTTGAGTCTCATGTCGCAATATACACCGACGCCGGCCGTATCGGGTGACCCGTATTTCAGCCGCCGCGTGACACGGGAGGAATACGAAACAGTCATGGACCTCGCCCTCGACCTGGGATTCGAAAACCTGTTCATCCAGGAAGTCGACGAGCACAACCTCTCGCCGGATTTTGAAAGGGCGGAGCCGTTCAGATGGGACGAAGGACCAGGGGGTAGGGACTAGGGTGCAGGGGTACAGGGGTTTCTGGACCGAATAGACTGAATAGACTGGATAGACCGAATAGACCAAATGCCGGAGGCATTGATGGTTTTCTACATCTGTGAACATTGCGCCTTCGAGACTCAGGACGCATCGAAGAGGATCTGCGATTACTGCAAATCGGAGCTGCTGCTGAAGTGCCCTTACTGCGGCAAGCCGATGGAGAAAACCAGGTCGATCTATTGCGGGCATTGCGGGGAGAAGATCAGGATCTCCATCTGCCCCATCCAGTAAGATGACAGCCCTGCCGACAACTTCATGGAGGCTGTCAGCACTCTATGATTTGCCTGGGCCTTACTCCTTCGGGCAGGCCCAGAAACCGACGCTGGTCCAGACCACCTTCATGGAGGGATCCAGTTCCCCGAGGGTTTCCTGGATGTTGTCCAGGTTTCCGCAGACGATGCCGTTGTCTTTTGCGACTGTCTTTGTCTTTCTTGCGGCCTTGGCTTTCATGATATTCTCCTTTGTGAAAGGGTAGACATCTTCGCTACCCGACTCCTACCACAAAGACTTGCCTGGATCTGTAGGACCAGTCCCATTTTTTTATCAGACCCGGTCCTATTTTCTTTACAGATGCCGTCCGATCGAAGATTGACTTCCCTCCCTCCGCAAGGTAAGGTAGGCAAAATGCAGAGAAATGAAACGGGGTGGGCGGTTTGTTTGATTTCGGGAAAATCCTGATCATCATCGGCCTCGTCATTGCCATCGTCGGCGTCCTTGTCGCCATGGGCGGAAAGATCCCCTGGATCGGCCGCCTGCCCGGCGACATCACCATCAAGAGCGAAAAATACACCTTCTACTTCCCGCTGGCCACCAGCATTCTCATCAGCATCGTCCTGTCGCTGGTCTTCTGGTTTATCGGGAGAAAGTAAATCAGCGTATCGGGGATAGGGGCTCGGGTCTGGGGTAAAAGGAGAAAAATAGGCAAATAAAAATCCCCCTCTTTCCCCCGTTTGCAAAGGGGGATGAAGGGGGATTTGTATTTTCTGTTTCCTCTTTATCCCGAGACCCGATGCCCGAATCCCGATGCCCTGTTTTGTGGGGCTAGCCCCACAAAACGAGCCCCACTTCCTGTTTGGTCGCGAGGTTGCGATTGTAAGGCAGCACTCGCACCCCGTACAGATGGGGGCCGTTTTCCTTGACGATGTAGACACCCGTAAAGGTGAGAATGCCGGCGGCATCCTTGCCCATCATCGTGAGCGGCATGCAGTCGGGCTCGCTGATGAAGTCGTGGCCGTTCCGCCGGCCGATCACGAGCTCGGCCATCACTTCGTCAGGCTCCAATTTTCCCGGGTCGATCTTCACGCTCACCACAAAGGGGTTGCCCACGAAAACGCTGTCGCCCGTGACCCCTTCGACGCTCACCTCCAGCAGGCGCGTCGAGGAGAAGCGCATCGGGACCTTGCGCTTCCAGTCGGCCACGTCTTTCGCAAGACGGTAGCCGTTTCTGGCAAGGTCCTGCTCCCGTTCGGCTGCCGGGATGTACATGCCGGCGTAGTACTCCAGGAGCATGCGCTCCGTGTTGAACTGGGGGACCAGCGTCTCCATGGAACGCTTGGCCATGTGGATCCATTTCTGCGGGATGCCCGAGGGGTCCCGGTCATAGAAGAGCGGCACCACCGATTCCTCCAGGATGGCAAAGAGGGAGTGGGCGTCGGCTTCGTCTGAGACGGGGATGTCCTCCGCCAGATCCTTCATCACGGGCCCGATGGTCCAGCCGTTCGTCCCGTCGTAACCCTCGGCCCACCAGCCGTCGGAGACACTCATGTTGAGCACCCCGTTGATGGCCACCTTCATGCCGCTCGTGCCGCTGGCCTCCAGCGGCCTGCGGGGGTTGTTGAGCCA
>DASRZY010000022.1:0-6015 GCA_035685905.1 Syntrophales bacterium
AGGGTCTTGAACAGCATTTTCTCGTCCGAGCCGACCACGGGGGGAAGCTGGTAAAGATCGCCGATGAAGATCATCTGCAGGCCGCCAAAGGGCGTGCCGGGCTCGGGGCCGTTGAGACGCAGAAAGGTATCCACGCAGTCCAGCAGGTCTGCCCGGACCATGGAAACCTCATCAATCACGATGGCATCAAGCTTTCGATAGATGTTGGCGTCTGCGCCCCGGATGCGCTTGCGTGCCGACGCGGGTGTGACGTCGGGCTTGAACCTGAAGAAGGAGTGGATCGTCTGGCCGCCGACGTTGAGAGCCGCCACTCCCGTCGGGGCCAATACCGCCACCCTCTTGGAGGTACTTATCTTGAAATAGCTCAGAAGGGTGGACTTGCCGGTGCCGGCGCGGCCCGTGACAAAGACATGCTGGCGCGACTCCTCCATGAGCCGCAGAGCCCGTTCGAAGGGCTCCGTGAACTCGATTCGGGACAAAGGAGAGTCTGCAATGGGGTCGGGCTTTGAATGATCCGTATGTCATCATCCCAATTGTATTGTGTGCGGAGTGAACGTACCACATTTTCGATTTCCTGACGAGGCCTGGATGACGATCGATTTTGCATGGGAGAGGCTTGTGCGGATTATTTGCCGGATTTTGCGCCCTTTCCGGCAGCCGCCTGCTCCAGGGTTTCTATGTCAAGTTTCTTCATCTGAAGCATTGCTTTCATGGCCCTTCGCGACGTTTCAGGATCCGGGTCAGTCAACAGCTTGACCAGCACCGTGGGTACGATCTGCCAGGACAGGCCGTATTTGTCTTTCAGCCAGCCGCATTGCTGCGCCTTCGGGTCTCCGTCCCGGGACAGTTTCTCCCAGTAATAGTCCACTTCGTCCTGCGACTCGCAATTGACCACAAACGAGATGGCCTCGGTGAATTTGAAAATGGGTCCGCCGTTCAGTGCGACAAACTCCTGCCCCAAAAGCCGGAACTCGATGGTCATGACCGTTCCCGCCGGTCTTCCGGAGACTTCCGCCCCTTCTTCCCCATAGCGGGAAACGGTCAAGATTTTCGAATCCTTGAAAATCGAGGTGTAAAAGCCAACGGCCTCTTCGGCCTGATTGTCGAACCACAGGAAGGGTGTGATTTTTTGCATACGGTCATACTCCGTGAATGAGATTTTTACATTTCCTGCCCCTCGAGCTACTTGTTCGTTCCCTTGCCGTGAGTGGACTTTGCCTTCATCTCCGGGTATCCGGCGGCTGCCTTTTGAACATCTTCGGGGAAATCCTCGAACTCCTGCACCTGACGGATTTCAATGATCTCGTTGTCGGACGCCGGGCAACGGGAGGCCCACTCGATTGCCTCCTCTTTCGACTTCACGTTGATCATCCAGTAGCCGCCCAGCACTTCCCTGACGTCGGGAAAGGGGCCGTGCGTGACGGTCGGTTTGCCGCTTGCGAAGGTGACGCGGGCGCCCATTGAAGGCGGATGCAAGCCGTCCAGGGCTATGAGCACACCCGCTTTCTGAAGCGATTCATTGTACTTCATCATGGCCTCAACCGCCTTGGGGTCGGGCATGGCTCCGGGCTTCGCTTTCTCATAGCCCTTGGGGATCATCAGCATCATGAAGCGCATACAAATCCCCCTTTCTCACTTTGCCTTTGCATCTGTTTGCCAGATGGCAAAGGGATTTCCCTGCGGATCGATCAGCATGGCAAACCAGCCCATCCCGGGCACCGGCGTTTTCCCCTTCATCACCGTCGCACCCAGTTTTTTCGCGCGATCGATCGAGGCTTCCAGGGATTCGACGTTGACGTAGTTGATCCACGCACGCCCCTCGTAGCCTGCCGGACGCTTCAAGATGCCGCCGTTGATGCCGCCTGCCTGTGACGGCATGCCCTTCGCATCGGTTTCAACGGTCTTGACCCACCGGTAGTCCATTTCCGGCATGTGCTCGATGGTCCAGTCAAACAGGCTCGTGTAGAACTGCCCCAGCTTGTCCGGGTCATCGGCGTAGATTTCAAAATGCGCGACCGAGTTCTTCTTCATGGATGTCCTCCTTCCATCAATTGTTACTGATTCCCGCGAACGGCACCTCTCGTTCACTTCCGTGTCACTGCCGGCTGACGGCAGGATCGAAAAGCTCGCCTATCTTAGAATACCTGAACGTCATTGTCGCTCGGGCAAATGATGATTACGATCTTCGGGATTCCTGATGTGGACTAGGGCAGGATATGAGGGGGGAAATGCGATGGCGGGATCTGTGGTTGATTGGCAGGCGCTCCCTGTTGATGCTGCTGAAATGAAACTTCCTGTCAGAGGGAATCCATAAATTCCGGGCCGGCCCTTCGAGCCAGCCGGAATGATACTCCACCTGACATTGCATCAGATATTTCGAAGTGATAATTCAGCCTGTCCCTGAAGGCATATTTGTGAATATTAATGATACGATAGACAAGGAAAATCGATCATTGTCTTCCGTGTCATCCGTAAAGCAGATGACTTCGAAGCCGTGATGAGGAGGTCCGATGCGGCCTTCTGCATGAGAGTCGAAGATATGGTCTTGCAGCCGACCACTCAGCCGACCTTCTGATTTTTCCCCGGCGAAATTCAGAGAAAGGAGTAAGGACCATGAAAAAGAAGCACACCGTTATCCTTTTTTTCATTGCCCTCATGATGATCGCTGCCTTTGTGGCCTGCGCATCGACACCAAAACAGGAAAGTACGGGTGAGGTTGTCGATGATTCCGTCATCACAACGAAAGTAAAGTCGTTGATCGCAAGCGACGATATTCTCAAGGGATTTCAGATCAGCGTCGAAACCCGCAAGGGCATCGTTGAACTGAGCGGCTTCGTCAACACGCAAAAAGACAAAGACAAGGCGGGCCAGATCGCACGCAGTGTCGAAGGGGTCAAATCCGTCGTGAATGCGCTCATCGTGAAATAGGCTGCTGATGCCCTTTTCACACACCGATTCCGTATTTCAGGGCCACACGGCGGGACCCCCGGGGTCACTATCAAAGCAACCGCTCGTATCCGGCTGGCATAGGAATGCGCCAGCCGGAAAGGAGCCCAAACAATCCAGGAGGGAGATCCAATGCTGTACACGATCGCTGTCGTGCTGATCATTCTGTGGCTGCTGGGGCTGGTGTCCGGCTATACGATGGGCTATTTCATTCATATCCTGCTGGTCATTGCCCTCGTCATCATCCTGGTCAGGATCATCCAGGGGCGAAGACCCATCTAGCTGCGATTATTTTTACCCTTCTTTTTTCTCTTCGCCCAATTTTCCGCTTTCTGGATGTCTTCCATGACTGCTTTCAATTTGTCAGGGCGGTCACTGTGGGTGATCAGGGTTTCCTTGTATTTGTTCTTGCCGATGGCGAGCACCGTAATGGGCTTGCCCAGGAAACTCTCGATTTCGTCGAGGATGGGTTTCTCTTCAGGACTGCAGAAAGAAACCGCAAGGCCTTTCCTGTCGCCGCGGCCGGTGCGGCCCACGCGGTGGACATAGTTTTCGGCCACCTCGGGGAGGTCGTAATTCACCACCTGGTCCACATCGGGGATATCGATGCCCCGGGCGCTGACGTCGGTGGCAATCAGGATCTTCACCGTCCCATCGCGGAATTGCTGCATCACGTCCAGGCGGTCGCGCTGGTCCTTGTCGCCGTGGATGGTGAGGCTCTGGATTCCCGCGCGTTCGAGCGCCTTGCTCACGCGTTCGGCCCGGACCTTGGTGCGGACAAATATCAGGATCTTGCTGTCGGGATTTTCCTCGATCAGGCGGGCAAGGAAAAACCGCTTGTCGTCCATTTCAATAAAGGCGACGGAGTGTGTGATATTCCTGGCGACCGGGTCATCGGGCGCAATCTGGATTCGAATCGGGTTCTTGACCAGCGAATAGGCCAGTTTCTTGATCGTGTCGTTGATCGTGGCTGAAAAAAACAGGGTCTGCCGCTTGCGGGGAAGAAAGCGGATCAGGTCCTGGATGTCTTTGATGAAACCCAGGTCGAGCATGTGATCGGCCTCGTCGAGCACCAGCATCTGCACCCGGTTGAGGTGGATATGGCCCTGGCTCACGAGGTCGAACATCCGGCCGGGTGTGGCGACGAGGATATCGATGCCTTTCTCCAGCCGGGCAATTTGAGGGTCCTGCTCAACGCCGCCGAACACGCAGAGTGTTTTCACTTTCGTGTGTTTGCCGATGGAGTCGAACACTTCGGTGATCTGCAGGGCGAGCTCGCGGGTGGGCTCCATCACCACGCAGTGAATGCCCTTCGTGCGGCGGGATCTCTTTTGCTCGTGCAGTATGTGCACAACCGGTATTGCGAAGGCCGCCGTTTTGCCGGTGCCGGTCTGCGCAATGGCCAGCACGTCCTCCCCGTTCAGGATGGGTGGAATGGATTTGAACTGGATGTCGGTCGGGCGCCTGAGGCCCATTGCCGCCAGGTTCTGCTTGATTTCAGGCGCGATGCGATAATCATCGAATTTCATGGTTTTCCTTCCGATCGGGCAGCGCCCGCCTTATCGTCGCCCTCTCCCTGCGGTAATGTCCACCTTATAGGCTCCCTCGCCCATGAGGGGAGAGCCCTTCGACAAGCCCTTCGGCTTGCTCAGGGTCGTGAGCCTGTCGAACGGGGTCGGGGTGAGGGTGAAAAATCCCTTCCTCTCACGCAGGAGAGGGTCGGGGGGTGACAAATCCCTTTCCTCTTACAGGAGAGGGTTGGGGAGTGATCTTGTCCCTCGAGATCCTGATATGCAATCGTGCGTGGTTCTTCACCAGCCGGGATCGCCGACCGGTGTGCGGGGAGATTCTGCGTGGAATTATAGCATGTAAAGACGAGGAAATGAAACAAGGCAGGAATGAATACCGAGCAGGTGCTTTGAAGATTATGGATAGAAAAGGGGCTGCAAAAAGGCAGGGCCATTTCCGACCCTGCCTTTCCGATAAGTTTCCTGGCATCCACTGAAGCCGACAGTCCGCGTGACCGGGGGCGCGTCCCGCAAGCCCCGCTTTGCAGGCGGGGTCAGGGCGCGCAATCATGTCTGGTTCTTTCCTTGCCGGGAAGCCCCGCCCTGTGGGCGGGGAGCTTCACAATGTGCCGGGAGCACGTTCTCGAAAAATAAGCCGGGATCCGCGAAACTCTGGGCAATAAGCCTGTCGGTATCATCAGCCCGGCATCTGTTCCCGGGTTACCCGGGGATGTTGATCCCCTTGTCCTTCTTCCCGGATCCGGATACTGTCAGCAGCTCCATCGCATAACCTCCAGTTGGATGATGATGCTCAGCAGAGCCTCACTGGCAGCAGCAAGACCCGGATAATTTGACCTTACATCACACCCATCATCTTTGCAACAAACCCGGTTGTCGTGATGATGAGAACAACCCAGATCGCTCGAAAAATCCACTTGTCCAGAACTACCTTTGCATGCTGCGTCATGGTATCACCTCTGCGTGGTAAAACTTGGTGCATGAGCCATACCGGATACCACGGTGCCGGTACGGCCTGGTCCCTTTTCAAGGATCCCAGACTATTTCACTTCGGTGCCTCGGTTCAACACCGAGCGCTTCTCCCTACCGGCCCTTCTTCGGCGTGAATACGGGGAAGCTCATCGGGTCGGCCCAGTACTTCCTGTCGGTCTTTGCGTTCCTGGCTTTTTCCTTCATGGCCATATCTCCCTGGGTGGTTATGCAATCCCCGGGGGCAGCGATCGAAATGCCCTTGCCGCCCCTCGGCCTTGTTCCCTTGCGCCACCTCTACTATAGAAGCTTTTCGCCCTCAGAAAATAGGCGGCCGTCTGAATATGCTGTAGGAGTGGCGGGACTGTTCCCGGCAGACGATGTCTGACAGGGCCATAGGACGTACACCTATAAGGGCGGAACGTCCGTCATTGCGGTGATCAGGACACGATATGCGAGCTGGATGCAATCCTGTCGCAGAGAAGTGAATCATTTTCGTCGGAAAATCAGGGAGTCGGATTTATCCCATATTTCTTGCATATCGTTGCACCATGAACCAACACGGAGAGGGATG
>DASRZY010000023.1:0-4989 GCA_035685905.1 Syntrophales bacterium
TACGGGGCCGAGAGGATCGGCTGCCTCGTCATCCCCGCCGGGGCCGGCAACAGCAAGCGCCAGATCCAGCTCATGCAGGATTTCGAGTCGACGGTTATCCACATCATCCCGAGCTACGCCCTTCATCTCCATTCTGTCTTCGAGGAGCTCAAGGTCGATTCCCGAAAGGACACGAAGGTGCGGATCGCCTTTGTGGGTGCAGAGCCGCACACGGAGAAGACCCGGAAAAAGATCGAGGAATTCTACGGCTGGAAGGTCTTCAATTCCTACGGGCTCTCCGAGATGAACGGGCCGGGGGTCGCCTTCGAATGCCCCGCCCAGAACGGCCTGCACATCTGGGAAGACAACTTCCTTGTCGAGATCATCGACCCGAAGACGCTCAAGCCCGTTCCCGACGGGGAGGAGGGCGAGCTGGTCATGACCACTCTTCTGCGCGAGGGGATGCCCATCGTCCGCTACCGCACGAAGGATCTTACCCGGATCATCCCCGGCCCCTGCGAGTGCGGCAGGACCCATCGGCGCATCGAGCGGTTCAAGGGCCGCACCGACGACATGATGATCCTCAAAGGGGTCAACATCTTCCCGATCCAGATCGAGAAGAAGCTCATGGACGTCCCGGGCGTGGGGACGAACTTTGTCATTGTCCTGGAGCGCAAGGGGTTCAACGACGAGATGATCGTCAAGGTGGAGGTCGCTCAGGAGTTCTTCGACGGCGATCTGCTGAAGCTCCAGCAGCTTCAGCGCCGGATCACGGAGGAGCTGAAGGGTGATATCCTCATCACCCCCAAGATCGAGCTCGTCGAGCCGGGGAGCCTCCCCAAGACGGAGGGGAAGGCTGTGCGGGTCATCGACAACCGAAAGGATTAACGGCAGTGACCGGTGACCAGTGGAGAAACAGGGAACCGAGTATTGGGTACTGGGTATTACCAAATCCAGTTACTAATTCCCAATAACCCAATTTCCCAATACCCAATTCCTGCCGCCGCAGGCGGCAAGACCGGAGGAGATAGACATGATCGTGCATCAGATCTCCGTTTTCGCAGAGAACAAGCCGGGGCAGCTGGCGAGACTCACCCGGATCCTGGGCAAGGAAACAGTGAACATCCGCGCGACGACGATCGCCACGACGGCCACCTTCGGCGTCATCAACCTCATCGTCGATGACCCCCAGAAGGCCATCGCGGCAATCAAGAAAGACGGGATGATGGTGACGACAAAGGAGGTCATCGCCGTCATCATCGAGGACAAGCCGGGCGGGCTCGACAGTCTCATGCAGCTTCTGCTCAAGGAGAGCATCAACGTCAACAATGCCTATGGATTTGTTCTCGACAGCGGGAAGACGGCGGTATTCGTCGTCGAAGTGGACCAGATGGAAAAGGCCCAGAAGCTCATCGATCAGGCAGGATTCAAGATGCTCGACGACACCGCCCTGTCTTCAGTGGAGCCGTCCCACTATGTAAAATACTAGGGACCAGGGACTAGGGTGCAGGGACGAGGGGAAGAAGAAAGCTACAGGTGACAAGCGACCATTGAAAATACAGGGAACGGGGTAATGGGTACTGGGTATTACCAAATCCCAGTTACTAATTCCCAATAACCTAAATTCCCAATACCCAATTACAGCCGCCGCAGGCGGAATAGACCAGAGGGACCAGATCATGGCTCGAGAAGACAAAGGACACTACAAGGCGAAGCATTCGGGCGGGACTGTTGTGGCAAAGGAAATTACAGAAGCGGTAAAGAAGCGGTCCCGCCAGGGGGCCTTGACCTGCCCGCTGGCCTTCAAGATCGCCGGTGAACTCGCGGTTCCTCCCGGAGAAGTCGGAAAGGCGATGGATCTGCTCGAGATCAACATCGTGAAGTGCCAGCTCGGCCTTTTCGGCTATTCCCCCGTGAGGAAGATCGTCCCACCGGCGGAATCCGTCTCGGGGGAGCTGGAAGCGGCCATCCGCAAGGCCATGATCGACGGGCGTCTTCCCTGTGCCGCTGCATTCAGGATTGCGGCCGATTTCAAGATGGCGAAGATCCGCGTATCCTCAGCCTGCGAGAAGCTGAAGATCAGGATATCGGCCTGCCAACTGGGCGCTTTTTAGGGAAGGAACGAGGATCGGGGTTCGAGGTTCGAGGATAAAAGAGAAGAGGGATTTTTCTTTTTCGATCCTCGGTCCTCGTGCCTCGATCCTTTTTTACAGGTACGGTTTCATCGCTCCGTAAAAATACCCCGCCATGATGCCGTAGCCCGCATCGTTGGGGTGAATGGCGTCGCTCATCTTTTCCGGGTTCCCGAGAAGGCCCTTCAGGATATCCGGGATGAGAACGGCGCCGGTTTCCTCGGCCACCTTCCTGTAGCCTTCCTCGAAGCCTCTGCCCCAGATGGGGATGTCGAGACCCCCGATGATGACGAGAGCCCCCCGGTCCTGGATGGAGGTGATGATGGTCTTGAGGTTCCGGAAGGCCTGGTCGCGGCCCTGGCGGTTCTTCATGTCGTTTCCGCCGAGAGTGATCAGGACGATGCGGGGGGAGATGTCGAGGACATCCCGGTCGAGCCTTGCAAGGGCCGTGGCCGTCGTGTCGCCGGGTATGCCGGCATTAATGACAGGCCGGCCGATGAGACGGGAGAGCTGGGAGGGATAATCCATGCCCTGAGACGCGCCGGTCCCGTAGGTGAGGCTGTCGCCGAAGCAGATGATGTTCTCACCGGCGGGCCGGGCGTTCTTGACGGGGGGGTGATAGATGAATTGGCGGTAGCCGAAATAGACAGCCAGGATTATCGCCAGTGCGATGACCCCGGTCTTCAATAGTTTCATGGCAGTCGCTTATCTCTTGCCCGAAGCCCGGGTCGTGAATATGCTTTTCTCGGGCCTCGATCCTGAAGCCTGCGGCTTCAGCCTTTTTCCTCGGCATAACGTGCAAGCGAGAAAAGCATGTCGGCCAGCCGGTTCAGGTACTTGTGGATCTCGGCGTTGTTCAGAAGCCCTTTCTGCTTGAGATCCGCCGCCCGGCGCTCGGCCCTGCGGATGACCGTGCGGCCCACGTCGATCTGCGCCGAGATGGCGTTTTTCCCGGGGTAGATGAATTCGCGCGGGAAGGGGACTTCCTCCTGGAGTTTGTCGATGAGATCCTCGACCCGGTCCACGTCAGCCGCCCCGATCCTCTGGGTGAGCTTGCCCATGTCCTCGGGAAGGGTCGACATCTCGGCCCCCATGACGAGCAGGTCTTTCTGAACCTGAAGGATGATGTCCTTGATCTTGGCGTTTCCCGTCATTCCCCGGGCCACCCCGAGGACGGAACTGGCCTCGTCCAGCGTCCCGTAGGCCTCCGGTCGTGGATCGAACTTGGGGACCCGCTGCCCGCCCAGAAGACTGGTTTCCCCCGTGTCGCCCTTCTTCGAGAATTTCATGCCTGGCTCCTTTCGATGAACTTGCTGACGATCGTCATCATGGTTTCCCGGTTCTTTTTTGCGCCCTCGATGATCATCTCCATGGTCAGCGGCGTCTCCGCAACCCCGTTGCAGTAGTTGTCGACGGAACAGATGGCGCCGTAGGAAAGCCCCAGTTCCTTCGCGATGATCGCCTCGGCGGCCATGGTCATCCCCACGATGTCCGCAAATCGGGACATCATCCGGATTTCGGCTTTCGTTTCGAGCCGCGGCCCTTCCGTCTGCCAGT
Source organism: Syntrophales bacterium (assembly GCA_035685905.1). Lineage (GTDB taxonomy): Bacteria > Desulfobacterota > Syntrophia > Syntrophales > UBA2192 > UBA2192. The sequence continues at coordinate 3,669 of DASRZY010000023.1, forward strand.
AGACACCCCGCTCGACAACAGGGATTGCGCAGGCAGCGGCCGCTTCGATGATACGTCGTCGCACCTCGTCAGACATCTCCGGTGTGATGTGAACAGGCTTGTTCGAGAAGACCGTGGGCGTGTCGACAAGCAGGATGAAGTCATCGGGCACGACGATGGACCCCGGGGGCAGCTCCTTTCGCAGCGACCCCGTCGAGTTGACGGCGACGATGTCCCGGATACCGAGATCCTTCAGTGCCTTGAGGTTGGCCTGGTGGTTGATGAGGTGGGGCAGGACGTATTCATCGGTTTCCCCGTCGTGCCGGGAGATGTGGGCGATCTGTCCGGAGACCCAAACGGTCACCCGGCCGAACTCGTTGACTACAGGCTTCTTTCTCAGGCCCTTGAAAACGTTCGTTCCGTGTAGAACCGTACCCGAGATGATCCCGATGGGTGCCATGGGTCCTCGCAACCGGGTAAAGGGTATAATGTAAGAGGCTGATGGACGAAAACGGATTCTTATGTGCGATCGCTCGTCGGCTCTGCCTCCACCGTTTTGTATTCTTCTCTTGCTTCCTCGAGCCCTTCGCCTTTCACATCGGTGTCAAGCCTGCTGTTTCCTATCAGAATCGGCGGGGCCTGTCAAAACCTTCGTGACTGGCGATGAGCGAACCGATTCCCGTCCCTTCTGCATCGGGCCAATTGCCCGCGTCCGGCGCCTGTCCTGATTGCTTGACTTCACGGGTCATTGATGGCATATTTTTGCATACAAAGACCAGGGGGTAGCGAAATGAGCAGTGAATCTGTCATCCATGTCAGTGAAGGAACGTTTGATGCCGAGGTTCTAAAGTCCGATAAGCCCGCGCTCGTCGATTTCTGGGCTCCGTGGTGCGGTCCCTGCCGGGCCATCGCCCCGGTTCTTGATGAAATTGCAAGCGAATACAAGGACAAGATCAAGGTGACCAAGGTCAACGTCGACGAGAACAGGGCCCTCGCAGGGAATCATGGCGTCATGAGCATCCCGACGATGATCCTTTTCAAGAACGGCAAGGTGATGGACAAGCTCATCGGTCTCGTGCCGAAGGAGCGGCTGAAAGAATTGTTGGACAAAGCCCTGTAATAAACGGTACATGGAGGTCTGCGTTTTACGCGCGGGCCTCCATTTTATTTTGCCCGGTCAATCGATGCCTTTGCGGGCAAGGAACGAACAACGGTAAAGAACCATGAACAGACGAACCCTGCTGACGGCAGCCATCCTGATGTTCTTTTTATCGTCGCTCACCGGCTGCGCCTGGTGGGACAATCTCTGGGGAAAGGAGCCCCGGGTGCGCCAGACCCCGGA
>DASRZY010000024.1:0-3006 GCA_035685905.1 Syntrophales bacterium
ACGGAGGGGCTGGCAGACATCGGGGCGTCGGCATGACACCCTCAGAGAGGAGACAGGTTTCATGAAAAACGGCAACAGCGATCTCAAGGATTTCAGCGCCGAACAGCTGGCGAAGCTGGACGGGATCATCGCCCGCTTCAAGGGGAAGCCCGGCGGGCTCATCCCCGTCCTGGAGGAGGCCCAGGTCAGCCTGGAGTACCTCCCCGTCCCGATACAGAAGAGGATCGCCGCAGGATTGAATCTGCCGCTCGCGCAGGTCTACGGCGTCGTCACCTTCTATTCCTTCTTCACGATGAAACCGCGCGGGCGCCACACGGTGAGGGTCTGCCTGGGAACGGCCTGCTATGTCCGCGGCGGCAAGGCCATTTCGGAAAGCATCGTGAAGGAATTCAACATCGCGGAAGGCGAGACGACACCGGACCGCAGGTTCACCTACGAGACGGTGCGTTGCCTCGGTGCCTGCGGCCTTGCCCCTGTCATCGTGGTGGACGAGAACGTCCACGGCCGCATCAAGACGCAAAAGATGAAAGCAGTTTTGGATGACTATCAATAGCGGGTACAGGGTAAAGGGTAAAGGGTACAGGGCAAAGACAAAAGACCGGATCGTCCTGACCTTTCATCCCGCACCTTCTGCCCCGAGCCTTGAAATGAGGTAAGAAAAATGGCGAAGCTGAAGATTGAAGATCTCAAGAAGATCAAGGACAAGGTCCACTCCCAGACGGCCCTCCGAGAGGGCGGGCAGCGGGCCAAGGTGACGGTGCACATGGGAACCTGCGGCATCGCCTCGGGCGCCCGGGAGGTACTCAACTCCCTCATGCGCGAGATCGAGGAGGCGGCCGTGTCGGACGTGGTCGTCACCACGTCGGGCTGCATGGGGCTGTGCAGCCGCGAGCCCCTGGTCACCGTCGAGCTTCTCGGCAAGGAGCCCATCAAGTACGAGAAGATGGACGAGAAGAAGATGCGCCAGGTGTTCAAGCGCCACATATTGGAAGGGGAGATCCAGACGCCGTTCGTGCTTGCGAAGGGCGCTGAGGTCGTTCGCTAAGGGAGCGGATATTGCCATTCCCTGTCGAGGAATCATTCTAGGGGAGGATCAAAATCAATGAAAGTATTTCGATCGCATTTACTGGTCTGTGGGGGGACAGGCTGTCACGCATCCGGTAGCATCGCGGTCAAGAAAGCCCTTGTTGACGAGCTCAACAAGAAGGGCCTTGCCGAAGAGATCAAGGTTGTCGAGACGGGATGCAACGGCTTTTGCGCCCAGGGCCCCATCATGGTCGTCTACCCCGAGGGCATCATCTATATGAACATCCTGCCGGCCGACGTGCCCGTGCTCGTGGAAGAGCACTTCATCAAGGGACGTCCCGTCGAGAGGCTGTTCTACAAGGAACCGGGCAAAGAGGACCGGATCCCCTCCATGCAGGAGATCCCGTTCTTCGCCCTCCAGGACCTCCGGGTGCTCCGCAACCGCGGCCTCATCGACCCCGAAAACGTCGAGGAATACATCGCCCGGGACGGATACGCCGGCATGGCCAAGGCCCTCACGGAGATGACCCCCGAGCAGATCGTGCAGGAAGTCCTCAAGTCGGGTCTCCGCGGCCGCGGCGGCGCCGGGTTCCCGACGGGGCTCAAGTGGCAGTTCGCATCGAGATCCCCCGGGGATGTGAAGTACGTCCTGTGCAACGCCGACGAAGGCGACCCCGGTGCCTTCATGGACCGCAGTGTCCTGGAAGCCGACCCGCACGCTGTTCTCGAAGGGATGGTGATCGCCGCCAAGGCGATCGGCTCGAGCCACGGCTACATCTACTGCCGCGCCGAGTACCCCCTTGCCATCCACCGCCTCAACGTGGCCATCGGGCAGGCCCGCGAGATGGGCCTTCTCGGGATGAACATCCTGGGCACGGGCTTCAACTTCGACATCGAGATCTACCAGGGCGCAGGCGCCTTCGTCTGCGGCGAGGAGACGGCGCTGATGACCTCCATCGAGGGCAAGCGCGGCATGCCTCGCCCGCGTCCGCCCTTCCCCGCCGTGGCGGGCCTCTGGGCCAAGCCCAGCGTGCTCAACAACGTGGAGACGCTGGCCAACATCGGACAGATCATGCTGCGCGGCGGCGAGTGGTACGCCAGCGTGGGCACCGAGAAGTCCAAGGGCACGAAGGTCTTCGCGCTCACGGGCGACGTCAACAACGTGGGCCTCGTGGAAGTGCCCATGGGGACGACCCTCGGGACGATCGTGTACGACATCGGCGGCGGCATCCCCGGCGGCAAGAAGTACAAGGCCGCGCAGCTCGGCGGGCCCTCCGGCGGCTGCATCCCCGTGCAGCATCTCAACGCCCCCGTCGACTACGAGAAAGTGACCGAACTGGGCGCCATCATGGGCTCGGGCGGTTTGATCGTCATGAACGAGGACAAGTGCGCCGTCGACATGGCCCGCTTCTTCATGGACTTCTGCCAGGACGAGTCCTGCGGAAAGTGCATCCCCTGCCGTGAAGGCACGAAGCGCATGCTCGAGATCCTGACCAACATCACGAAGGGCAAGGGCAAGGAAGGCGACATCGAGCTGCTCGAGTCGATGGCCTCCGTGATCAAGGACGCCTCGCTGTGCGGCCTCGGCCAGACGGCCCCGAACCCGGTGCTCTCGACCATCCGCTATTTCCGCGATGAATACGTCGAGCACATCCGCGACAAGAAGTGCCGCGCCGCCGTCTGCTCGGCCCTTTTCAAGTCGCCCTGCCAGCACACCTGCCCCATCGGCATGGACATCCCGTCCTACATCGCGCTGATCCGCGACGACCGCCTGACGGATGCCTACAGGGTGCTGCTGAAGACCAACCCCTTCCCGTCGGCCTGCGGCCGGGTGTGCGACCACAAGTGCATGTCCAAGTGCCGCCGCGGCCTGCTGGACGAGCCGGTCTCCATCAAGTTCCTGAAGCGCTACATCACCGACCAGGCGCCCAGGCCCGAGATCAAGCCCGTCCCGGTGACCCGCAAGGAAAAGATCGCCGT
>DASRZY010000025.1:0-2934 GCA_035685905.1 Syntrophales bacterium
ACCAGGTTCGGGATCAGGTCGTAGCGCCGCTTCAGCTGGGTCTCGACCTGCGCCCACTGAGACTTGACCTGTTCGTCCATCGCAATGACCCGGTTGTATTGACCCACGCCCCAGAAGATCACGCCAAGGGCAATGACCGCGATGACCGCAAGGAGAATGAGCATAGACTTGATTCCACTGTTCATGAGAACCTCCTCGAGTAATAAAATAAACTATCTATTGTCCAGCCCCTCACGAAACTCATCCCCACCCTAGTCCTTCCCTTGAAGGGGAAGACGCTGGATGGTTAATCCTTGTCACGGAATCAGTGCACCATCTCTCTCAAGAAGCGGGAAAGGGTGAGGATGTGTCGTTATTTCAATTCCTACCATCCTCCCGAAGCTCCCCCTCCGCCTCCGGAGCCACCACCTCCACCGCCAAAACTGCCGCCACCGCCCCCGAATCCGCCACCGCCTCCGGACCAGCCGCCGCCTCTGCCGGTCATGTTGGCCGCAAGGAGCATGAGCAAGCACTGACGCGGATGGGTTATGAAAAGGATCAAGCCGACCACGATAAAGATACCGAAGATCACGCTATTCAGCGTTCCGAGCGGCCTGCCCGTCGCTGTGCGTGGCGGTTGAATGCGAGACAACCCGGTGATCTCAACGCCCTCATGGCCCGCGATGGTACCGATCACAGCCTGCGTTGCCGCAAAGATCCCGGTGCTGTAATCGCCCTTTCGGAAATAGGGAACCAGATATTCCCTTCCGATCGTCCCTACGAGGCTGTCCGGCAGCACGCTCTCGAGCCCATAGCCGACCTCGAAGCGGTACTTTTTGTCCTTCACCGCGACAGCGAGCAGGACCCCGTTGTCCTTGCCCTTCTGTCCGAGTTTCCACCGCTCCTTGGTGGCGAAGGCGAACTCTTCGATGCTCTGGCCGTCAAGGCTCTGGACGGTCAGGACGAGGACCTGTGCGCCGGTCTTCCGTTCGAGCTCCTGCAGCAGCGCGTTCATCCGGACTTGCACGTTGTCAGCCACGACCCCGGCAAGGTCGACGACGTAGTCCCGGGGCACGGCGGGGGGCTCGGGCGTTGAAGCCGCAGAGAACGAGGCAGACAGCGGAACCAGGACCAGAATGAGGATGAGGAGCCTGTTACGAAGGGAGATCATCGATCATCTTTCTCACTGCTTCCAGTGCCTGATAATACCGCTCGAACATCTCGCGGAGCCCCTGCCCGGAGGGTTTGATGCGTCCGTTCTTCAAGGCGAGCAGGTCGCCAAAGATGTCCGTCTGGACCCCGCAGCACGCGGCGAACCCGGAAATGACGTCGGTCCGCGCGATGGGCGGCTCCTTGCCGAGCAGCACGATGACGGCCCGGAAGAACGCCATGGAGCCGGTGAACGATTTGACAAGGATCGATGCGAGGCGATCTTTTTCCCCGAGCGACGAAATGTATCCCTGCCGCAGGCCGATCTGCCTGGTCTTTATCTCGCGCTCGCACTGCAGCCGGAGGTGGGTCCTGTTCAGCTCGAGTCCCGCAAAAACATCATCGCCAAAGATCGTTTTATGGATCAGCCTGAAATCGAGGAACTCGACGGGAAAGGCGTCGAGCGAGTCGCGGATATATTCCGGCGTCATGACGAGCGGAGCGGCGATCTTCTTTTTCCCGTACCTGCTTCCGAGAGGCGCGAGGAAATGGAGGAACTTCAGGTCCATATCCTGCAGAACGACAACGGAGTTGATGTCCGAGAGCCTTTCATCGTAGTCCGGGATGACGGCGCTCCCTACGACATGAAAGGAATGGATGTTCGCTCCGTGTTCCCGCAGCATGTCGTCGATCATGGGCGCGATTTTTTGGGCAACGGAAGGTATGAGTCCGCTCAAGTCCGGTTTTTTCATTGTGGGTCATTATAGCATATGCAGGTTCCTGGTAGTTCGTCTTTTTTCGCATCCTTTGATATACTTTACACACCGTACCGGAGAAGATACCTAAAGCAAATTTGAACCACAGAGGTCGCAGAGGAAGCCGGGCCAGAGCCCAGCAAGAGATATTTGCAAAAGCACATGAAGGGAAGTGGATGTAACAACGGGCTTCGCACACGGGGCTCCGCCGCACAAATGAGATATCTAAAAGGTCGAGCGGGTATTCCGTGGTCATAACGGGGCGGGAGGTGTCCCTTGGAGTCTATTGAAAAGAAGATCGGAAGAACGACAGTGCGTCTTGTTTCAGCCGACCTCACCGAGCGCGACGTGGACGCCATCGTGAACGCTGCGAACAGCCATCTCCAGCACGGAGGCGGGGTGGCCGGCGCGATCGTGAGAAAGGGCGGCCGGGTGATCCAGGAGGAGTGCGACCGGATCGGCTACGTTCCCGTGGGCGGTGCTGCCATGACCACGGGAGGAAAGCTGAAAGCCCGTTCCGTTATCCACGCCGTGGGGCCGCGGATGGGAGAAGGCGATGAAGATGATAAATTGAAGAAGGCTATCAACAGCGTGCTGAATCTCGCAGCCGGGAGGAGGCTAACGAGTATCTCAGTGCCCGCCATCAGCGCCGGCATCTTCGGCTTCCCGAAGGACCAATGCGCGCAGATCCTCGTCGGAGAGACAGCGGCATTCTTGAGGAACAGCCCGGAGACATCGCTCGAAATCGTCGAGTTTTGCATATTTGATCAGGAGGCGTTCGGGTTATTTCGGAAAGAGATCGAACGGATCTCAAGTGAGGGAAAAGCTGCCGCGTTACCTTGAAGAAATGACAGGGTAAGTGTCGTCGGAAGCTCACACGGTTCGCTTCTTGAGGGGCAATACCCCCTAGCAGCAAAAAAGTCGATCTTTTGAGTGGTGCCGGCGGCAGAATCTTACACGCTTCGCTTCACGATGGGGTCTGCCCCCTCGTGAGCTCCCCGAAGCATGGGGAAATACTTCCCCCATACCCCTTGGTTCGATTCCGACCGCC
>DASRZY010000026.1:0-2654 GCA_035685905.1 Syntrophales bacterium
CACGGGTATCCGCACGCCCGTGGGGATCAAGGTCATGGGGCCGAAGCTCGAAGAGCTCGAAAAAATCGGCCTTCAACTCGAGCAGCATTTGAAGGATGTCCCGGGCACGCGGAGCGTTTATGCCGAGAGAGTCACGACAGGGTATTTTCTCGATTTCGACATCAAACGCCAGGAAGCGGCCCGTTACGGGCTGAGCATCGATGATGTCCAGGAAGTCATCCAGTCTGCCGTCGGCGGCATGAACCTGACCACCACGATCGAAGGCAGGGGGCGCTTTCCCGTCAACGTGCGGTACCCCCGGGAGATGCGAAACGACGTGGAGACCCTCGAGCGGGTCCTGGTGCCTGTCATGACGCAGTCATCCCAGGGCTCTCCAGCCCCGATGGGGGCCGTGAAGCCCACGATGCAGGTCCCGCTGGGGCAGCTGGCCGATATCCGCGTCGTCAAGGGGCCCACGGCCATCAAGAGCGAAGCGGGTTTGCTGGTCTCGTATGTGTTCATTGACTTCTCGGGCCGGGATGTGGGGGGCTACGTCGAGGAAGCCAAGTCCAGAGTGGCCTCCCTGAAGATTCCCGAGGGGTATCGCCTGGAGTGGAGCGGCGAATACGAATATCTCGTAACCACCCACGAGAGGCTGAAGATCGTCATCCCGCTGACGCTCCTCATCATCTTCATCCTCATCTATTTCAACACCAAGTCGACAACCAAGACACTGATCGTGCTCCTGGCCGTGCCCTTTTCCCTCGTGGGGTCCTTCTGGTTCCTCTACTTCCTGAACTACAACATGAGCATTGCCGTCTGGGTGGGAATCATCGCACTGGCCGGGCTCGATGCCGAGACGGGGGTGATCATGCTCCTGTACCTGGAGCTTGCCTATGAGCAGTGGAAAAAGGAAGGGCGGATGCGCACGCTGGCAGACCTCGAGGAGAGCATCATGCACGGCGCCGTCAAACGCATCCGGCCCAAGGTCATGACGGTGAGCGTCATCCTGGCGGGGCTCATCCCCATCATGTTCAGCCACGGGACGGGGGCCGACATCATGAAGCGCATCGCAGCCCCCATGATTGGCGGCGTCGTGACCTCCACAATTCTTGAGCTCATCATCTACCCAACTATCTACATGATCTGGCGGGGCAGGGAACTGAACGGGCAGCAAGGTAAGGAAAATAAAAGAATTTCTTGAAAATTCCGCGTCAAATCCTTATATAAAAAATATCGGATTCTCCCTGCCGCAAAAGGCCCGTGACGGGTCGCGAGAAAAATGATCATTGCCCAATACCGGTTGTCGGCGCTCAGGGGTCGGGCAACCGGCTTCAATGAATCCCTCGAATCGAGATGGAGCGATGTTTCCGAAACCGGAATCATCCTCTGCGATTATATTGCGGCGGTGTGGAGAACCGTCGGTTTTTCCCCATGTTGACCGGGCATGTCCCAAGGGGGGGATATGCCAGGTCTGCTCATTTCATTGAAGGAGGAGATTGAACATGATCAGTCGTTTATGGAAGGCTTTGCTGCTTTTGCTCCTGGGTCTGACACTGGTCGGCTGCGCTGCAGGCAGGCCCTGGACGTGCACAAAGCCCATGGACCTGAACGCGAAAGTCAAGGCGGGCATGGTCCAGAAGGTGGAAGCCTTCGAAGTGATCCTGGATGCGTCGCAGACGATGAACGAGTACGTGAACTCGTACCAGAGGAAAATCATGATTGCCAGGGACCGGGTCAGCCTCATGAACCAGACCATCCCGGACATCAAACTCCAGGCGGCCCTCAGAACTTACGGCGAGGCGGATTTCCCCGTTTGGGTCGAGACGCAGCGGATCTACGGGGTTTCTCCGTGGGTGAAGCCGGACTTCGAGGACTCGTTCCGATGGGTCGCGCCCGGGGCCGAGAGCCCGCTCGCTTTGGCGCTCGATGGGGCGGCGGAGGACATGAAGCAGATGAAAGGCCGGCTTGCCCTCATCGTCTTCACGGACGGGAAGGAGATTCCTTCACCCGGGGTGCTGGCGTCCGTGAAGAAGATGAAGCAGAGCTACGGCAGCCGCCTGTGCATCTCGACGGTTCTCGTCGGGGCGGACGCTGCCGGGGGGAAATTGCTCGAACAGGTGTACAATGAAGGCGGCGCCTGCGGTGTGCAGACGACAGCCGATCGGATCGGGACGGCCGACGGCATGGCCGACTTCGTCGAGCGGGTCTTCTTCGGTATGGTTGTGGCGGAGAAAGCGATCGAGAAAGCGGCTGCCGTGCCGATGACCGATGCTTCGCTGGTGACGGTCCTTTTCGATTTTGACAAGTCGGCTGTAAAGTCGAAGTACAATAAGGACCTCGAGAAGGTGGCCGATCTCTTGAAGAAGAATCCCGCCCTGAAGATCCGAATCGAGGGGAACACCGACAGCATCGGGACGGAAGCTTACAACCAGAGACTCTCCGAGAGGAGAGCGGCCGCGGTGAAGGCGTACCTCGCGGAGAAACTCAAGGTTGATGCCGGCCGCATCGAGACGGTCGGGTACGGCAAGGACAAGCCCGTTGCGGACAACCAGACAAAGCAGGGCAGGCAGAAGAACCGCAGGGCAGTTGCCCTGAGACTGCAGTGAGGTCCGAATCGACGACGCGGTGACGGGACCGGGGTTCCGGATTGCGGGCCGTCGTGAAGGATGTCA
>DASRZY010000027.1:0-3017 GCA_035685905.1 Syntrophales bacterium
AGCCGGATCTCCCGCGGCCAGCCCGCAGTTTCGAGGCCTTTCCCCAGGAAGGGCATCTCCCGGGGGACGATGGGGTCGCTCGAGTGCTCGGAGAGAAATGCCGGGATGCTTTTGCGGCAGATCGCCTCGACGAGGCGTATCGCCCCGATGTTGAAATGGAAAAGCCCGCTCTCCGGAACGACCAGGCCGTACCGGTCAACAAGCTCCGACGCCTCCCGCGGCAGATGGCCGCGATCCAGGTCCGTCCAGACGGGCAGGTCGCCGATCATCTCGTTGACGATGAAGAAGTCGACACCGGATATGGCCGGCAGGACTTCGAGGGCATCGCCCATGACATAACTCACCCGGTCCTTCCACGTCGTCAGTGCACGCTGCTGCCTGCCAAGCAGGGTCCGCGAAAGATCCACCATGACCACCTCCCCCATGAGATCGCCGTGGGCCTCCAGCATCCCCCGCATGAGACTCCCGTAACCGCCGCCGATCTCGCATATCCGGCTTCCTTCTCTCAGAAGATCCCTCTCGCGGAGACGCTCGCCCAGGATGGCCCCGTAGGTATTCGCCACACCCAGGGCACGGAGGTATGGCGACGAGGGGCTTCCCAGGGATTCGCAGACGGTGAATTCCGTCATGAGATCGACGGGGTGGTGGAGATGGTAATGGCGGGTGTCGTGAAGATGGGGCACGGAATCGACCTTTTTCCTTTCGTCACGGCAGGCGCGGGTGTATAGGTGAAGTAAATAAGAATACCCTTTCACGCCATATCAAGACCGCACCCCCCCGTCAAGTCCGGAGGCTTCCTTTGACTGGCACCACACATACACCCTGCCTGCGCTGCGGGACCTGCTGCATGGCCGACATGATCGCCGATGCCGACGACGAGGACCTCGAGCGCTGGAGGTGCGAAGGCAGGGAGGATATCCTGCGGGTCTACCGCGACGCGCGCTGGGTGGGGGATCACTTCATCTCCGTCACCACGGGGATGACGATCCACGACTGCCCCTTCCTGGACTTTCAGGACGGCCTGTTCGCCTGCACGATCCACGGGACACGCCCCCGGGTCTGCAGGGATTTCGAGCCCGGCTCGTCGGCGATCTGTCCGCAGTTCTCAAAAAGGGCTTCCGATTGACAGGTCCCCTATTCTCTGCTATTTTCCGCCAGTCTTGAAGGTCGGAAACCAAGCATCCAGCCCGTATCAACCAGCTTTCTCTAAGGAGGGGAATCATGAAAAAATCCCTGTTTTTCCTGATGGCATTCTGCCTGCTCATTGGAACGGCCAACGCCCAGGAGACGATCAAGATCGGCCTGATGGCTCCGCTGACGGGCTCTTTCGCCAGCGAGGGTGCGGAGATGAAGCAGGTGGTCGAGCTGCTCGTTGCCGAGCAGAACGCGAAGGGCGGTCTTCTTGGCAGGAAAATCGAGCTGATCACCGATGATGACGGCAGCGATGCCCGCACGGCGGCACTGGCGGCCCAGAGACTCACGACGAAGGGCGTTGTGGCCGTCATCGGCACCTACGGTTCCGCCGTGACCGAGGCCAGCCAGAACATCTACAACGAAGCCAAGATCATCCAGGTTGCCAACGGCTCCACGGCAATCCGGCTCTCGGAGAAGGGTCTCAAGTATTTCTTCCGGACCTGCCCCCGCGATGACGAACAGGGAAAAGTCGCCGTGGAGGCCATCGTGAAAACCAGGGCGAAAAAAGTCGCCATCCTGCACGACAACAGCACCTACGCCAAGGGGCTCGCCGACGAGGTGAGGCCGCAGCTCGAGAAGAAGGGCATCAAGATCGTCTTCTTCGACGCGCTCACCCCGAAGCAGAGCGACTACACGGCCGTGCTCACCAAGATGAAGGGCGCAAGTCCGGACCTCGTCTTCTTCACGGGCTACTACAGCGAGGCGGGGCTTCTTCTCAAGCAGGCCAAGCAGATGAACTGGAAGGTGCCCTTCATGGGCGGCGATGCGACCTACAACACCGACCTGGTGAAGCTGGCCGGCAAAGAGGCGGTTTCGGGCTTCTCCTTTGTCATGCCCCCCCTGCCCGCATACCTTCCCTCGGCGCAGGCGAAAGCCTTCCTGGCCGCCTTCAAGAAGAAGTACGGCAGCGAACCCACGTCGCCCTATTCGATCCTGGCCGGCGACGGCTTCAGGGCCGTTGTTGCGGCCATCGCCGCAACGAAAAGCACCGATCCTGAAAAGATTGCCGGCTACCTCCACACCCAGTACAGGGACAAGGACGCTCTGACGGGCTCCATCTCCTTCAACGCCAAGGGCGACCGGGTCGGCGAAGTCTATCGGTATTTCAAATTCGATTCCAAGGGAAACATTGCATTGCAGAAATAATCGGCGATCTCGCCGGCCCATGGGGTTTTGGCCCCATGGGCCGGCCCTTTCAATGGATCTGCCGGCGCGCTCGCCTGGACATCGAATCCCCCTGAGCCCCCGAAGACGGAGGTTGAGGGGGATTTGGCTTCTTGACGTTTTGAAGGATCGCCCGTGGAAGAATTCTTTCAGCAATTGACAAACGGCCTGGCGGTGGGAAGCATCTACGCGCTCATCGCGCTGGGCTACACCATGGTCTACGGGGTGCTGAAGCTCATCAACTTCGCCCACGGGGACCTCTTCACCATCGGCGCCTACCTGGGGATGACGCTGCTCGCCTCGTTTGCGCTCCACGAGACGATCGGGCCCTTTCTCGGCCTCATCGTGCTCGCCCTCATGGTGATGGGGCTTGTGGCCATCTTGGGGGCCATCCTGGAGCGGACAGCCTACAGGCCGCTTCGCGAATCGCCGCGCCTCTCAGCCGTCGTCTCGGCCCTCGGGGCCTCGATCTTCCTGCAGAACGCCGTCATGCTCATTTACGGGGCCCGCTTCCAGGTCTACCCCGAGGACCTGATCCCCGAGACCTCCATTGATTTCTTCGGTCTCTACATCCCCATGGTGCGGATCCTCGTCTTTTTCGCATCGCTTGCCCTCATGGCCGCGCTTTTCACCTTCATCCAGAGAACACGGATCGGGAC
>DASRZY010000028.1:0-22373 GCA_035685905.1 Syntrophales bacterium
TGATCTCCCACGGTCGGCTGGCTGATGACCTGTGTCTGTTTCTCCTGCACAGTGGTTCCGCCGCCGCAGCATGCGGCGATGTTCAACGCAAAAACAACGGCCATCAGCACTACGCACAGTTTCACGAATCTCATTGCTTTCCCCTCCCGAAATAGTGGTGATGGGTAAAATAGCATCAATTCTTTCTTCCGGCAATCATGGATTTTGCCCTGTCGCTCAGCGTTGCCTTTCGCTGAATTTCGCACTGAACCTTACCTCAATGCGCACAGCCGCCGGCCGGCTTCGATCCTGACGCTTGTGGCCATCTCGGTCCCGAACCCGCAGTAGGCGGTCCGCATTGCAGAAAAAACAAGATCGTATCCCGCCGGCGTCCTGCGTATCTCCAGCATGGATTTCGACCGGTCGGCGAAAGCGACAACCGCTTTATCCCCTTTCCAGCTCCACGCCGTTCTGCCGTCCAGCGCCGAGGCCTCGAAGCCGCAGATGTAGCCTCCGGCGTTCGGACCTGTGCCGATGGCGTTGTAATACGAAACTCCCGTGACATAGCCACGATCCGTATGAAGAGTTACCCATGCAACACGGGCTTCCGTATTTTCCCGGGTCTGATTATAGTAGCAGCTCAGGCTCTCGTCTCCCGATGCTGCCGCGGCAGACAGGACAATAATGACCCCGAAAAGGGCGCAAATGGCTTTTTTCATGACGACCTCCGGGCATGTTTTGGGTTGATAGGGTTCCTTGGACGGATTGACTCCGGCAACTGTCGTCCAAAGGGAATTCGAGGCTGGAAAGCCTCCGATCAATGACGCGGGGAAGGAGCGGCTTCGGGAACTCCCGAAAAAGAGACCAGGCGGATCGGCATCACGAAGAAACGACAGTAGAAACGCTTGGGGCGGCTGACTCTTCAGGTGACCATCTGTGAAAATGATAAGACCGGAAAAAATGAATTGCAAGCCTCAATGTCGGAAGGGACAGTGCGTGAAGACTTTCCCCCCTGCATGCACCCCGCTGCCCTCCGCCAAAACTCCGTTGTACGATGCCCCATGCCTTAGGTCACACCATCAGTGAGCAGGCGAGCGTCATTGGCCTTGCCTGCCGGAAGACAGCAAGGCAGCTTGATGTGTGAGCAACCAATGCAACATCCCTGGGGTTCTCTGCTTCCCGCCCCAACCTTTATTTTCCTCGGCCACCGTGGTATGAAGGGAGCCATCTGGAATTGGACGAATACCTGTTCCCCAATACCCTATCCCCAATTCCTGTTTTGAAATGTCCGACTACCTCATCCGCGTACTGAGCGACAAAGCGAACGTCATCGGCCTGGCCTGCCGGACGACGGACCTCGTGAACCTTGCCTGCCGCCTTCACGGGACAACACCGACGGCATCTGCGGCCCTGGGCCGGGCCCTCACCGGGGGGCTTCTCCTGGGGGCGCTCGAAAAGCCCGGGCTCAGAGTGGGCCTCAAGTTCGAAGGCAACGGTCCCCTGAAGAAGATCATTGTCGAGGCGGACAGCGAAGGGACCGTCAGAGGCTTTGTGGGCGTGCCCGACGTGGATGTGATGGTGAAGGACGGCAAACTCCATGTCTCCGGAGCCCTGGGGACGGAAGGGCACCTCACCGTCTTCAAGGACGTGGGCCTCAATGAGCCCTACCAGGGGATCGTGAAGCTTCACACGGGTGAGATCGCCGAGGACATTGCCTACTACTTTGCCGAATCCGAGCAGATCCCTTCGGCCGTGGGACTGGGGGTCTTCGTCGAGATCGAGGGACAGGTTTCCGCGGCGGGTGGATTTCTCATCCAGTCGCTGCCTCCCTCGGAGGAGACGACGATCAGCCAGCTGATCATCAACATCCGCAAGATCCGATCGGTCACCGATGTCCTGAGGGAAGGCAAAACACCGGAGGACCTCCTCGGTATGATCTTCGAGGGGATCCCCTACAAGAACCTGGAGAAAAAGAACCTTTCCTTCCGATGCACCTGCGATCGCGACCGCATCGAGCGGGTTCTCGTCTCCCTGGGCTGCGGGGATCTCCGGCACCTGCTGGAAGAGAAGGGCGAGGCCGAGGTCACCTGCGAGTTCTGCCGGACGGCGTACCATTTCGACCGCAGGCAGCTCGAACAGCTGATCCTCGATATTGAATGCACCGGGACATAGGCGGCTCCTTCATCCGGGGCACGAGTGCCTGCCGACAGAAAAGGACCTTTCTGTTTCGTCAAAAGGGCTGGGATTCTTGATGTTCGGGCAGGGAAATGAGGGACTACTCAACCTCGAGGATGCAGTTCTCTCCGCCGTACTGGTTCCAGCAGCGGGTTGTGCAGCAGGGGTCATCGGTCCAGATGCCGTCGACGACAAACCGGTACTCGTACTTGCCCGGGGGGAGAAAGAAGGTGATCTTCCAGTTGCCCGTGTCGTCTCTTTTCAGGGGTCGGGTGGAGGGGTCCCAGTTGTTGAACGCCCCCGCCACGGCCACCTCGCGGGCGTGGGGCGCATGGGCTGTGAACGTGACCTTTTTTTTGCCAAGGTTGCGTGCCATAAATCACCTCCTGGCGCATTCGATGATAACACAGCCACTCTGTCGACTTCAACCCTTCTTGTTGCGCAGGATGCACCCGTCCGGATGTTTCGCACTTGCCTGCCGCCCCTGAATCGGGATAATAAAGAACGATAACGGCTGGAAAGGAGAAACCCATGACCGACAAGACACGCGCAAACGTCGAAGCGGCCTTCGTGGGGGAGGCCAAGGCCCACTTTCGGCTGCTGGCCTTTGCCGGGAAGGCCGACGAGGAGGGTTACCCGCAGATTGCAAGGCTCTTTCGCGCCGTTGCCGCCGCCGAGGCGGCCCACGCCAGGAGCCATTTCGAACTGCTGGAAAAGATCCGCTCGACAGAGGAGAATCTCAAGCTCTCCTTTGAAAAGGAAACCTTCGTCAACCAGGTGGCCTACCCGGCGTTTCTGAAACAGGCCTGGGCCGACGAGGACAAGCTCTCAATCTGGTACTTCACCAAGGCCCGCAACGCCGAGGAGCGACATGCCCATCTCTACAAGCTGGCCATCTCCGACATGGTCAGCGACAAGGAGACGAAGTTCTTCGTCTGTTCCTACTGCGGATGGGTCGAGACCCTGGCGCGGCCCGAGAAGTGCCCCAACTGCGGCCGGGCACCCGAACTCTACGACGAGATTAAATAGATCCACGGGGTTAACTTCGAGATGAAATTGCCGATTAGATTCTGAAAGTGACCCCGGGACATTGCAAAACGCGCCAACGATGATTAAATTGAGCGCGAAATAGGCGAAATAAACGAAATGAACGAATTTTCCGGAGGTGTTATGTCGACAAATCGCTGGGCAATGAAAGGGCTGATGCTATTGACGCTGTTTTTCTTCCTCTGCTTCCTTATCCCCGATGAGGTCATGGCCCGGGCGGGCGGCGGGACATCTTCGGGCAGCCGGGGATCCAGATCATACTCGGCACCCGCCAGCCCGAAGTCCCCCTCACCGACATCGCCGTCGCGGTCGGTTACGTCTCCGACCCCCGCGGCACCCGCACAGCCCATGCAGCAGCCCAGCATGTGGAGAAGCATTGCGGGCGGAATCATGGGCGGAATGATCGGCGGAATGCTGTTCCGGAGCCTCGGCTTCGGGGGCGGTGAAGGCGGCATGGGGGGCGGGATCGGACTCTTCGACATCGTCCTGATCGGCGCGATCCTCTACTTCCTCTACCGGTTCATCAAGCGCCGCCGCGAGGAAGCCACGGCCGGGGCATACTACCAGGGCCAGTCAGCAGGGCCGGCATCCCCGTCACCGGGATTCGGTCAGCCTGCGGGGATCGCCGCGGCAGAAGGCGACGATGTCGCTCGAGGAATTTCACATGTCCGCCAGATGGATGCGGGGTTCGACGAGAAGAGTTTCACCGATGCCTGCACGGACGTGTTTTTCCAGATTCAGGGGGCCTGGGCAAACCGCGACATGTCCACTGCAAAGAGTGTCCTGACCGACGAGATGTACGGCATCCTCTCGGACGATGCTCAGAAGCTGAAGGCGGAAAAGAAGATCAACAGGCTCGACAATATCGCCGTTCGTACTGTCGAGATCACCGAGGTCTGGCAGGAGGCAGGGCAGGATTACATCACCGTCAGGTTCCTGGCGAATCTTCTGGACTACACGATCGACGAGTTGACAAAGCAGGTCCTGACGGGAAGCCGGACGGAACCCGTGAAATTCGAGGAATACTGGACCTTCACCCGCCCGGTCGGGAAAAACGCCTGGAAGCTCTCTGCCATCCAGCAGGCGCAGTAAAGGCAGGGACGAGGGACCAGGGACGAGGGACAAATAAAAAGGCCCTTGCCGTTTTCGGCGAGGGCCTTTCCTTTATTGACCAGTCCCTACCCCTTGTCCCTTTATCAGTGCATCTTGATATTTGTCTGGGCCCAGTCGATGAGTTCCTGGATGGTCGTGCCCGAGGGGAAGAACTGGACGATCCCGACCTCCTTGAGCCGGGGAATGTCCTCGTAGCCCAGAAAACCTCCCGCCGTCACCCCGATGTCGCGTGCGCCGCGCTTGTCGAGGAGTTCCATGACCTTGCGGATGTCGTCGATCTGCGCACCGGGAAGTGTCGTGATCCCGATGTGGTCCACGTCCTCCTGGATGGCGGATGTCACGATGGCCTCCGGCGTCTGGGTTTCCGTGTAGATGATCTCGAACCCCGCCTCGCGGAAGGCCAGCGCGAGCTTCACGACGGATTTCTCGAACCCCTCACCGAACTTGGCCATGAGAATCCTGACTCTTTTCTCGTCCTGCATCTGTGTCCCCTCCGTGCTGATCTCCAGGATGAAAACGACTGCACGCCTATCCCACGGCTTGCTGCGGCATAAGCAGGCATAAAAACAGACTCTGCACTTCCTTACGTGTCCAAATTACCGGCACCGTGGTGAGAATAATCTTCATTTCAGGCGGGTCGATTGACCGGGGGCGCGTCCCGCAGGCCCCGCCTTGTAGGCGGGGTTAGGGCGCGCAATCATGTCTGGTTCTTTCCTTGCCGGGAAGCCCCGCCCTGTGGGCGGGGAGCTTCACTTATAAGAAACCGCCCGAGGGGTGTCAAGAGAAAACGAATGCACCTCACCCCGCCCCTCTCCCCTTAAGGGAGAGGGAGCCTGAAGATTCCTCATAGGGAGAGGAAGATTAAGGAAGAGGGTCTTTCACAGGCGACCCCGGTCCCCGCAGCGCCTGACGTGAGCCTGTCGAACGTCGCTGCGGGCAAGCGGACATAAGCGAGTCGAACCCATTTCCTCGAATTTCTGAATTACCGGCAGCCCGGCGTGATGAATTCTAATCCGCTTTTTTGGCAGTTAACGACAGATGCTGATTGACTTTTCCATTTGTTCGGGCTTATTAATTTTCTTTACCTTTGGGCCGTATCTGTGCCCAGCACCCAACTTGCATGCCTTCTCCCCGGGGGAGATGCCTGCGGCATTGACATCATCTCCCGGGCGACGCAAGGGCCGACAGCAACAGAGGGAACCTTGCGGGGGTGGACAGCCATGATCACAGACAGCATCTATCTGAGCGAACTGCTAAACCGTCCCATCCTGGATCGGAAAGGGGATGCCATCGGAAAGATACGGGACCTCAACGTGGTGCCCGGCGACCCATTCCCCTTCGTGGAAGGCCTCTACATCAGGACGTCTGGCAAAACGGCCTACGTTCCGATGAAGGAGATCAACGTCCTCAACAAGAGGATCGTCACGATCCACGGGGATATCGGTTCCATTGCCTACACGGAGCCCAGGGAGAAGGAGATCCTCATCGGGAAGCACATCATGGACAAGCAGATCGTCGACGTCAACGGCGTCAAGGTCGTGCGGGTCAACGACGTGCAGCTCGGCCAGGTCAACGATCACTTCGGGATGCTGGCCATCGATGTTGGATTCGGCGGGCTGATCCGGAGGCTCGGGTTCGGAAAGGCGAGGAAGGGGACCCTCATCCCCTGGCGTTACGTAACGACCCTCGAGCCCGGGCTCGATCGTCTCACACTGACCATGACACGCAAGAGCCTGGCCGAGATGCACCCCGTCGACATGGCCGAGATCCTTACCCAGGTCTCGATGCAGGAACGGACGGCCCTGCTCAGCTCACTGGACGAGGAGACGGCGGGCGATGTCATCGGCGAGCTCGACGACGAGACGGCGGCCAAGATCATCAACGAGATGGAACCGGAAAAGGCGGCCGACGTCCTGGAGCAGATGGATCCCGACGAGGCGGCCGACGTCCTCGGCGACCTTCCCGAGAAGAAGGCGGTGGAACTGCTCAACCGGATGGACAGGGAGGAGGCTGAGGAGGTCCGGGAGCTGCTCGAACACGACGAGGACACGGCGGGCGGTCTCATGACGACGGACTATATCTCCTTCCCGCCCGACATGACGGCCGAGGAGGTCATGAAAGAGCTGCGGCTCGTGGCGCCCGACATCGAGATGATCTACTACCTCTACGTGCTGGATCGGGAAGAGCGCCTGCTCGGGGTGCTCTCGCTCAAGGACCTGATCCTCGCCTCGCCCAAGGTGCCGCTCGGAAGCCTCATGGTGACCAACCCCAAGACCGTGCACGCAACGGAAGACAAGAAGGAAGTGGCAGAGATGGTCTCGCGCTACAACCTCTACGCCATACCGGTCGTGGACGAGGAAAATCACATCCTTGGCATCATCACCGTCGACGATGTCGTGGACATGCTCCTGCCCACACCACTGAGAAGGAAACGGTAAGCCATGCTGGAACGGATGCGAAACATGGACCGGAAGAGCCTGCTGTTCTTTCTCAGCATGATTGGTCCCGGGTTCATCACGGCCAACGTGGACAACGATGCCGCGGGCATCACCACCTACTCGGTGGCGGGCTCCCACTACGGCTATGCCCTGCTGTGGTCCTTCATCCCCATGCTCCTGTTGCTCATCATCGTGCAGGAGATGGTGGCCCGCCTGGGGGTCGTGACGGGCAAGGGCCTCTCCGATCTGATCCGCGAGGAGTATGGGGTCAGGACGACGGTCTTCGTCATGTTCGCCCTGCTCATCACGAACCTGGGCACCTGCGCAGCCGAGTTCGCGGGACTGGCGGCGAGCCTCGAGATCTTCGGGATCAGCCGCTATTTCTCGGTGCCCCTTGCCTGCGGGCTCATCTGGTTCCTCGTTGTGAAGGGAAGCTACAAGACCGTCGAGAGGGTCTTTCTCGGCGCCTGCATCATCTACTTCTCCTACATCCTGTCGGGGTTCATGGCAAAGCCCGATTGGGGCGAAGTGGCGCGGCACACGGTGAACCCGACCTTTCAACTGGATGCTGCCTATGTCGGGCTTCTCATCGGGATGGTCGGGACGACGATCTCGCCGTGGATGCAGTTCTACCAGCAGGCGGCCATCGTGGAGAAAAATATTCCCGTCGAGAACTACCGGTTCGTCCGCTGGGATGTGATCCTGGGGTGCGTCATGGCCTCGGTGGTGGCCTTTTTCATCGTCATGGCCTGCGGGGCCACGCTCCATGTCAACGGCGTCACCATCCACACGGCCGAGGACGCCGCCATGGCGCTGACACCCCTGGCCGGTCATTTTGCCAAGGTCCTCTTTGCCGTGGGGCTTGTCAACGCCTCGCTCTTTGCGGCGACGATCCTGCCGCTCTCCACGACGTACACCATCTGTGAGGGCATGGGCTGGGAATCGGGTGTCAACAAGGAGTTCCAGGAGGCGCCGCAGTTCATGGGGCTCTACACGGGCCTGATCATCGTAAGCGGCGGGCTCATCCTCATCCCCGGGGCGCCGCTCATCAAGATCATGCTCGTCTCCCAGGTTATCAACGGGGTCCTTCTGCCTTTCGTGCTGATCTTCATCCTGCTTCTCATCAACAAGAAGGACCTCATGGGCGACCTCGTCAACGGCCGCACCAACAACTGGATCTCGTGGACCTCCGTTGCGGTGCTCATTGCCTTGAGCATCGCCCTGGTCTATCTCGCCGCGCATCAGTTTTTCAGTTAACCCGACAATCCATCGAGCTGGAAGCCCGAGCGATGGGAGCGTGGAAACCCGTCGCCTGATGTTTGTCGAATCGGCAATGTGAGCATCACATGACAAACCCGCTGAAAAATATAAACAGGGCGAAGATCCTGTTCTTCCTGAGCATCGTCGGTCCGGGGATCATCACGGCCAACGTCGACAACGATGCGGGCGGGATTGCCACTTACTCCGTGGCCGGGGCCCAGTACGGCTATGCGCTCCTGTGGTCCCTGATCCCGATGCTCGTCCTGCTCATCCTGATCCAGGAGATGGTGGCCCGCCTCGGTGTTGTGTCGGGCAAGGGGCTCTCCGATCTCATCCGCGAGCGCTACGGGGTGAAAACCACTTTTTACACCATGCTGGCCCTGCTGATCACCAACTTCGGGAACATCACGGCCGAATTTGCGGGCCTGGCGGCGAGCCTCGAGATCTTCGGCGTGAGCCGCTACATCTCGGTGCCGCTGGGGGCGGCGGCGGTATGGTACCTGGTCGTCCGGGGGAATTACCGGGTCGTCGAAAAGGTGTTCCTCTTTGCCTGCACGGTCTATCTGTCCTACGTTATCTCCGGCTTCATGGCGGATCCGCCCTGGGGCGACGTCCTGGTGGCGATGGTCAAGCCGACCTTCCACATGGAGAGCGGCTACATTTTCATGCTGATGGGACTGATCGGTACAACCATTGCCCCCTGGATGCAGTTCTACCAGCAGGCCTCGATCGTGGAAAAAGAGATCCACGTGAAAGACTATCGCTATGTGTGGTGGGATGTCGTCGTCGGGTGCTTCTTTGCCGTCATCGTCGTTTTTTTCATCATGATTGCCTGCGCGGCGACCCTGCACGCAAACGGCATCCTGGTCAAGACGGCGGAAGACGCCGCGGTGGCCCTGGCCCCCCTGGCGGGGAAGCATGCGAGCATCCTCTTTGCCATCGGACTGGCCAATGCCTCCCTGTTTGCCGCCTCGATCCTGCCGCTGAGCACGTCTTACAGCATCTGCGAAGGAATGGGGTGGGAAGCGGGCGTCAGCAAGGATTTCAGGGATGCACCGGAGTTCATGGGGCTTTACACAGGACTCATCGTGCTCGGTGCAGCACTCATCCTGATCCCGGGGGCGCCGCTGATCGGGATCATGCTCGTCTCGCAGGTGATCAACGGGATCCTGCTTCCCTTCGTCCTCATTTTCATTCTCCTGCTGGTGAACAACCGTGAGCTCATGGGAGAGCATGTGAACGGGCGCTTTTACAACGTCGTGTCGTGGTTTTCCGTGCTGATCCTCATTGTGCTGACCCTGAGCCTGCTCGTGATGACCGTGCAGCAGATGATGGCGGGCTGAACTGCCGCAGGGCGGCAGCCAACAGCCAACAGCCAACAGATCCTTTCTTCCTGTTCCATGCTTTTTGCTGTCGGCTTATCACTGCGGCTTCCTGCCACGACAATCATGCAGGCTTTTCAAATCGTTTCGACTGCGCTAAACTGCAGATCATGGAACGGGAAAAGAAACTTCTGCTGATTCTTGCCTTCACCGTGACCCTGACGGTCCTGGAGATTGTGGGCGGGTTCATCAGCAACAGCCTTGCCCTCCTCAGCGACGCGGGTCACATGCTCACGGACTCGCTCGCCGTCTTCCTGAGCTATCTCGCCATCCGCTGGAGCCGCAGACCCGCCAATCATCGCAAGACCTTCGGTTACCACCGCGCCGAGATCCTCGTGGCCCTGGCCAACGGGGTGGCCCTGGTTGCCATTGCCGGCTACATCTTCTACGAGGCGGTCCAGCGGTTCTTCAACCCGCAGGAAATCAAGACGGGCATCCTGCTCGTGATTGCCGCCATAGGTCTGGCGGGGAATCTCTTCGGGCTGTTCATTTTGAAAGGGGAGAGCCACGAGAACCTGAATGTCCGGAGCGCCTTCTTTCACATCCTGGCCGACACGCTGTCCTCCGTGGGCGTCATCGTCGGCGGCATCATCATCTGGTTCACCGGCTGGTATCTTGTGGATTCGCTCATCGGTGTGCTCATCGGCGGCATCGTGCTTCGCGGGGCCGTCGATCTCGTCATGGAGTCGGGGGAAATCCTGCTGGAGTCGACACCCCGCGACATCGATCTGGCGCAATTGCGCCTGGAGGTGCAAGAGATCCCCGGTGTGGAGGATCTGCACGACATCCACATCTGGACGATCGGCTCGGGGATGAGGGCCCTGAGCGCCCATGTCCTGACCGACAACATATCGACCCGCGAAAGCCAGGAAATCGCCTGCCGGATCCGCGCCGTACTGGGCGATCAATTCAACATCGCTCACACGACCCTCGAGATGGAGTGCGAAACCTGCGGCGATGTCTGCCAGTTCATCCTCACGGAGAAAGACCTGGACGATTCCGGCCTGAGGAATGCAGGTCATGGATCAGGGCACGAACACGGATGAGGAAGGTTTGAGGGATCACAAGGAATCTGCTCTTGAGCCACGTTCATGCATCACGGACGAGCGCTCCGTAATTGCGAGAGACTCGGCGTTGCCCACGAAGACAAACTGCAACTCTTTTCGGATGTTCTCGCTGAGGTTTACTCGATCTGCTTTTCCGTCCAGAACTCGTACTGCTCGCCGCGATCGTTGACAAGGAATGAGGTGTTCGTCCCGAATTTGAGCATCACGCGCTTGCCTTCGAACTCATAGCCCCAGGGGCACCAGCCCTTCTTCGCATCGAGGAGCCACCGTTCTCCGTTGCCTCGCTCGACGATCAGCTCGCCCGTGTGAAGGTCTTCGAGGAGGAGGGCTTCCTCCAGGGGCTGTTCATTTTCCATGGGCGTCTTCCTTTGTTTATTTACCATTGACGGGCCGGACCTCTTCCGTTAAACCAAAACGCAGAGGTGGTCAAGATGAAACCCGAGAGCAAGAAGACCTGCGAGGAGTGCATTTTTCACAGTCCCCGGAGCGAGGCGGAAGCGGAGAAGTGCTGGCGCTTCGCGCGCTTTGTCGAGCACGTTATCAACGACTGGACGAGGGACTGCGAGTATTTTACTCCTGCGGCGCAGTAGCGACGCGCAGGATCGAGGAACGAGGCGATTGACTGACGGGTTTGCTTCGCCAATCAATACCGAGACACCCCCGTCCCCCACATCTCTTCGCAGACACGAAGGATCTCTTCACATCCCGGCTCTCAGGGCCTGGATTCCCCATCCCGCCAATCCGCCGCCGAGCACCAGCCACGCGGAATTGAGACGGTACCGGAAAAGCATGACCGCACCGGCCACGGCGATGAGGGCACTGGGAAGGTCGAAAACCGTCGCCCGGCCGAGGTGCCAGGTCACCACGGCCATGAGGGCAAGGGATGCCACGATCAGCCCGTCCAGAAAGGCCCCGGCGATGACGCTGCTGCGCATCCTGGGGATGAGGGGTCCGCTCACGGCCACGAAAAAGAAGGCCGGGAGGAATATTCCGACGGTGGCCACAAGCGCACCCAGGGTGCCGCCCAGGAGGTAACCGATGAAGGTGGCCGTTGTGAAGACCGGGCCGGGAGTGACCTGGCCCACGGCGGTGGCATCCAGGAGCTGCGCGGATGACAACCACTGCCAGTTGCCCACCAGGTCCGCCTGCAGAAACGCCAGCAGCACGTAGCCACTGCCATAGAGAACGGAACCCACCTTGAGAAAATAGAGAAAGAGCGCCTGCTGGCTGAACTCCGGCCTCCCGGTCCGCATCAGATGCGGGATGAGGATAAGAAGTGAAGCAGCCGCGGTCGTGAGCAGGAGAGCGATCGTCATCGATCTCACGTGATCCCGCCAGTCCGGAGCTGCCGAGCGCCGCGCCGCGGCGAGCGTTCCCCCCAGCAGGAGCATCAGCAGTTCGTTGAGCCCCCAGAAATTCAGCGCCGCCGTCAGCAGGGCAATGCCCCCCAGGAAGGGCGTTTTCAAGGCCGTGCGGCCAAGCCCCCAGAGGGCCTGGAAAATAATCGCCAGGATGACGGGCTTGAGGCCATAGAGGATGCCGGCAACCTCTGGCAGCTGGCCGAAGCGGACATACCCCCAGGCGATTGCCGTGACGATTACGACGGCGGGGACGATAAAGCATGTCCCGGCGATCAGCAATCCGGCCCACCCGCCGCGGTCATGACCCACAAAAATGGCCATCTCCGTGGAGTTGGGGCCGGGGATGAGGTTTGCCGCCCCCAGGAGATCGAGAAATCTCTCCCGGCTCATCCAGCGCCTGCGCCGCACCACCTCATCCTCCATCATGGCGATGTGGGCGGCGGGCCCTCCGAAGGCCGTGCTGCCCAGTCGGAGAAACAGCCCCGCCAGTTGAGCCAGTGCCCGGCGATCCCCGCCGGTATGCCCACCCTGTTCGGCGGCCTTGTTCATGGTTCGGCCGAGGCCGGCTCGCAAGCCCTTCCCCGCAGGCTGAAGAAAAGCTTGAGCCCCTTCTTGACAGGCTCCGAGAAGATCTTCGTGGAGATGAATGTCCCGGCCACCTTCTTGTTGATCTCGCCCATCGTGGGGTAGGGGTGCACGGCAGAAGCCAGCGTGGTGAGAGACGTTTTGCCGTTGAAAACGGCGACCCACTCCGCAAGGAGATCCCCCGCCCTCGGACCCAGGATCTGCACGCCGATGGGCTTCTCATTCTCGTCGAGGATCATCTTGATCTTTCCCGTCGTTTCCCCTTCAGCGAGGCTGCGGTCGTTGTCGTGAAAGTTGTCGGACCAGACGCTGTACCGGATTCCTGCATCCGTTGCAGCCTTCTCGTTCATGCCGATGCTGGCCAGTTCCGGATCCGTGAAGGTGCACCAGGGCAGGTAGGTGTAATCGACCTTCCGGGGAAGGTGGAACACAGCGTTGCTCACGACGATCCCGCCCTCGTATCCCGCCGCGTGAGTGAACTGATAGCCGCCTGTCACATCCCCTGCGCCGAAGATGTGCTTCTGCGTGGTCCTGAGCCGCTCATCGAGTTTGAGGCCTCGGCCGTCGAAGTCGATGCCGATCCCTTCCAGTCCAAGTCCCGCCAGGTTGGCCCTCCTTCCCGCGGCAACGAGAATCGTGTCTGCGCACAGGGCTTCTGTCGTCTCGCCGATCCTGATCATGACCTCATGCTGCGCCCCGGCCCTCACCGCTCTGAGTACCGTTGCATTGAGGCGGAACTGGATCCCTTCAGCCTGGAGGACACCCATGACGAGATCGGCCATGTCCTTGTCCTCCTTTGGAAGGATGGCGCCGCCCAGTTCGACGACCGTCACGGAAGTACCGAGCCGGCTGAAGGCCTGGCCCATCTCGATGCCGATGGGACCTCCGCCGATGATGATCATCGATCCCGGCAGCTTCTCGAGGGTGAAGAGATCCCTGTTGGTCATGCAGCTGCTCTTGTCCAGGCCTGCAATGGGCGGGATCACCGGGGAGGACCCCGTTGCGATGACCCAGTTCTTTGCGGTATAGGGGACCCCGTCGAGACTCACCCCGTGCTCGTCGACGAAAACGGGGTTTCCGATTTCAACGCGGGCGCCCAGTCCGCAGAAGCGCTCCGCCGAGTCTTGCCGCAGGATGGCCACGATGACGGAACGGATCCGCTCCGCGATCCGGGGGAAATCCACGGGTTTCACGTCCGCCTCGGGCAGGCCGTATGCCTTTGCGTTTTTCATCTGGTGATAGGCTTTGGCGGTCTTGATGAGGGTCTTGCTGGGCACACAGCCGAAGTGCAGGCAGTCCCCCCCGAGTTCCTGTTCCTTCTCGATGAGGAGGGTCTTCGCCCCGAGCTGCGCGGCCCCCGCCGCGACGGTGAGTCCCGCCGACCCCCCGCCGATGATGCCGATGTCGAAATCGTATGTAGCCATGACGATACCTCGTTTATTTCGTTTGTTTCGTACCTTTCGTTATTTCGTCCTCGGTCCTCGATCCTCGCTCCTCTCAACGGTACACCTCGATAAACCCCACGTAGGACACGGAGGCTTCTTTTGTATTGTCCGAATCGTTCATGATCCCGAGAGTGGCCATGGCCGGCGGATCGGCCCCGAAGGCCTTGCGATAGTCGTCAAGGATGTTTCGCTCCTCGATGATCCATCGGCCGAGATTTTTCTTTCCCGCCTGCAGCACGATCATCTTGGCGTCGGATGCATAGGTGTTTGTGATGATGCCCGTCTCGTCGTAGCGGTTGGCCCAGATGTAGTTCAGCGCGCTGTGAGGCGGGTACTCGCCGTAGAGCGCCTTCGCCAGCCCGTATTTGATCGCGTCGTAGAAGCCGGCCTTGTCCGGGTCGTATTCGAAAAGGACATAGATCCTCAGGGGATAATCATCGCCTTCCTTCGTCCTGGCGTTGCCCTTTTCATAGACGTTCATGACCTTCCATTTCCAGCGGAGCATCGGGTAATCGTGCACATTGAATGGTTTCCGATAGACGATGGCCGAAGCCGAAGCGCGGCTTTCGGTCCGCAGGGCCGTTTCACTCCCCTGGCGCTCGATGGTGTACTCCGAGTGCTCCTTGATCTTCGGGAACGTCAGGGGCCTCCATTGAGTGAGATCCTGAAACTCCTCGCGCACAAAGACGGTGGCCTGACCTGCCGCAAGGGCCGTCAAGAAAAGGAGAATGAGCAGTGACAGGATTATCTTTGCAGTGTGTTTCATGGCTGCAGTTCCCCTTTTCCCTTCAGCAGCGATGCAGCGTCGCGATCCAGCATCCAGAGAAGATCCCCGCCTTCGGGCCGGACGATCTGCGCGGGCAAAACGTCGGGCCGGAAGGGGCCTTCCAGGATGTCTCTCAGTACAGGCGCTTTCCCGGCTCCCGCAACGACGAAGGCAACCGTGCGTGCCGCATTGATTGCGGGAGGCGTCAGGGTGATCCGCCAGCCCTTCTGCGCGTCCACGTAGTGGCCGAGGACCCAGCGCGCAGATTCGCGGATTGCCCGGGTCCCCGGGAAAAGTGAAGCCGTGTGGCCGTCCGCGCCCAGCCCGAGAAGGACCAGGTCGAACACGGGGAATGGACCTCGCGAGGCTGCGAAGAATTGACGCATTCCTTCTTCGTATCGGGCCGCCGCCTCCACGGGGTCCATCTCGCCCTGCATCCGGTGGACGTTGGCCGGCGGGATGGGGACATGATCCAGGATGAGTTCGCGAACCATCCGGTAGTTGCTGTCCTGGTGATCGGGGGGCACGCAGCGCTCATCGGCCCAGAACAGGTGCACGCGAGCCCAGGGGATCCGGGACGCCAGGGGCGTCTTCGCCAGCAGCGTGTAGAGCTCCACGGGCGTTTTCCCGCCGCTGAGAGCCGCAGTGAAGCGGCCGCGCTGCGACACGGCCTGTTCCGCCCTCGCGCTGAAAAGCCGCACCGCAGCCTCGGACATCTCCGCAGGGGCGGGGAAAATCTCTAAAGAGTCCATGCAGCGTTTACTCCCGGCTGCAGCTCTGATGCCATGCCAGGCCCTCCCGTTCGATGAAACGATCGGCCTCGACGGGTCCCCAGCTTCCCGGTTCGTAGGGAAGGGGCATGGGCGCCCCGGGTTTTTCCATCGCCGACAACAGGCGGTCGAGAACGATCCAGGACCCTTCGATTTCATCCCGGCGGGCAAAGAGGGAGGCATCCCCCTGGATGGCATCCATCAGCAGACGCTCGTAGGCATCGGGGATGACATGCCGGCCGAACCGATTGCCATAGTGGAAGTCCATGTCCGCGGGGGCTGTCTTCATGGAGGTCCCGGGCACCTTGATCTCGAACCCGAGGTGGACCCCCTCGTCGGGTGCGATGCAGATGGAGATGTGATTGGGCGTCAGGTCCGTATTCTCCGGGAAAAGCAGGTGGGGTACCGCCTTGAACTGCAGGATGATCTCCGAAGAACGGTCGGAGAGCCTTTTCCCCGTGCGCAGGTAGAAGGGGACCCCCTGCCAGCGCCAGTTGTCGATAAAGAGCTTGAGAGCCGCGTACGTCGGGGTTTTCGAGTCGGGCGCAACCCCGTGCTCCTCCCGGTAGCCCCGGTACTGGCCCCAGACACATTCCCTGATCCTCGGGGGACGGATAGCCTGGAGAACCTTGACCTTTTCGTCGCGAAGTGCGCGCGCGTTGTTGGCCGACGGCGGCTCCATGGCCATCAGGGTGAGCAGCTGCATGAGATGGTTCTGGAGCATGTCTCTCACGACGCCGGCGCGGTCGTAATAGCCGCCGCGGTTTTCCACCCCTGCATCCTCGGCCACCATGATCTGCATGTGGTCCACGAAGTTCCGGTTCCAAAGGGGCTCGAAGATCGCATTGGCAAACCGGAACGTGAGAATGTTCTGGACCGTCTCCTTGCCGAGGTAGTGATCGATGCGGTAGATCTGGTTTTCGGCAAACACGGCATAGAGCCCGTCGTTGAGGCTGCGGGCGCTCTCCAGATCCCTGCCGAAGGGCTTTTCCACGATGACCCGTCTCCAGCCACCGGCGCTGCGGTTCAGGCCGGAGGCGCCGAGGTGCCCCACGATGACCGGGAAGAGCTCGGGCGGCGTGGCAAGGTAGAACAGGACATTGCCCTTTGTCCGTGCCCGCACCCCTGGCTCGGCCAGGAATTTCCTCAGGGAGAGGTACAGCTCGGAATCGCCGTAGTCGCCCCGCATGTAATCGATATGCGCAGCAAACTCCGTCCACCGGGCGCACATTTCTTCTTCGTTGGGCTTGTGCCGCGAGTATTCCCGGACCCCTTCGAAGAGGCGGTCGTGGAATGCCGCCCGCGGGAGATCCGTGCGCGCCGCCCCGAGGATCGAGGAGTCAGGGTGGGCAAGTCCTTCGCAGCAGAGGCTGTGCAGGGCCGGGATGATCTTTCTCCAGGCAAGATCACCGGAGGCGCCGAAGATAACAATGGTGCAGGGATCTGCCTGCAGCTGTTTCTCTGCCATGGGAAAACCCCCGTCATGTGAAGCTCCCCGCCCGCAGGGCGGGGCTTCCCGGCAAGGAAAGAACCAAACATGATCGCGCGCCCTGACCCCGCCTACAAGGCGGGGCTTGCGGGAAGCGCCCCCGGTCAATCGATCCCGGGGCGCACCCCATGACTCGGAATGTCTCGATGTCACGCCCGCCCCGGGCTATTTGATGTGGATCCGGCTAGAATTCTTTTCCGAAGTCACTCGGCGATATCCCGCCTTCTCCGCGCTTGAGGTGCTTGATCCCGCTCACGCCTGCGACGATCACGTCCGAGGCGAGGCCCAGAAACAGCCCGTGCTCCACGATGCCGGCCCGGTTCTTGATTTTCTCCGCCAGGATGTGGGGCCTCTCGACGGGGCCGAAGTTGCACTCGAAGATCCAGTTGCCGCAGTCCGTGTTGTACGGGCTGCGGTCGGCGTTTCGCCGCATCGCAACCTTTGCGCCCAGTGACTCGAGGAACAGGACCTGTGATTTCCACCCGAAGGGGACGACTTCCACGGGGACACAGCGCTTTTTCCCGAGGACGGGCGTGAGCTTCGATTCGTCGACGACGATGACTTCCCGCCGGCTGGCCTGGGCGATGATTTTCTCGCGCAGCAGCGCCCCGCCGCCGCCCTTGATCAGGTTGAGCTGCGGGTCCACCTCATCGGCCCCGTCGATGGTCATGTCAATGGTGGGATTGTCGTCGAGCGCGCTGAGAGGCATCCCGTAACGCATGGCCTCCTCCTCGACCTGGTAGGAGCTCGGCACCCCGATCACGTCCTTCAGCTGGCCTGCCTTCAGTTTTTCTGCGAGCATCCCCACGACGTGAATGGCCGTGCTGCCGTGGCCGAGCCCGACGATCATCCCCGATTGAACGAGATCGACGGCATAGGCCGCCGCCTGTTTTTTCAGCTGAGCTACGTCGACAGCCATCTTCCTTTCCCTCCTTGCCGTGCCGTAACGTTCATCTGCCTCTTCACGGATTTCATTGCGATCGCGACAGCAGGATGAGGCTCGAGGTTCTTCCTCGTTCCTCGGACCCGTCAGAGAATTCCTTCTGTCAACAGCGCCAGCCTTCCGACGATGTCGGGGCCCAGGTGCAGGCGCAGGACCCGCCGGCCCCTGCTCAGCAGAGCCTGACGGTCGCCCATGGCCTGGGCCGCCTTGAGAGTCCCGAAGGTGATCGATGACGCTGTCGAGCCCGGCTCGTCCGGGATCGGGACATCCTCGACGTCGTCTGCCGTGAGCTGGATGAAAAGCCCCTTGCCGCCGTCGCCCTTGTGGAGCTGGCCTGTCGAGTGAAGGAAACGGGGCCCGTAGCCCACGGTCACGGGGACCTTGTAACGGTCGCGCAGCCTGGTGCGGAAGACCTGCAGCAGGATGTCCGTCTCGTCTGTCGCATTCACGTATGCCATGACGGCGATGTAGGCCCCCGGTGCCATCCCCTCCAGGAAGACCTCCAGGGCGCTCACGGTGTCCTTCCCCTTCACGCTGCCGTACACGTCGACGCCCCCGTAGCTCAGCGCCGGCTTCTCCTCCGGCAGCCTGCCGCTTGCCATGTAGGCCTTCACGGCCTCTCGCGCGTTCACCTTGGCGGCCTCCACGTCGGGCTGGTCGAAGGGGTTGATACCCAGGAGCCTGCCTGCAACAGCGGTGGCCATCATCCAGAGGAAGAACTGCCCGCCCAGGTCGAAGGGTTCATGGATGCGGAAAATTTCCACGGGGTGACCCGCATCCTCCAGGGATTGGATAAACGTTGCCCGTAGCGGCTCCCCCGCCGCCTCCAGTCCCACGAATACCCGGTCCGGCCCGTAGACCTCGGGCTTGCCAGGGGCCTCCCGCAGCACCGGAAGGATCCCCTTTCCCTCTTTCCCGGTGCTTTCGGCGATGAGCTGCTCCACCCAGTCGCCGAAGTGCTGGATGGAGGGCGATGTGATCAGCGTAAGCTTGTCGCGCCCGAGCTGGGCGAGCCTCCCCAGGTATGCGCCCAGCCTTGCACCGTGGTTGTCCCCTTCCACGGGACTGTTGGAGGCGTCGCAGTTGGTGGCCATCGTCAGGGCCCGCTCGAGGAGCTTCTTCACATCGAAGCCGATGAGAGCCGCCGGCACCAGGCCAAAGCAGGAGAGAGCCGAGAAGCGCCCGCCGATGTCAGGGTCATTGAGGAAGACCTGGCGGAAGCGATACTTCCGTGCCAGCTGCTCGAGCTGCGAGCCCGGGTCGGTGATGGCCGCGAAGTGCCCGCCCGCCTTTTCCCCGCCCAGCCTCTCGACAGCCCAGCTGTAGAAGAACTTGAAGAACGAGAGGATCTCAACCGTTGTCCCCGACTTGGACGAGACGATGAAGAGTGTCCGTGCCGGATCGAGCATCCCCGCGTGGCGAAGCACGGCGGACGGGTCGGTGCTGTCCAGGACGGAAAGCGTTGGCCAGCCCGGCTCGCTGCCGAAGGTCTTCGCGAAGACCTCGGGGGCAAGGCTCGAGCCGCCCATCCCCAGGAGCAGGACCTGGGTGATGCCGTCGGACCGGACGCCCTTTGCAAAGGCCTCGATCTCATCGAGACGCTCCATCATGTCGGAAGCGCTCGTGAGCCACCCCAGGCGGTTTGCGATTTCCTTCGGGTCGGGCTTCCAGACCGTGTGATCCTTCGCCCAGATGCGGTCCATGATGTGCTCGTCGCGCAGGCCTGCCAGAGCCTCGTCGATTTTTTCCCGGTAGGTGCCGGCCTCTGTGGACTCGGGCTTCCACCCCGCCCGGATCTCGTCGCGCTTTGATCGGATGCTTGCCATCAGGGCATCGAAGGAAGTCTCGAAGGAAAGAACCCCCTCGCGCTGCAGCTCCTCGGTGATCTCACTCATGCGGATGCCCAGCCCATCGAGTGTGGAAAAAATCTGCTTTGCCTCCTTGATTCCCTTGCGCAGCGTCGACGCGACCTTCCCGTGGTCCAGGAAAGCCTGGAGCGTGGCCGGGGGAAGGGTGTTCACCGTGTCGGGTCCGATGAGCTCATCCACGTAGAGCGTATCGGGGTAGCGCGGGTTCTTGGTGCCCGTGCTGCCCCAGAGGAGCCGCTGCACGCGGGCCCCTTTCCCGGCGAGCTTTTCCCAGCGCTTCAAGGCGCAGATCGCCCGGAAGCGGTCGTAGGCCAGCCGCGCACTGGCAATGGCCGCCTTTCCCTGGAGGTCCTGATTCCCGAGGGACTGGAGTTTTTTGTCCACTGCCGTGTCGATCCGGCTCACGAAGAAGGAGGCCACGGAGGCCACCTTGCCCAGGTTGCCCCTGCGGTCGGCAAGCTTCTCCAGGCCCTTGATGTAGGCACGGACCACGGCCTCGTAGTGGGCCAGGGAAAAGATGAGCGTCACATTGACGTTTACACCCGAGGCGATGAGGGCCTCGACGGCGGGCACCCCTTCGGCTGTCGCGGGGACCTTGATCATCACGTTGGGCCGATCGAGGACCTTGAAGAGCATCTTCGCCTCGGCGATGGTCCCTTTTGTGTCATGGGCTAGTTTCGGGTTCACCTCGAGGCTGACGTAGCCGTCGGCGCCCCCCGTGGCGTCGTAGATCGGGCGGAACAGATCGGCGGCGCGCCGGATGTCGTCGAGGGCAAGCGCCAGGTAGATCTCATCGTTGGTCTTTCCCTCGTCCACCAGTTCCCGCAGCGCGTCGTCATAGTCCGCACTGCCTGCGATGGCCTTCTCGAAGATGGTAGGGTTCGAGGTGATGCCCGAGACGCCCCGGGCGATGAGGGCATCCAGTTCGCCGGAGCTCATCAGCGACCGGCGGATGAAATCGAGCCAGACGGACTGGCCAAGCTTGTTGAGATCCTTGATTCTGCTCACGGGGCCTCCTTGAGCATGTTTGCGCAAAGGGCGTCAGGGCGTGGAAGGTTCGATCCGATCCGGGACGGAAAAGGGACGCTTGCCAATTGTTTCCGGTGTGTCTGCAAAAGGAAAGACCGGCGTATCGACACACCTCTATTTATACACAATCCTCCGGGGGAACACAAGCTCACCCGTTGCAGGTTTCAATCGACAATTATGCGCTGAGCCTTTTTGCAAGCCTTCGGGCCAGGCAGAGGATCGTGAAGACGGGCGGCAGCCCCCAGGCGGCCGGGATGACGGAGGAGTCGCACACGTAGAGGTTCTCGATTTCTGTCTGTAGATGGGAGTCGACCAGGTCGCCGATCTTCACCCTGCCGCCGGGGTGGGCCGCGATGTACCAGGTTGTGAAGATGCTCCTTGCCCCCGCGTTTCTCAGGATGCCTTTCGCCCGTTCGATGCCATGACGCAGACGTTTCTTGTCCTCCGCAGACAATCTTTTTCTTACCCCGCCGCGGTCCGTCAATCGACCTCCGAGGGGATCTCTTGCTTTGACCATGATGGGAAGGGTGCGGGAATGGGAGAGGACCCGGTCGAGGCGGAGGACCTCGCAGGTGAAGGCCGCATAGAGAGGGGCCGGCCAGAGTCAAATCCGACAGGATGTACCCATTCTCCTCGAAATGGCAGCCGGCGGCCATGGGGAATTCCCGGCCGCCCCGGATCTCCTTTGTGGTTCCGAAAACACAGATCAGCGGATCGAAGAAGAAGTCCTGTCCGGCCTCCTTGATCCCGCTTGCCCTCAGGATGACGGGCGAACCGATTCCTCCGGCGGAAAGGACGATGTGTTGCGCCCAGGCCTTTTGATCCTCGCCCCTCATCCGGAACTCGACCCCGACGGCCTTCCCGCTCTCCACGAGAACTCGCCTCACACGCGCCCCGTTGAGAAGCGTTGCACCCCATCCAACGGCTTCTTCCGCGTACATTCGTGACGTCCACTTGGCGCCGTAGGGACAGCCGTAGACGCATTTGTCGCAGTCAGGCCTGCATTTTTCCAGATAAACAAATTTTTTCAGCTTGTTCCAACCGTAACCGAGATCACGGGCGCTGGCCATGATAGCCCGGCGAAGGGTCCGATCAGCTCATCCGGCAGCGCAATGATGGGGAGCTCGGCCCTCATCTCCTGCGCCTCCTTCTCCACATCGATTCCGTAGCGCCTGAGGTCCTCGACGGGCGGTTCCCACGCCGTTGCATAATAGGAAAGCGAAGAGCCGCCGGTCGTGATGTTTCGAAACAATGCAAGTCCGTCGGGAGTGAAGAGCATGCCTTTCCCGGGCCTCAGCGCCATGCCCGCGAGCTGGGAAAAGCTGCCCCGGATTTCTGGCTTCTCGCCCCACTCGAGGAGCAACACTTGCTTTCCCGCCCGCGTAAGCTCGCGGGTTACAGCGGCTCCGCCGGGGCCTGACCCGACGACGATTGCATCGAAGGTTGACCGGGTTTCACGATGTGCCATGAGCCCGTTCCCTCCTAACGGGGGCTCGGCTTTATCTGGAGGGTCTGAAATCGCCTTTGTGGTCAGTTAAGCATAAAGAGATAATTGACTCAACTATTTCTGATGGGTGCCATTGGACGAAGTTTTCTTGACAGCAAGTGTTAAGACGATCATCGAGTCATTCCTGAAATGATGTTTTCTGATTTTGC
>DASRZY010000029.1:0-15164 GCA_035685905.1 Syntrophales bacterium
ACGTTGAGCACGGAGCAGGTGCGGACCATGTCGGAGCCGTACTTGCCGATGCCGCCCCACTCCTCGGACTTGCCGACCATGTAGCCGGGCGAGCCCTGGAGGAACAGGACCGGGAGGCCCTGGTTGCCGCAGCGGATCATCCACTCCGTGGCCTTGCGGGCTGCTTCGATGTAGATGACGCCGTTGTTGTTGGATGCGATGAAGCCGACGGGCAGGCCGCCGAGCCACATCTTGCCGGCCACGATCGAGTCACCGCGGTTCTCACCGTAGGTGGGCTTGTACTCGTGGATGTAGCTGTCGTCGGCAAGGCACTTCAGGGTCTTGCGGATGTCGACGAACTGGTAGGTGTTGGTGGGCGTGTCGCGCATCATCTCCTTGAAGTCGAACTGGGGTGCCACGGCCTTGCGGCGCTCGACGTAGAGCGACTGGGGCGGTTCGAAATCGATGATGTCGCGGAGCTTCTTGATTCCCTCGGCCTGGCTCTTCACGATGTGGTCGCAGCCGCCGGAGTGCTTGGTGTGGACGTAGGCGCCGCCGAGATCCTCGGGGGAGACCGTCTCGCCGATGGCCGACTTCACCATGGGGGGACCCGCCAGGAACGCATAGGCCATCTTCTCGATCATGATGGACTCGGAGGCCAGGTAAACGATGTAGGCGCCGCCCGCCGTGTTGCCGCCCGTGGAGAGCGTGTACTGGCGGATGCCGTTGGCGGACATGCGGCACATGTTGTAGAACATGCTTCCGAAATGGCCGTCATCGGCGAAGCAGCCCAGCTGCAGGGGCAGGTTGATTCCGCCGGAATCGGCGATGTAGACGCAGGGCAGTCTCAGGCGCTCTGCAATGGCCTGGGCCCTCATGTGCTTCTTCAGTGTGATGGGGAAGTAGGTTCCCGCCGCGTAGCGGTTCTCGTTGGCGAAGACCATGCAGTCTTTGCCCTGGATGGTTCCGACACCGGTCACCAGACCGCCGCCGGGGATGTGGCCGCGCTTCTCGGATTCGTAGATTTCGCCGCCGTAGAGCTTTACCTTGCCGATGTTGTAGCCGGCATCGAGACCGACCTCGAAGAACTCCGTACCGGGATCGATGAGATCCGTGACCAGATCGCGCATGGGCTTCTTGCCCTGCTTTGCCAGGCGGGCGACCTGATCTGCCCCACCGATGTTGTAGGCCTCTTCGCGGTGCTTCATCAGTTCGGCATCCTGCGCTTCCCAGTGCTTCAGGTTGCTTTCCCTCTCCGCTGCAAGCCTCTCGGCTCTCGTCAACTTCTTCTCTTCTGCCATAAGACTCCTCCTCTCCTTGAATAGAACGACAGACATCCATCGTCTGTAGTTGGCAAAAGCTGTGAAAGAACGTGTGCTTGGGTGATTTTCAGACTGGCCCCCGGACAAGCTCTGCGGGCTGATCCGGGTGGTTCTTGAAACCGCGAATGCATATCACTCAAAGCCGCAAAAATCAAGTGAAATCGAAGGGGCGACAGGGTATTTTTCCGAGTTGAGGCTGTTCGATTTTTGACAGGGTTTGCCGATTGTGCTAAGCAGAGCGAAATCATGGATTGAGTGGTTATGCCCGATAGAGAACACAGAGAAGCCCTGGAGCGGTTCGAAAAGCTCCTGGTCATCATTGAAAGGCTCCGAAACCCCGAGGGCGGCTGTCCCTGGGACATCCGCCAGACGAAAGAAGATGTCGGCCGCTACCTCCTGGACGAGACCTACGAGGTCCTCGACGCTATTGACAAGGCCTCGCCGAAAGCGATCAGGGAGGAGCTGGGTGACCTGCTTTTCATGATCCTTTTTCTTGCCAGGATCGCCGAGGAGGAGCATCTCTTCGGTATCGAGGGGATCCTCGATGACATCGCGGCCAAGATGATCAGGCGCCACCCCCATGTGTTCGGCGATGCGACGGTCAAAGACGCCGCCGAAGTCAAGCGAAACTGGGATCGGATCAAGCGCGACGTGGAGAAACGGGGCGAAAGCGCCCCTTCGATCCTGTCACGCATCCCCCGGGCGATGCCGGCGCTGCTTCGGGCCCAGAAAATCACAGGCGAGGCGGCAAAGGTTGGGTTCGACTGGGACTCTGCACAGGGTGTCATGGCAAAGATCGAGGAGGAGATGGGAGAATTTCGTGATGCCCTCGCAGAAGGGGATTCCGACCGGGCTCGTGAAGAGATCGGCGACTTCCTCTTTTCGATTGTCAACCTCGGCCGGCATTTGAACATCAACTCCGAAGAGGCCCTGATGGCCTCGAACAGAAAGTTCGAACAGCGCTTCCTCTATATAGAGGAAAGGCTGCGTGAGCGGGGGAAGGATCCTGCATCATCCACTCTCGCTGAGATGGATGCGCTCTGGGAAGAGGCGAAAGGGAAAACGTAACCGGCTGCCGCCATTACGCTTATGGAATGAGTGAGAGACTATGGAAGAGTTCAACCTGAAATATTTCCTCTGCGTCATCGGCATGGTCCTCGTTCTGGAGGGAATCCCCTATTTTGCCTTCCCGGAAAAGGTGAAATCCCTCTACCTGAAGATCCAGGAGATTGCCGATGTGAACCTGAGGGTGCTCGGTTTTCTCGCCATCGCGTTCGGCCTGCTGCTCGTTTACTTTGGAACGAGCTAGAATGCAATCCGGAGCATTCGAAAACCCCGAACAATTCTCTTGACTTTCCCTTTCATCTCCGTTATTTGCAGCTTGCGGGTTGTGGAATATGGAAGCAATTGGATCCCGGGGGCCGGGATCTTTTTTTTACCCTGTTCCCCAATGCCCAGTATCCTGTTCCCCAACCGAATGAAATGAATCTTCAAGACTTTAATTACACACTCCCCCAGGAGTTGATCGCCCAGTCGCCTGCCCCGGATCGGGACCGCTCGCGGATGATGGTCGTGGAGAGGCAGACCGGTTCTCTGCGGAGCCAGGTTTTTCATGAGTTCCCGGGATTCCTGAGGAAAGGCGACGTCCTTGTCATCAATGACTCGAGGGTCATCCCGGCAAGGCTCTTCGCCCGCAAGACGACCGGCGCCGCGGTGGAGATCCTCCTGCTGCGCAGCCGGGAAGGGGCAACCTCCCCCCGCTGGGAGGCGCTTTTGAGACCGGCAAAGCGCATCAAGGCAGGAACGACGATCGGCATTGACGGGGGAGGAATCGTCCGGGTCCTCGAGAGGATCAACGACAGGAAATGGGTTGTCGAGTTTCAAACCGATGAGCCCTTCGAGAGTTTTTTGCAACGCAATGGCCAAGCCCCCCTTCCTCCATACATCCGTCGGGACAAGGACAACGGACGGAGCCCCGGGGACCTCGAGCGATATCAGACCGTCTACGCCCGGCACCCGGGTTCCGTCGCGGCACCGACGGCAGGTCTGCACTTCACACAAGCCATCCTGGATGAGATCCGCGGCAGGGGCATCCCCGTCGTGTCCGTCACCCTGCACGTCGGCTACGGGACCTTTACGCCGGTGGAGGTCGAACAGATCGAGGATCACACCATGGACCAGGAGTACTTCGAGATCGGCAAGGAGACGGCCGAGGTGATCAACTCGGCCGAGCGCGTCGTCGCCGTGGGGACCACCTCGACGAGGGTCCTCGAGTCCATTGCCGATGACCGGGGGCGCATCGGGGAAGCCTCGGGTTCCACGGGTCTATTCATATACCCGGGATACCGGTTCAAACGCGTGGGGGCGATGCTCACGAACTTTCACCTCCCGAAGTCGTCCCTTTTCCTGCTCACATGCGCCTTCGCAGGCAGGGACCTGATGTTCACGGCCTACCAAAAGGCCATTGAGGAACGGTACCGGTTCTACAGCTACGGGGATTGTATGTTCATCACCTGAGGTCCGAGGAACGAGGACCGAGGATCGAGGAAAATAATTTTTCCTTTGAAATCCTCGAGCCTCGATCCTAGAACCTCGAGCCTATTGTGTGGTTATGGCTTTCTCATTCGAACGGCTGAAAACAGACCCGAACTCCCGGGCGCGCCTCGGGCGGATGATAACCGCCCATGGGGAGGTGCGCACACCGGTATTCATGCCCGTGGGGACCCAGGGGACCGTGAAGGCCATGACGCCCGATGGGCTCAAGGAGGCCGGCGCCGAGATCATCCTTGGAAACACCTACCACCTCTACCTGCGGCCGGGCCACGAGCTGATCCGCGATCACGGGGGCCTTCACCGCTTCATGCACTGGGACCGCCCCATCCTCACTGACAGCGGAGGGTTCCAGATCTTCAGCCTGGGCCCCCTGCGGAAGATCACGGAGGATGGCGTCCAGTTCCAGTCCCACATCGACGGCTCGCGTCACTTCATCAGCCCCGAGCGGGCCATCGAGATCCAGGAAGCCCTCGGTTCGGACATCATGATGTGCTTCGACGACTGTACGCCCTACCCTGCCGAGCGCGCCTACGTGGAAAAGTCCATGGCGCTGACCCACCGGTGGGCCAAGCGCTGCCGGGTTGCACAAACAAACCCCGCCCAGGCACTCTTCGGCATCGTCCAGGGGGGCGTCCACCGGGACCTGAGGAAGGCCTCCGTCGAGGCCCTCGGCGCGATCGGTTTTGACGGGTATGCCATCGGCGGGCTCAGCGTCGGGGAGCCGAAGGATCTCATGATGGAGACCATCGAGGCCACGGCGCCGCTGCTTCCCGAAGGCCAGGCACGGTACCTCATGGGTGTCGGCACGCCGGAGGATATCGTCGAAGGCGTCAACCTCGGGATCGACCTGTTCGACTGCGTCATGCCGACCCGTTGCGCGAGGAACGGATTATTATTTACAAATCGCGGAAAGGTTGTTATAAAAAACGCCCGTTACCGGAATGATCAGGCCCCGCTGGACGAGGCATGCGATTGCTACACCTGCCGCAACTTTACGCGGGCCTATCTCCGGCATCTTTTTATAGCCAGGGAGATCCTGGCTTTACTGTTGAACACGATCCACAACGTCCGGTTCTATCTCTCGCTCATGGAGCGCATCCGGACGTCCATCGCCGGAGGCGCCTTCGAGGACTTCCGGAGCTCTTTCAGGGACCGGCAGCGCGAAGACGATACCGGCCCGATCCCCGAAGGGCGCGTGGATGAAAACATGAAAATCACAGAGGAGGACAAACCTTGACAAGTATCGCATACGCCATGGGAGGCTTGGGGGGAGGCCAGGGAGCACCCGGAGGGGACATGGGCTTCATCCTGATGATGACGACCATTTTCCTCATCTTCTATTTCCTGCTCATCCGACCTGCCCAGAAGAAGCAGAAGGAAACGAAGGCCATGATCGCAAACCTGAAGCACGGCGATGTGGTCGAAACGACGGGGGGCATCCAGGGCAAGGTTGCAGCCCTTACGGAAGCCGTTGTAACGATCGAGATCGCCCCGAACGTGAAGGTCAAGGTCAACCGCGGCCACATCACGGGCATCGTGCAGAAACCTGCCGAGGAATAAGGTCGAAAGGGGATCCTCATGTTCCAGAGCATTAAGCTGAGAGTTCTCATCACGGTTGCATTCATGCTGACCGCGATTTATTTCTTCATTCCGTCCGTTTGGCCTGACATGCCTGCGCAGATGGCAAACCTGTTCCCCAAGAACAAGATCCGGCTGGGCCTCGATCTGCAGGGCGGCATGCACCTGCTGCTGGAGGTGGACACGGAGAAGGCCATTGAATCGTCGGTGGACCGCATGGCGAACGGCCTGAAAGAAGGCCTCATGGAAAAGAAGGTCCGCTTCCGCAACATCGAGGCCAAGGGCGGGACGATTTCCATCGAGATTGCGAGCCGCGAGAGCCGCGCCGATTTCGACAAGGTCCTTGCCGAACAGTTCGGCGACCTCGAGATCAAATCCTATGACACGGTCGACGGCAGGGAAAAATTGAACCTGACGCTCAAGCCCAAGCGGCTTGCCGAGATGAAAAAGACCATCCTGGAACAGAGCCTCGAGACCATCCGCAACCGCATCGACCAGTTCGGTGTGACGGAGCCCGAGATCATCCCCGAAGGGGAGGACCGGATCCTCATCCAGCTGCCCGGAATCAAGGACCCGAGAAGGGCCATCGACCTGATCGGCAGAACAGCCCTGCTGGAGTTCAAGCTCGTCGATGAGGAGCACAACCTCGAGGATGCCATGCGGGGAAACGTCCCCGCCGGGTCGATCCTCATGAAAGGGGCACGCGAGGGCGGAGAAAAGACGACGGGTCGGCGCGAAGGTATGTACCTCCTGAAGGAGCGCACCCTGCTGACCGGACAGTCGCTGGAGAACGCCCAGGTGAAGATCAGCGACCGTTTCGGCGAGCCCTACGTGGCCATCAAGTTCAACCCCCAGGGGGCGCGGGACTTCGACCGGATCACCGGGGAAAACGTGAACAAGCGGCTTGCCATCATCCTCGACGGCGCGGTGTACTCCGCACCGGTGATCAAAGAGAGGATCTCCGGCGGCGATGCCCAGATCACGGGCTCGTTCACCATGGATGACGCCAAGGACCTGGCCATTGTGCTTCGGGCAGGGTCCCTGCCGGCGCCGGTGAAAATCCTCGAGCAGCGCACCGTCGGTCCTTCCCTCGGGCAGGACTCCATTGAGAAGGGCATCCTGTCCACGCTGATCGCCTTCCTGCTGGTCATCGTGTTCATGGTGGTCTACTACAAGGGCTCGGGCATCATCGCCAATGTAGCCCTGCTGCTGAACTGCATCCTGACCCTGGGAACACTGGCCGTGTTCCAGGCCACGCTGACCCTGCCGGGTATCGCCGGGATCCTGCTGGTCATCGGTATGGCCGTGGATGCCAACGTGCTGATCTTCGAGAGGGCACGGGAAGAAATCCGGCTGGGCAAGACGCCCCGGGCGGTGATCGAGACGGGCTACGGGAAGGCCTTCATCACGATTCTCGACACCCACATCACCACCCTGATCGCGGCCGTGTTCCTCTTCCAGTTCGGAACCGGGCCTGTCAAGGGATTCGCCGTGACGCTGACCATCGGCCTCATCTACAGCATTTTGACCGCCGTGTTCGTGACGAGAATCATTTTCGATTATCTGGTCTGGGATCGAAAGATCAAGACACTCAGCATCTAAGAAGGGCGAAAGGCACAAGGAGAGATTCATGGAGCTCATCAAGCCGGGTATCAACGTCAACTTCGTCGGGAAGATGAGGATGTTCTTCTGGTTCTCCATCACCCTGACCATCATCAGCCTCATCTATATCATCGCCCGGGGCGGCCCCATCATGGGCATCGATTTTGCCGGCGGCACCGTCGTGCAGGTCAAGTACAGCCAGGCGACGTCCATCGACAAGATCCGGGAGTCCCTGAAACCGCTCAACCTGGAGGGCAGCGTCATCCAGGAGGTGGGATCGAGGAGCGACAACGAATACCTGATCCGGACGGAGATGTCCGGAGCCGATCTCAAGGGGCTCTCCGACAAGTTCGAAGACACCATGGCCGCCGTCTACGGCAAGAAAGGCTTCGAGATCCGAAGGGTGGAAGCCGTGGGACCCAAGGCAGGCAAGGACCTGACGCAGAAGGGAATCCTGGCGGTCTGCTTCTC
Organism: Syntrophales bacterium; assembly: GCA_035685905.1. GTDB lineage: Bacteria > Desulfobacterota > Syntrophia > Syntrophales > UBA2192 > UBA2192. The sequence goes on from DASRZY010000029.1 coordinate 7,506, forward strand.
TCTGCTGGGAATGCTTATCTACATCAGCTGGCGCTACGAATTCCGGTTTGCCCTCGGCGGCATCATCGCCCTGGTTCACGACGTGATCGTGTCGGTGGCCGTGTTCACGATTCTTGGCGGAGAATTTACGCTGACCATCATCGCGGCGCTGCTGACCATCATCGGCTATTCGATCAACGACACCGTCGTCGTTTTCGACCGGATCCGGGAAAACATGCGCAAGAGCCCCAACCAGGAGCTGGGAGAGGTCATCAACGCAAGCATCAACCAGACATTGAGCAGAACCATCCTGACCTCCTTCACCGTTTTCCTCGTCCTGATTGCACTGTACTTCTTCGGCGGGGTGGTCATCCACGATTTTGCCTTTATCCTGCTCGTCGGGGTTGTCTTCGGGACCTACTCCTCGGTCTTCATCGCGAGCCCGCTGGTGCTCGTCTGGGAGTCCGTTTTCCCATCAAAGAGAAAGAGGAAGAAATAGCATGGGCCCACTGGAGTTCGCCGGGCTTACGATCTTCATCCTCGTCCTGCTGGTCGGGTTCTTCTCGATCCTGCTGGGACTTCCGGGGACTCTTGTCATCCTGTTCGATGCGCTCATTTATGCACTGATAACGGGGTTCGACAGGATCGGATTCAAGATCCTGCTCGTGCTTGTCGTCATTTCGGCCATTGCCGAATCCCTGGAATTTCTGCTGGGGATCACCTGGGCGAAGAGATACGGAACCTCGAAACGGGGGATCATGGCCTCGATCATCGGCGGGGTGATCGGCGCTTTGCTCCTGACGCCCGTCTTCCTGGGGCTGGGAGCGCTCATCGGGTCCTTCATCGGGGCGCTGCTGGGGGCCTTCACCGTCGAGATCCTCAACCAGGGCGATCTCAAGCCGGCGGCGCGGGCCGGTTTCGGGGCGCTGATGGGCCGCCTCGCGGGATTGTTTGCCAAGGGGCTCTGCGCTCTTGCCATGGTGATCATCACGCTCATGGCCATCTATTCCTGAGAAAGTTTGAGAACCCATGACCACGAATCCGAGAACCTCGAAAATCAGGGAGTACGCCGAAGCGATCATTATCGCCATCCTGATCGCCGCCTTCATCCGGACCTTTGTCGTGCAGGCCTTCAAAATCCCCTCGGGGTCCATGAAGCCGACGCTCGAGATCGGCGATCACATCCTGGTGAACAAATTCAGCTACGGCGTGAAGCTCCCCTACCTTCGAAACACGATCATCCCCATCGGCCAGCCCCAGCGGGGCGACATTGCCGTCTTCATCTACCCGGAGGACAAGACGAAAGATTTCATCAAGCGGGTCATCGCGGTGGGAGGCGACACGGTGGAGATCCGCAACAAGAAGATCTTCCTCAACGGCGCGCCCATGCAGGACCCCTTCGGCGTGCATGTCGAGGACGTCGTCTACCCGAAGGCCCTGCAGCGCAGGGACAACCTGGGGCCGATCAAGGTCCCCGAGGGCACCATCTTCGTCATGGGGGATAACCGCGACCAGAGCTACGACAGCCGCTTCTGGGGGTTCGTGAAGCTCGAGGACGTCATCGGGAAAGCCTTCATCATCTACTTCTCCTGGGACAGCGACGACAACGGCGTGCGCTGGAACCGCATCGGGAAATTGCTCAATTGAAAGCAGGAATATTGGAATAATGGAGTATTGGAGTAATGGGAAAAGATTTTTTCCTTAACCCATCATTCCAACATTCCATCATTCCATTCTTCCAGCGCATGATCCGGAGCTTTTTCAGCAGCGCGCTGAACTTCGGCTGCCTGCCGGATGCATCAAGAGAAGCACAGCCGACAGAAAAAGTCGGAGCAGCCGAACCTTCCTTCCCGAAATCCGCCAATCCCGTTGAAAAAGACGGCTCTTTGCTGTAGAGTCCCATTCCATGAAGAGACCCTCGGCCATCGTTCTGTGGCTCGCCTTCGCTCTGATTGCGCTGACTGCTTCCTGCTCCGGCTCAGACCGGGACGAGGGGGCCGTTGCGGTCCGCGAGGGGCAGGATGTGCCCGCCTACGGGGACATCCTGGTAGAGGGCTCCATCGGGGATGCGAGCAACCTCATCCCGCTGCTTGCCACGGACAACTCCTCGCACAGCATCGCGGGTCTCATCTTCAACGGCCTCGTGAAGTACGACAAGGATCTCAACATCGTCGGCGATCTCGCCGAGTCCTGGGACATCTCGAAGGACGGCCTTGTCATCACGTTCCACCTTCGAAAAGGGGTCCGCTGGCACGATGGGCAGCCGTTCACGGCCGAGGATGTCCTCTTCACCTACCGGCTCACGATCGACCCCAAGACGCCCACGGCCTACGCCGGGGATTTCCTGAAAGTCAAAAAAGCGGAAGTGCTCGATCCCTTCACCTTCCGCGTGATTTATGACAAGCCGTTCGCACCCGCTCTCATGAGCTGGAGCTCCGCCGTGATGCCGAAGCACCTCATGGAAGGAAGCGATGTGACCAAGAGCCCGCTTGCCCGCCATCCCATCGGGACGGGCCCCTATCGATTCAAGGAGTGGAAGACGGGGCAGAAGATCGTCCTCGTGTACAACCCGGACTACTTCGAGGGGAGGCCTTACATCGACGGCCGCATCATGCGGGTCATCCCCGACATGGCCACCATGTTCCTCGAGCTTCGAGCAAAGGGCATCGACCAGATGGGGCTCACGCCGCTTCAGTACACGCGGCAGACGGAGAACCGGTATTTCCGGAGCAACTTCCACAAATACCGCTACCTGTCCTTCGCCTACACCTACATGGGCTTCAACCTCCAGAACCCCATGTTTGCCGACAGGCGCGTGAGGCAGGCTCTTGCTTATGCCATCAACAAGGAGGAGCTCATCGACGGGATTCTCCTGGGCCTGGGGAAAGAGGCCACGGGGCCTTTCAAGCCGGGCACCTGGCAGTACAATCCCGACGTGAAGCGATACCCCTACGACCCGAAGCGGGCCCGCGAGCTGCTGGCTGAAGCGGGATGGCGCGACACGGACGGCGACGGCATCCTGGATAGGGGCGGCAAGCGGTTCGAATTCGAGCTGCTCGCCAACCAGGGAAACGAGGTTCGCGCCAAGACGGCCGAAATCATCCAGCGCCGTCTGGCCGAGGTGGGGATCTCCGTCAAGATCCGCATCATCGAGTGGGCGGCCTTTATCAAGGAATTCATCAACAAGCGGCGCTTCGATGCCGTCATCCTCGGCTGGACGATCCCGATGGATCCCGACCTCTTCGACGTCTGGCACTCGAGCAAGACGGGCCCGAGCGAGCTGAATTTCATCTCCTACAAGAACAACGAGGTGGACATCCTGCTGGATAAGGGCCGCAGCACATTCGACCGCAACGAGCGCAAGCGCTGCTACGACCGCATCCAGGAAATCCTGGCAGAGGACCAGCCCTACATCTTCCTCTACGTGCCCGATGCGCTGCCCATCTTCAGCGCCCGGATCCACGGGATTGAGCCCGCGCCGATCGGCATCGGCCACAACACGATCTGGTGGTACGTGCCGAAGGAGGAGCAGAAATACGTGATGACGCAGTGATAAAGACGGAAGTGAGGAAGTTGCGAAGAGCGGAAAATCAGAGTGGATGAAGGATTTGTTTTCTTTTCTTATCCGCTCTTCCTCGCTTCCCATCTTCCGATCTTCGTACACACGATGGCAACAAGGGAAGTGAAAATGGAAAAACACAAAACGGGCAAGACTCTCCGCAAGCCGCGGCGAAAGAGTGCGCAGCCGGCAGGAAAGTCCCCGGCAGCGAAAAAGCCGGTCTCCGGGCCTGAGCCGGCACCGCGGGATCTGCCCGTGCTGCTCCTCTACAATATCGACCCCGCGTGGGAGATCCCTGAACAGGACGAAGCCGTGACCGCGACGCAGGAGATGATCGAGGCCCTGCGGCAGGTCGGCCATCCCGTAACCCCTGTCCAGGTCAACGATCTGGACCTGCGCAGATTTCTATCACCCTACCATCCAGACCTGTTCGTCATTTTGAACTGGTGCGAGGCGGTACCCGGCATCGCCCACAGCGATGCCCTCGTCACCGATGTCCTGGAGGAGATGGGTTTTGCCTACTCGGGCTCGCCGCCCGAGGTCCTGAGACTCAGCGGCGACAAGGAGAAGGTCAAGGACGTTCTGCTCCGGGCCGGCGTGCCGGCGCCGCAGGGCTGCGTCTGCGCAGCGGCGCAGGGCGTATCGTGGGACCGATTCCCCGCCATTGTGAAACCTGTCCGGGAGCACTGCAGCATCGGGATCACTCCCGAGGCTGTCGTCCTGGATATGAATGCGCTGCTGGAACGCATCGCTTTTGTCACCGGGACCTATCAGCAGCCAGCCCTGGTCGAGGAGTTCATCGACGGCAGGGAATTCCGGGTGACCCTCTGGGGGAACGAGGATGTGGAAATGCTGCCGCCCGTCGAGATGGAATTTTCCGCCTTCAGCGACCTGCGCGAGCGGCTCTGCTCGTGGGATGCCAAGTTCACACCGGGATCGCGTCACTACACCGAGATCCGCACCGTCGCACCTGCGCCGCTGACGGCGGAAGAACTTCGCCTGCTGGAAGACGTCTCCCGGGCGGCCTACCGGGCCATGGGGATCCGGGATTACGCCCGGTTCGACTTCCGGCTTCGCGAAGGCGTATTCTACCTCCTCGACCCGAACCCCAACCCCGACATCAGCGCCGACGCGAGCCTTGCCTTAACGGCGGAACTTGCCGGATATTCCTACGGACAGATGGGCAGCCGGCTCATCCGCATCGCCGCCCGGCGGCACCCTGTCTTTGGTAAGCAGTAATTGGGTAATGGGTTGACTGGTTGATTAGGAAAGAACGCGTCTCCCCTGTTTACCCAATCAACTATTGATCCAATCAACTTGTTCATCGAAGGAGGGAGAGCAGATGAATTACGAGACGATCCAGTTCGAAGTGAAGGATCAGGTGGCCTTCATCACACTGAACCGCCCTGAAGCGGCAAACGGGCTCATCATGACCTCGGGCAAGGAGCTGATGCACGCGGCCATCCGCTGCGACGAGGACCCGGGCATCCGGGCGGCCCTGCTCACCGGGCGGGGCAAGTTCTTCAGCGCCGGCGGCGATCTGAAGTATTTTGCGGAATCCGGCGAGGGGCTGGCGCAAGCCCTGAAGGAGATGACCGTGTACTGCCACGCGGCGGCTTCGCGGTTCCTGCGCATGGACAAGCCGCTGGTGACGGCCGTCAACGGGCCCGCAGCGGGGATGGGGATGAGCTTTGCCATCTCCGGGGACCTGGTGCTTGCCGCCGAATCGGCGTCCTTCACGGCGGCCTACACGGCGGCAGCGCTCTCGCCGGACGGCGCGATGACTTACCTGCTGCCCCGTTTCATCGGGTTGTTGAGAACCAAGGAGCTGATGCTGACAAACCGCAGGCTGACCGCCAGGGAGGCTCTCGATTGGGGCCTCGTGAACCGGGTGGTCCCCGACGCAGAGCTGATGCAGGAAGCAGAAAAGCTGGCGAGATCCCTCGCAACCGGACCCACAAAGTCATTCGGATCGGTGAAGAAACTGCTGTGCGGAACGTATTCGGAGTCGCTGGAGACCCAGATGGAGCTCGAGGCCCGGGGGATCGCCGACATGTCGAAAACGGCCGACGCCCGTGAAGGCGTCGGCGCATTTCTCGCAAGACGCAAACCAACGTTCACCGGCAAGTAGAGATCTTCAGAGAACACAAAATCCCCCTCTTCCCCCTTTTCAAAAGGGGGATAAAAGGGGGATTTGCTTTTTTAAGCAGGCCGACCGCCTGCTAGGCAATGGCGCCCAGTCAGCTGGTGCCCGCGCCGGCGGTGCAGACGAAGCAATGCTCGTCGGTCACGATGCGGCGGCGGGCAAGACTCTGAAGGTCGAAGTGGGAAATGTGCCGCGGGCAGGTCTCCTCGATGGGAAGATCGGGGACCTGGTTGAAGTCGCAGTCAAACAGGGTCCCGTCCCAACGGACGCTCACGAGATGGCGGCACATAAGGCCATCCAGCGTCGCAGGGTTGAAGGCCTTCCGGACGGAGGCCATGTAGCCGTCAAAACCCTTCGTCCGGACCAGGAAGTCCCGGAAACGTCCCAGGGCCATATTGGCGAAAATGAAAAGGCTGTTGAACATGATCCCCTGGTCGGCAAGCTCCTTGCGGTATCGCGTCTCCATCTCGGCCTGCGATCCCGGCAGCAGCGCGCCCGGCGGGTTGTAGACGATGTTCAGTGTCAGTCCCGTCCCTGCTTTCCCGTAACCCAGGTCATTGAATCGCCGCAGGACCCGGAGACTCTTCTCGAAGGTTCCCCCGCCGCGGACCCGGTCAACGCTTACACCGGTGAAGTGCGGCAAGGACGCAGCCACTTCGACGCCGTGATCCCGATAGAATTCCGGGAGGTCCTCCATGCCCGGCTCCAGGAGAACAGTGAGGTTGGTCCGCACGATGACGTGGGCCCCGGCATTGCGAGCTTCCGCAATAAGGTGTCGCAGGTGGGGATTCAACTCGGGAGCACCGCCTGTAATGTCCAGCGTTCGGATGCCCGACTCTTTCAGGACCCTCAGCACCTGGGCGACGGTTTCCCTGTCCATGAGTTCCGTGCGGTGGGGACCGGCCGACAGGTGGCAGTGCTTGCAGTCCATGTTGCACCGGTAGCCGATGTTTACCTGCAGAATGGCCACATCGGCGGCGCGCAGCACGTCGCCCTTCAACTCTTTTACCTTGTCGTCGAAGGAAGACATTTCGTCTGTCCCGCCTATCTGGTCTGTCTGGTCTATTTCGTCTATTTAGTCATTCCGCTTTCAGCGGCGGAAAAGTGAATTGGGTACCGGGGCATGAAGGAACCCCAAATCCCCTTTCCCAAGCTTCTGAGTCTTTTTCTTCACTCAGACACTTCAACACTCAGTCACTCAGACACTTCTTACTCGTCCCGGTCCCTGGTCCCTTCCTTCCACCCGTCACTAGCCACTGATTCTACAGCAGGACTTTGTCGGCTATGTTCTGTGCCTGCAAGCCGTGGATGAGGGCCGCACCGCCGCGCACGGCCGAGGCCGTGTGAATGGCTTCCGTGATGTGGTCCATGTCCATTCCCTCGGCGATGCATTCCCGGGTGAAGGCATCAATGCAGTAGGGACACTGGATCACGTGGGCAACAGCAAGGCCGATCAGGGCTTTTTCCCGTTTGCTCAAGGCCCCGGCCTCGAGAGAGGCCTGGTACCATTCCATGAATTTCCGGAAAAGCTCCGGCTTGTGCGTTCCCACCTCGCCGAAGCGCCCGAGATCGTCGCTGTTGTAATAGTCACCCATGATCAGCACGCCTCCCTTATGATAGCCATGAACAATGCTATTTGCTATGGGTAAATTGTACCGTTGGGTTCCGGAAAACAAAAGGGCAAAAAGACGGCACCGGCCGCTTTCTGCCCTTTTCCTTTTGAGCCGGCAGAAGCCCGGAGGGCCTGACACTTCAGGTGGCTTCCATCGTGGAGGTGTTTCTTCCGAACTCTCTCTGCCGATCTATTTTACGGGATTTTCCTTTTCCGGAAACTCCAGTTTTGCGCGTTTCTTGATCCAGCCGGGGATCAGGGAGATGATGACGAAAACCACAGCCCCGATCCCCAGGTACATGAACGTTTTCCCGAGGTCCCCCTCCCCGCTCACGATGGCCCCTCCCATGAAGGTGAAGGCGA